>CAZNVW010000060.1:0-13693 GCA_964576595.1 uncultured Verrucomicrobiales bacterium
GTACCCTGTCTCCATTTTCCATTCTTTTTCCACTGGGGAACAACCTTGTAGGAGAAATTGTTTATCCCTCCGGGATAGGCCTTGTAATACCCGGAGAACCCCTTGGGATCTGAGGGCAGCTTTTGCCAGTTGCAGGAAACGCGAACCTCGGACAGAGGCTTGCCGGCTATCTCCGCGCATCCGAGCAGAAGCCTGGCGCCCTTGTGAGGCGGCACCCCGAAGGGGAAAAAGGGAGACGAGGGATCGGCGTCGCCCTGCTCGCTGCGTACACTCAGAGAAGTCATACCTGAAACCTTGTTGCGCAAAATAATGCGCTCGAAGACAAGCTCGGACGCCCAGGAATAGGGGAACAGCCAGGCATCGGGATTCATCACGGCGCACAGGGCTGGCTGCTCTGTCTCCATACCGTGCATATCCTTGTTGCAGGGAGATGTAGCGGCAAAATCCGGCTCAAGCCTGACCTCCATAAGAAGACAGCCCTTTTCCTCGTCGTACTCCATCCTGTTATCAATCTCCAGCCATCCCTCCTCGGTACTGAGCCGGGTCTGGAATGCCTTCTCAAAAAACCGGATCTTCATCTCTCTTCCCTGCGAACTATCTTCGCTGAGCAAATCAAGAAGCTCTTTCAACTTTTGCCGTGAATCGGAATCCAGAACAAAAAGACACTGAACAATCCGGCTGCCCTCTTTCAAACGCAAAAGAGAAGACTGAAGCATCCAGCCGGATTGCGCGGGCTCGACGCCGTCTCCCTCTCTGCCAAAAAGCGTTCGGGGCGTACCGTCGCCTTCAAGCGGAAGAAACTTGCGTGTGTGGGAAGTAACAAACTCATTCCCTGACGGAGAAAGCAGGGAAACCGGAGTAGGAACATCACTCGAAAGAGAAAGAGAAACAAATTTTTCGAGCTTCCACTCATTGACCTCTATCTCCTGCAACGATTTGTAAATCAGGGGAGTGCCATCCTTGTTCTGCCCTCCGGCAAAAGAAGTCCCTTTCGGCAGCATGAGAGGCAGCCCATCCTGAGCACGAACAACAGACAGCCAGGTCTTGTCCTCGATCGCCTTTTTTTTGCGCGTTTTTAAAATCTCATTCAAATAATAATCCACCCAGCGCGTCCAGCGGGCATTGAATTGCTGTATCAGACCTCCATAATTCCTCAGGAATGTCACCATGACGGCCATGGCGGGATCCATGTCGCCGCACTGATCCAGACGCTCTATATAGGAAACTCTCTTCTCATTTATTTTTTCAATCGAAATCAGAAGAAGACGGAATATCTGTATTTGAAGACGTTGAGTAACCTGGGGAGGTGTCCCCCCGTCAATCAACTCTCCATCCTCCTCATAAACGGCGATTCTTTGAATATTTTCGACAATCTGTCCGGATTGAGTAAGCGCGTCCTCAAGCATCAGGGCGATATCCTCTGCGACCTTGGCGGACTCCCAGCCGGAATGAACGGCGGAATACTCGTCGAGCCTGTCGCGCCAGGCCGTCATTTTAGCCTGCCAGAAGGCAATCTGCTCATTCTGATTGATTTTTGTATGACAGGAGGCGAACTTTTCTCCGGCTTCTTTCAGATCCTGGGCACCTATATCCAGAAGAACGGCAAGAGGATGCACGCTCCATTGGGGATGGAGCAGCCCGGTATTTCCGGAAGAATCCTCCGCTTTCTTCAACATCTCCAGAACCCACAGAAAAAGGGAATGCCAGTTCTGCTCCAGAGCGGTAAAAGCGGAAATATTGGTCGTCTCGAGACGATATTGCTCCCGGCTCAGTTCATTTTTGCAAGCGATAGTGTACATGGGTAAAAATCAGATTTGAACATTGGTTCCCTCTCCAAGATAGAAGGGATAGACCATATTGCTTCTTTGGTTTGTGAGGCGGATCGTATAATCGATCCCTATCTTCAGGACATTTTCATCTTCGTCGTTCAAAGTAATGCCGTTGAGCGTCACTCTTGACTCAAACAGGAGAATGGCCTTTTCTATCTCGTTTTTGATTTGGGTTTTGGTTCCTTCGTCAAGAGGTTCGAAGGAAAACGGCCTTAAATTGCAGCCGTAATCGTAGCGATGCACACGCTCTCCGGGAATAGTGGAGAAAAGAATGCTGAGACTCTCCTGAATGTCACTGTCGTTTGTGACCATAGTGGTCGGGACGGGACCGGAGACGAAAGTGGGGGGAAATGCCCAGCCTGTACCCAGGAATGAGCTATCTTCTGAATTCATGTTGTTTTCCTTTCCATTAAGGGAATATGTTTTTTTGATTTGTTTACCCGCCTATTTGCACAGTCGGGCATCCTGCGGGAATGGTGCCGCCATGGGCGGTTTGATCGCCCATTCTGGCGGCGGGCTTGCCTCCAATCAGGACGGTGGAGGAGCCCTTGATAATAAGATCGGGGGGACCGGTGCAGACACATTGATCCCCCATCACTGCGGCAGGGAGCTTGCCGATCATCACAGTCGATACCCCCGGGCCTATGACGGGGCCTCCTACATGGGGAATGGGGGGAACCCCGGGAGTCTGCATGGGACAGACATGCATATCCGTTACTCTTGCGGCGCAGGGCATGATATAAATTAAAAATTAATTGATCATGACCACTCCGCCCTTGACGACGGTTTGACCCGAGGCGGACAACTCTGCGGTAGCATTACCCTTTGCCGTGAAACCAGCCTGGGCCTCTGCCTTGACATTGGCCCCGCTCAGCGAGACATCGGATTTTGCCGTCAAAGTCGCCTTGCCGGCAGCCTCCAGAACAATATCCCCCTTGGACGTCAGCTTGAGATCCTTGTCGGACTCAAACGCGATACCGTCCTTGCTCAGGGTAATTTTGTTCTTCTCGACACTCATGGATATACTCTTGTCCTCGTTATTCAGCTCTATCTTGACCTTGTCCGGAGTCTCCAGCGTCAGCGTCTTCTTCTCATCATCAAAAACCTGCTTGATCTTTGACTTCGTAATAATCAACTTCTTCGCGTTTTTATCATCCAGAGCTTCGGGGGGCTCGACCTTGCTGCTATACAAAGAACCAAGAATAACGGGATTGCCCGGATCATCATTCAGGAACCCGACAAGAACCTCGTCTCCTATATCAGGAGGAAACAGGAACCCTGCATCCTTGCTGGCATAAAGAGTACACAAGCGGGCCCACAAGGCATTCGGCGACGCCTTGAGCAGAGGAAACTCGACAAGAATGCGGCTCTCCTTGGCGGGATCATCCTTCAATGACTTGACCTTGCCGATCTGAAGCCCCTGTATCCCGGGGAGCCATCCTCCGGCGAGAGGGGCGGACACATCGGGCTCCTCGGTAATATTTGAGGCGGGCGCTCCTATCCCTATCCGGGTAGTCCATTGATTACTCTCAATCAAATGCTCGACCCAGCCGACAAAGGCATTGCCGTTGAAGCGAGTACCCAGACCGGACAGCTCTATCAGACTCCCCGGCTTGACATCCGAATTGCCCTTTATCAAAAGACTCCCCTGGAAACGGGCGAGACCCGCCTTCAGGGACTGGGCGCTCATCCATGCTTTCAGAGACTCCTTGTCAATCGCGGCTGCCGTCTGATAAAACAGGGAATCGCCCCCTTTCAAATCGTCCGGAGAAAGATTACCCTGCTTGTTCAATTTGGGCTTCTCGCCAACAACACTGCTGGCCTCCTGCTTTGCCGGATCCCAGGAAACGGCCTCCGCCTTTGGATATTGATCCTGAACGGAAAAACCTGCGTCCAGCTCCCGGAGATTGACACCGTAAGTCACTGTCAACACAGGTGAGGCATCCGGCTTGGGCTTTTTGACCTCAATATTCCCGTTATCGACCAGAACGAATAACCCGTTTGCATCTGCTCGTGACAAGGCAAAATCCCAGTCTGTGCAGGCATACTGAATCAGGGACTCGTGCTTGACGGATGTAGCGTCCACCGAGACGGAACCGTATTTTCCCAGGACATCCTGAATAATCTCACTATCCTTCTTTTTCTCGAACACCTTGTTTTTTCGCCCCTGCGTAGCGGGAAAAGCGCAGTCTCTGCACTCCACCACCATCCTGGCACGGCATCCCGGCTCAACCTCTATACTGAGACGTGACACATTGCCGGTGAACAGAGGCTTCTCCTTGCCAAGCGGCCCGGCGTCCAGTCTAATTTTGGAACCGGGCTTGAACGTATCATCGTCCGTTTCCTTAAACATCTGCTTTGAGATGTCCCCGGCATCAAACTTTAACGTGGCCTTGCCGATTCGATTGAGACCGGTCAGGATGGAAGCGGAAGCGAGAATGAACTGATCCTTTACCCTATTGCCGTTACTATAAAGCACAGAGGAAAAAACGAGATCCGAATCCTTTGGAGTAGTAGCCATGATATCAAATAGCTAGAGCGCTCCTGTCAGACGGGGAAAAATAAGCTTTGTCCCCGGAGTGACATAGCGGAACCCGCTCAGCCCGTTGGCTCGAGCCACCTTTGCCGCGAATTGTGAATTACCGTAAATAGTATGGCACAGGGAAGGAAGCGTATCGCCTGCTCCTATAGTGACAAGATGAGACATATCGGGAGATGACCTGTTCTCCAGCTTCAGACGCTCTGGATCGGAAACAAATCTGGAAAAAGTGAAGGAAACCTTGGCTCTAAGGGGAACGCCCTCGTCGGAGAAAATCAGATAATCTGTATTCATATCCTTCAATTGCCCCTTGAAGCAGAATTTGCCCCAGAGAATCTCTACATAGGCAGGCTTGTGATCATTGCCCTGATACTTGTAAAGCATCTCTTCAAGACTCTTTATCTGAAAATCTACATCTGTCTTGTCGGAACCTGAAGAAATGATAGAAGAGGAAATACCGGCAATTCCCTGATTTTCATCAACGATTCCCGTACCGTCGAGCATGGCGTCAAAAGAGAGCGTCTCTTCATTATATCCCTCGAAATCGAGACTTTTTTCGGACGTACCTTTATCCGAATTACTTTGATATTTAATTCCCTTGTTAACCTTAAGGGAAGTAGGATTGATTTGCAGAGAAATAGGCCCGTTCTGCTTTTGCCTGAACTGGGGATCTGAATAAGTAGTAAATTGTAATTTGTTCATGGGGTGTAGTTACATTTGAGAGGCATGATTGAAATGGGAATCAGCGCTCTTTCCGGGAAGAAATTACCCGTTCCCGGAAAGAACGCTTTTTCAACGACTCCAGAACCTCTCTTTTAATACGATCAATGCTCTCCTGAGAAAGTATCTCTTTGGAGAGAACATTTTTTTCGACGGTCATTTTTACCTGTATTTCCTTGATAACAAGTGACATACTAAATGATTCTGTACATTGAGTTGTAATATAGCTCCAACTGCTCCGTCATCATCTCATTGCGGTCCGAGACCAGAGTACCTGCTGACCACTTCACCGGATAAGCATTGGTGAAGCTCCATGCGGAAACTGGTAACCCGGAACTGTTTAACAGGGAGACAGTCACCAGCATGGGCTCTATTCTTTTATTCAGAACAAGATTAGCGTGAAGCCATATATTCAAGGGCTCTATAAGAGGATGCAGAGATCGTTTCAGTACAAGATTCCCATGCGTTTTCCTTTTGGGAAGCTTGTACTCGAAATCTGATTGACCTCCTTCCTCCAGGCTCTCTGTCGCCATCTCCATTTCCAGACCGGATACCTCCATGAAGGAAGCGCTGTAAATGAGAGGAAGAGCTGTAAAAGTCACCCGGAAGAAGAAGGATACAGGCGGAGGACCCCATAGTGAATCAGGGATCGTACCCATAAAGAATAAGATTAGGATTGAAGCAAGACGCCTTCGTGAGCAAGCTCCAGAGTCTCGATGGCCACTTCGTTGCCATCCGACTTGAAGCCATCTACACTGACCTTCGTCGGCCAGGCGTTTGTCGCGACCCAGGTCATGACCGGGGAACCGCTCTCGTCAAGCAGCTTGATCGTTACAGTACGGCGCTTGACCGTATTGAGCTTTATCTCCTTGTACCAGTCCCAGAACTTGGTATCGGAAACAAACATGCCCTTCTTGAGCGTGATATTACTGTTCTTTTGCAGCCCGGGCATCTTGATCTTGGAAAAAGTACTGCTGTCGCCGTTACGGTATTCAATAAACTCCGTTTCGGCGTCCAGACCGGAAATTTCCTTGAAGGACATCGTGGGAACGTCGGTAATCTCGACGCTGAAATAAAAGGCCGGCAAGGGCCAGATCGCTTGACTTTGTGTAGATCCGTCTTCTGACATGATTTATAATACGTTAATAATTGATGAATAATGGTGAACTATCTGAACCGGCATAATTAGCTCTTCTGCATCTGCTGCTGGAACGTGATTTCGATAAACTCTGCCGGGCGGGAAATGGCGGCCAGCACCGTAATGCGCAGCGTACCGTCGAGAATATCCTCGGCCGTCATCGTCTCTCCCAGCCCAACCTGAACGGAATAGGCATCCTCCGGAGTGGCGCCGGCGAGACCGCCACGCTTCCAGACACTATTGAGGAAATTGCCGATCATACTCTTCATATTGACCCAGGTATTGGCGTCATTCGGCTCAAAAACATAGGCGCGGGCGGCATTCTTGACAGACTCTTCCAGATAAATCATCGTGCGGCGCACATTGACGAATCTCCAGTCACCGCTGTTGCCATTCAGAGTACGGGCGCCCCATACCTTCACACCTTCTCCAATGAAAAAGCGGATGGCGTTGACAGCCTTGCCGTTCATGGGCATGTTCAGATCCTCCTGAGTATCACTCGTAATCGTGTCGGTGGGCTTCACCACATTGGCCAGAGTGACATTGGCAGGGGCCTTCCAGACGCCGCGGTTATTATCGACCATCGTATAAACACCGGCCATGGAAGAAGACGGAGGCAGAACATTGAGAGTATCCTTTGCCATATCAATGATCCCCTTGTAGAGAGGCCAGTTCTGAATCATGATCAGATGCAGATCACTGCCTTTGATCTGAGCCTCTTCCTCAGTCCAGCGATTATCCGTATCGCCTTCGGCAATAGTCGCGTTGGGATGGCGTGAAACATACTCCTGAATCAGATCGAGCATATACTTCTCACGAGCCGTAGGAGTAGTAGTCTCGCTGATAAATTTCTCTGCAATCTCCTTGAAGTCATCATAGGCGATATGCTCGACACTCATATCCTTGTCTGAAACAACAGAAGTCAAAAGCCAGGGAGTATAGGCCACGCCATAATTCAGGAAATTCTCTCCGATACCGCTGCGGAAATTTTCGACGGAACTCGGACTTCCTTCAAGAGACTGGCCGTTCCAGACATCCAGAAGACAAATACGATTCTTCATCTTGCCGCAGTGCATCAGCATCTGCTGCTGGACGGACAGGCAGTCGGCCTCCTTCAGAAGAGTCGCTTCGGGGACAAGAACCATCGTCGGCTCCTGCTCCTTGACAAGAGCTTCAATACCGCCCTTGAGCTTGTCGGCATCACAAGCCTCGGCATAATGACCTACCGACACAATATAGCAAGTACCTCCGCCATTCGCGAAGAACATGCACAAGTGATGATACAAAGTGTGGAAATTGTCGGGACGGGAAATATCATAAACAGTTTCACTTGAGACATTCAACAGAGTCCCCTTGGCGGGATTTGCACTGGTGATACTCTCTACAGCACGCTTTTTGACGGAAAATTTCGTCTTGGGCTCGCCGCCAAAGTACTTTTGAAACTCGCTCAGTGAAGTAACCTTCAACGGCTTGTTCAAAAGAGAATTCTTTGACGCATCTTCCGCCTTCTCAGTATAACCGATAAAAGCGGGAACGGCGGTGGCTACTTCAACCACCGAATTGGCAAAGGCGTTTTTTTCTACAATGTAAACGCCGGGTGTTTTCATATTGCTCATAATAATGGGATTATGTGTTTAGGGTGTGGGGAAAGGGATTAAAAATAAACGACATGGCGGAGCGTGTCGGGTGTGGGGCTGGGAAAAAGCCCCGGAGTGGGAAACGGAACCTGATGAAGAAGCATCTTGACATTGGGCTCCTCGACCTCTTGCTCCTCGAGCGCTTGCGTCGAACGCGCATTCGTCTTGGAAACAAGCATCTCCTTAAAAGAAAGCCTGTACAAATAAGACTCTCGCATCGGAATCCTTGACTTGCTGCGGAAAACATAAACCTGTCTCCCGTTAAACTCTGCTGGAGAAACCTTTTCAAACTCAATTCCTTTCTCCTGATCCTCCAGAGATAAATTGAGCTCCGGCAGAGAACCGGTAACCTCCTTTCGGGGAACCATATAATACTCCCAATAAAAACTTTTGGAGGAAAAATGCAGCTCCAGCCACGGGGGAGTCCCTTTGGGCGATTCGTTCAGCCACTTGCCGAGAGCAATCTCAACCCGCAAAAAAACGCGGGGAAGATCATCCGCCTCTTCCGAGAGAACTGCCGAACCCATCTCTATACGCCCCTGGCTGCTCTGAGGAACAAACCGGCGGCTTTTACCGGGAGAAAAACCGGAATAATCTGTAAACAACTGGAAGAGGGGAGACTCCCGGAGCAGAAGAAACTCCAGAGAATCATCTTCAGACAGGGGAATAACCCCTTCCTTCGAATCTCCGTTGACAACAGCCCACTCGTGTGAACCCATCTGGCGCAGAATAAGCCCCCTGCGCTTGAGAAGCCGTGCTGTATCAGAAGACGGAAGTAAACTAACCTCCCGGCAGAGTGAGCCCTCATAATAATCATGAAGAAGCCTGAAAGAAAATAAAATATCGTAGGAATTCATGGCCTGGAACAAAACTATTGTGAAACACCATTTGCGGAACCCGTGACCGGATTACTTTGCCGGACAACCTCCTTGCCGCAGAAATCAACCCCTCTTATCTTGAGAATCAGAGAAGGATGATACTTCCAGCCCATAATCCCCCATATTTGGGAGAGCTCCTGTATAGAAGGAGTAACTGGCTCAAGAGTAAAACGTGTCTTCCCTGACAAAGGAAAAGAGAGATGTTGCTGGAAATAGGCGAGTGAACTGGACAAAAGACGCAGCCCCTTGGGATAATTGGAAGAATCATACAGACAGGCGAGAATCACATTCAGATTCATTTGCCACGACGGGGAAGATTGAGAAATAGTACCCGTAGAACCCGACCTGTTGGCAGACCGCCCGGCAGTCTCCCTATCCAGACAAAGAAGAGAGAGAAAAATCTTGTTGGGCGTACCAGTATTGGGATCTCCCAATGAACCCAGAGAAATAAAATTCCCAGGCTCGTCGGGATAAAGGCTTTGGAGATAATCCTCTAGATTTTTGGAAAGCACTTCCAGAATGTCTCGTATCATGGCGATAATAATGGGGGGAAGAGAGATGACAGAAAAATTAAAAGAAAAACTAAAAATAAATAAAATTCTAAAAATTAATTTGTTTTTCAAAAGGCATTTCTTGGCTCTTTTTTCTGTAAAAATTGTTGCACCATTGGCGCAAATAGGCAACATCGGAGATGTGATAGACATCTCATAAAGCATTTTTGAGAAATGATAATTTACTCTAATTATCTTATAATAAGATAATTATGTGCTCTCTATCTTGACCTCTCAATAAAATGTAAACGAAAAAGAATACCCTCTTTGAATTTTTTTCACCCAGAAATGGCGGTCATAAAAACCCATCCTGTTCTAAAAAAAGACAAAAAGAATTCTCTAAATATTTCGCAGAAACACCGACAACCCTCCACATTGATGCTCCTGGCGGATCTTGAAAAAAACACGGGGCTCAAAAACAGCCTGAACTCTTACAGGATGGGCTCATCGGAAAAAGATCAGAGAAGAGAAACCCCTAAAATCGGGAAAAACAACAAAAGAACTTGCTCCCTGTTAGATTCTCTTTATTCCCTTTCCTTCATGATTAAAAACCTGTCGTCTGAAAACCTGGGAGAACTCATCGAACGCTTTCTATTCCACTGCCGTTACGAAAAAGGCCTGAACGAAAAAACCCTGAAAGCCTATGAAACAGACCTGAAACAATTCGAAGAAACAATAACGAAACTCTATGAAAAAAAACCATTTGAGTCCATCTCCTCTGATGAATTTAAACTCTATGTCAGAGACCTGTCTCGTTTCAAACCAAAAACGATCAAGCGAAAAGTAGCTTCACTCAAAACAATGATCAATTTTATTGAAATAGAAGAAGAAAAATTCATCAATCCCTTGCGTAAATTGCGAATAAAAATCAAGGTGCCCATGATCTTGCCGACTGTCATGAACCGGCAGGAAATCGTAAACATCCTCTCCTTCCTTTACCTGCGAAAAAAAAATGACAGGAAAAAATCGGGATCCGCCTATGAAGAAACACTGCGGCATATAGCCGTCGTCGAACTCTTGTTTGGCACGGGAATCCGTGTATCTGAACTGTGCTCCCTGCGCAACAACTGTGTGGATCTCGATGAAGGCGCCATCAAAGTCAATGGAAAGGGAAGCAAGGAGAGACTGATCCAGATTTGTCAGGAAGAAATCCTGGATGCCCTGCGCACCTATCGTAAACATTGCCTGCGGAAAAAAAACTCGGGAGACCTGTTTTTTACCAACCGGCTGGGGAAGGGCCTGTCCACTCAATCCGTTCGCGGACTCATCAAAAAAATCGTGGCGCAATCCGGAGTGACGAAAACGGTCACGCCGCATACGTTCCGGCATACCTTTGCAACCCTCCTTTTGGAAGAAGGCGTTGACATCAAATATATCCAGTCGATTCTGGGCCACTCTTCACTGGCTACCACCCAAATTTACACCCATGTGAACGCCTCAAGACAAAAGACCATTTTGAAAAACTTCCATCCCAGAAGAAGCATGTCCATCCCCCGGTGACGGGGAATGGATAACTATTTATTATGGAAAACAATAATTTATTATCAATAATAGTTCCATTATTTAATAACGAAAAATATATCGAACGATGTGTTTTGAGTATAATTAATCAGAGTTATAAAAATATAGAAATAATAATCATAGACGATTGTTCGACAGACAACAGTCCAAAAAAAGTTGAACAATTAAACGAAAAATTTAAAAATATATTATTTTTAAAATCAAAAAAAAATTCAGGCCCCGGAGGAGCCAGAAATGAAGGAATGAAATACGCTCGAGGAAAATATATTACATTCCTCGATAGCGATGATTGGATTGACGGATTTGCATACAAAAAAATGATTTCTTTAATGGAAGAAAATAATAGCGATATTAGTATTTGCGGCGTTCGTAACGAAACAGATGATCCTTTTTCTTCCTCAATCAGACATTATTACAAGTATGATAATTGTATTGATTCGATATGGGGATTAAAAATGCTAACTAAGACATATCTATCAGATACTATAATTAGTTCTCTCCTGGGAAATAAAATTTTTTTACGAACTCCAAAATTCGATGAAGTTAGGTTTATTCATAATAATTACTATGAAGATGATATTTATTCTTTTTTAAGAATTATGAAATCTTCAAAAATATCTATAGCTTCTGATGTCTATTATCATTATTATCAGAGGAAAACATCTATCACACATAATATAAGCAAAAAACATTTTAGCGATTTTGTCACCGCTTTTTCATTTCTAAAAAAGGAGCTTATACGAGAAAATTCTTTCAATCATTTTGAAAATGAATTCTATTCCTTTTACAATAAATGCTTATCATTTATTTTAAATGTTCTTTTAGAAAGTGAGCAGAGCGAAATAATGCAGCGTGAGTATCTATATTATTTTTATGAAAAATGCAGAAAAAATTTCGATTTTAAATCACTATTAAACCATATAGACACAAAAAGAATATTATGCTTATTCCCATATAAATCATCTCACAATATGTAATAGTTCTGAAGTTTCCTTCTATATTTATAGTCAAATTCATTTAATTTATTCTTGTCTGCTGTTACGTCTAGCTTGTCTATAGCAATTCTAGCATGCTTAAGAACAAATAATTGTTTTGTCTTTATCGCATCTTGAGCATTTTTATTCACCCAATCTATTATGGAATTCAATGAGTCGTTACATGGCCCTATTTTCCCCAAGGCTTCCATCATACTAGATGCTGCATAAAAATTTTCTTCATTTTTAAGCTTTGTAATTATATTTTCTTTCGCTGCAACTAAACGCTTTTCTCCAATTATATCAGACAAATGTTCTCTGATATAACAGTTTTCTGATAATATCGAATCTGATATGCTTTGATTTACTATTGAATTATTAGATAATAATAAAAATCTTTCTAATTTATGTCTATTTAAATCAATAGAGGTAGATTTTGTTTGTGTAAAGTAATTGATTATCCAGGGAAGGACAAAATTTAATTTTAGTCCTTTTTCTGCAAAAGATAATGCAAGATCTGTTTTCCATGATATTATATCATGCCTTGATATATTGGAAAACACATCGAAATAACTACCAAGAAAGTTTTGTACAAGCCTATCCGTTATTTCTAAATGAGGGCATTCCAATAATAATGATGTATATATTTTTAATGAACAATCAACACACTTAATCTCATTTCCTCTTATTATGCCATTAAGAAATATATTATAATCAGAAAATAATGAATTTGCTTCATTTATATTTACGCTTTCTTTGTCTCCATTGAGAATACTGCACATTGTACTCAGATGCTCAGAAAGAGATGTCTGAATCAATTCAAGATATTCTGAACTATTGTCGCCAATATACGAAATTATATTATGTATATTTAGTGCATCATAAAAATTTGATACGTTTTTATTTTTGCCAATTGATTCTAATATTCTACTCGCTAAAAAAATTAAATTATTCTGATCATATTCAATATATGTCAAATGACTTATATCAAAAGGAGATTTGCTTCCCTTTCTCTTTAACATGATTACATTTCCTATGTCTTTAAAACTATGGGAAATGCCTAGTTCATAAAACACATTTGGATTGCAATTTGTTAAATCTGCAATTATATATTGAGATTTCAAAATTTCATTTAGTATTTTATTAATTATGGGCATTCCTCCTGAAATATCATCGGCCCTGTTGCATATGAATCCTGATTCTGTTAATGCATTTTTTATATGCCCATACACAATATTCAGCTCTGTTTCAAAAGGCATTAATACAAAACAGCGATTTTTTTCGACAGGAATTCGTGCGTTTCTGTACTGTTTGGGATATATTGAGTAGTTATTCATGATAATAAATAGTTATCGATAGTTTGAGGTGTTCAAAAAAATCGTGAAAATACTATTTCACACAAATGGTCTCTATGCCTCATATTCAGATAAAAATACGTTTTTTCAAGAAAAAATGATTTTTTGAGCTATTTATTCAAAAATAAAACGAAATATTTTCAGGAAATAGAATACGAAATAAATCGAGTTTGATTGGATGGCCAATAGAATGAAGAAAAGCATAATCTCCCGATGTTCTCATAATCTTCAGATAAAAGGGGAAGGCGAGTCACGAGCTGGGAGATCCCGGGATCTTTGTCTCAAATGAACATCTCGAAAAAATTCCGATTCATGCTGTTTACAAACAGGAGACATCTGACTGCATTTTTTTCGGCATTCCATTAAAGCGTTCGCATGCGACAATCTTCAAAAAAGTAATAACCGCAACCCGATCAAAGGAAGTGCATTTACCTTGCCTTACGGCGCTTATAAAATTAGACTCTGCGCAGTATGACAGAGGCTAATGAGATCAAAACCGCAGAAATAAACACCTCTCCCGCATCGGGAGGGAGTGCCTGGGTGACCTTTTT
>CAZNVW010000061.1:0-13549 GCA_964576595.1 uncultured Verrucomicrobiales bacterium
CTGACCGGGATGCGGTCGCGGGGACCGTCTCCCCAGCCGGAGGGCGACATGCACTAGACCGAGCATGATGGGTACTTCGATCAATGGCCCGATTACGGCGGCAAAGGCTTCTCCAGAGTTGAGACCGAATATGGAGATGGCTACGGCAATGGCCAATTCAAAATTGTTGCTGGCCGAGGTAAAGGCCAGGGTGGTCGCTTTTTTATCGTCAGCTCCCCATTTGCGTCCCATCCAGAAGGAGAGGAAGAACATGATAACGAAGTAAACGGTCAGGGGGAGGGCTATTTTGATGGCATCCAGAGGGATGGCTACGATCAGGCCTCCCTTAAGACTGAACATGACCACAATCGTAAACAGCAGTGCTGCCAGAGTCATTTTTCCCAGCTTTGGCACAACAAGATCGTGGTATTTTTCCCGGCCCAGAAATTTACAGCCGATGAAACGAGTGGCTGCGCCCAGGGCAAACGGGATGCCAAGATAAATCAGTACGCTTTCCGCGATACTTCCAACTGTAATATGGATTTCCGTTCCTTTCAATCCGATGAACGGCGGAAGGACGGAAATGAAAAGCCAGGCAAATATCCCATAGAACAGAACTTGAAAGATACTGTTGAACGCGACAAGACCGGCGGCATATTCCGTGTCTCCCTTTGCGAGATCGTTCCACACGATGACCATGGCGATACAGCGGGCCAGTCCGATGAGTATTAACCCATTCATGTAGGCTGGAGTGTCCGCCAGAAAAATGACGGCGATCAGGAACATTAACGAGGGGCCGAGAATCCAGTTCTGGAAAAAAGACAGGTACAATATCCGTATGTTTTTAAACAACCTGCCCATATCCTCATATCTGACCTTGGCGAAGGGAGGATAAAGCATGACGATCAATCCGACGGCAATAGGGATGTTGACGGATCCGATGGAGAAGCGATTGATAAAATGCTCTGCGGACGGGAACAGGTACCCCAGGGAGATCCCTATTCCCATGGCCAAAAAGATCCATAGAGTCAGATACCGATCAAGGCAGCCCAGCCGGGGTGAGAAATCATTCATGAATGCTCTTCTCCTTTAACTGTTCTACCAGAGAGGTCATGGCCTGCTCTATTTCATCGCGCACGCGTCTGTACACGGCCAGTATCTCTCCGGGGCTGGTCATCTCCCGGGTCAGTGCGGGAGGATCGTCAAAGGGTACGTGAAGGTGTTGTTTGGCAGGGAGAAACGGGCATTGCTCCCGGGCATGGGAGCATACTGTCACGACCAGATCCCAGGGTTCATCGGGCAGCTCGTCGATTGTTTTGGAATGGTGCCCCTGCATGTCCACTCCGGCTTCTTCCATAACGCGGAGCATGTGAGGGTTCAATCCATGCTTTTCAATGCCTGCGGAATGTACCTGGATGTCTGCGGCGGCATGGCGTTTTGCGAATGCCTCCGCCATCTGGCTGCGGCAGGAATTGCCGGTGCAGAGAAAAAGGAGATGTTTCATGAAATCAAAAGGTTGAAAAGATAGCCGGAGAGGATGATGAGAGCCGATACCGTGCCGAAAAAGATGCCGATCAGTCTCCAGGTCATGACTTTTTTCAGGAGGATTGCTTCTGGAAGAGACAGGCCGACCGTCGCCATCATGAAGGCGAGTGCGGTACCTATGGGGATGCCCTTTGACACAAAGACCTGGATGATGGGGACGATGCCCGCCGCGTTTGCATACATCGGCACGCCGCAGAGGACGGCCGCGGGTACGGCCCACCAGTTGTCACGGCCCAGATACTGCTCAAAGAAGCCCTCCGGGACGTATCCGTGGATGGCTGCTCCGGCGGCGATGCCGATGACGACATACAGGGAGACGCCTTTTACAATACCCCAGGCATCGGCGGCGATTTCCGGAAATCGTTGGGCGAATGGCGTTTTTTTCTTTTCCCAGACGTCGCTTTCCCGTTTGGAGTCCGTGAGCAGATCCTGTACCCAGGGAGACAGAAAACGCTCCAGGCGGAATCGCTGCAGGACGGCCCCTCCCGCCATGCCCAGGACAATGCCAGAGACGGCATAGATAACGGTTACCTTGACGCCGAAGGTGCCCAGGAACATTGCGATGGCCACCTCGTTCACCAGGGGAGACGTGATGAGAAAGGCCAGGGTTACGCCCAGCGGGATGCCCCCTTTGACGAATCCGATGAACAGGGGGATGGAGGAGCAGGAGCAGAAGGGAGTAATCGCCCCGAACAGGGCGGCGAAGAAATACTGGAAGCCGTACAGTTTCCTGGTTGTCAGGAAGTCGCGGATACGTTCCACGGGGAACACGGCATTTATGACTCCCATGACGAGGCTGATGGCGTACAGGAGGAAGAGGATTTTTATCGTATCATATACGAAAAAGTTGACGGCCTCGCCCAGTTTTGTTCCGGGGGAAAATTCCAGAAAAGAGTACACCATCCAGTCGGCGAATTGTTGGATCATATTATTGGGATAACGAGAGAGGGGTTAGACAAAGAGGATGCGGCTGCACAGCCAATACCCGCCGAGCAGGAGGAAGAGCCAGCCGGTCGCCAGTTTGACGGCCCGCTGGATTTTGGGCAGCCGCTTCATGACGGCGGCTGTTTTTTCTGCGCTGAACAGGAGCAGGAGCGAAAAGACCGTCACAGGGAGAGCCGTCCCCAGACCGAACAGGGAGATCCCGAGCCATGCCTTTTGCCCGCCCGTTTGCAGGGACAGGGGGAGAGCCGTTCCGAAGAACAGGGCGGCGGAGGGGGGACACATCGCCAGAGCGAACAGGAAGCCCAGAGCCAGTGCGCCCAAAGTTCTCCATCGTTCCGTCAGTCGTTTAATCGTTTCACCGTCCGGTTTTGCGCCAAGGGAGAAGAAAGGGAGGAGATCCAGCATGACCAGCCCTGCCGCCATCATGACGGGGCCCAGGTAAACGGGCAGCTCCTCCTGCAGCCAGAAGGACAGTCCCGGTGCGGAGGACAGCCCCCGGCCTATCAGCAGACCGATCAGGACATAGGCCAGTATTCGCCCCAGAGCGTAAAGCAGGGCGGAGGCCAGTGCCTCTCTCCGGCTCCCCATATGGCGGGAAATGAACCCCGCGGCAGCGATATTGGCTGCCAGGGGGCAGGGGGAGAAGGCCGCCGCCGCTCCGAGGGCGGCAAGGGACAGGAGGGACCAGTCCATAAACGTTGCGGGGTTCCGGGAAAGTTGTGTTACTTCACGCCGTTCAGTTGCGTGCGGATTTCCTCCTGTACATAGGTTTTGAAGTCGTGCTCATTACCATTCAGATCCCAAATGCGGTCGAGGTTTTTCCAGCCGGTTTCCCTGCCCTGTTCCCGTTTGCGTAGGATCAGGGATTTTGTTGTCATGCCGTATTGGAGAACCGCGTCTTTATCGGCGGGGATCGAGAGGAAGGCAAGTTTCCCGGACTGCCGCGCTTCGGCAAAGCTCTCTTCGACAGCTTCCTTTGCCCATGATTCCATCCTGACGCAAGTGGGACATCTGGAGCCATACTGATAATAGACGGCTTCCAGTCCGTTTTGTACGGCGGCGGGGGTGTGCCGGCGGTCCTCCCTGGTGTTTCGGTTGATCAGCTTGATTGCAGCCAGGAGGATCAGTACGAGTGATACCCAGACGACCGCCCGCTTCCACCAGGCTCCCTTTTGCCTTTCCCCACTGCAGCAGGCGCCGCCATCAGAACAGGCGCAGACGCTCTCTCCGGGCTTCTTGTCCGGAGCCTGGGGCTGGCCGGCTGACTGCTCCCGCCCCTTTTCCTCAAGAAGCAGACGTTTGATTTCCTCTACGGGGGGTACCTTGCCCGAGATCAGGACTTTATTCCCCGCGACCAGAGCGGGGGTGACCAAAACTCCGGCTATGGCGAAAAGCATGGGATCGGTTACTTTTTCGACCGGGATATTCCACTGCAATTCGTTGACTGCCTGCCGGGTTGAATCTGCCAGAGTGGCGCATTTCGCGCAGCCCGGCCCGTAAATTTTGATGCTGTTCATTTGATGAGGGATTGATGTTTTGATGAATGTAAAAATGTCAGGACGGGAAATACGGAGGGAGGAGAAAGGCGCTCTGCCCTATGGGCGCGCAACCGAATCCCTGAGGCAGGAGAAAATCTTTTCCAGGCAGGGACAGGCCAGCTCGTAATACACATTCTTGCCCCGCTGCTCGCAGCGGACGACGCCGTTGTTCTTCAATATATTCAAATGGCTGGAGATAGTGGACATGTCGCGCCCAGACTCCTTTTGCAGTTCGCAGACACAGCATTCGCCCTGCATCAGCATCTCCACAATCATGAGGCGTACGGGATGTCCCAGAGCCTTGAATACCCCGGCCAGGGGCTCAAGCTCCCGGAAGGCGGCAGCTGGTGAGGAGGAACAGGAGCAGTCGGACATGAGATTATTATTTTGATATTTGCAAAAACGTCAATTCGTTTTTCTGAAAAAAAGCGGGAGGCCGGGCCTGGAGCGCGACATCCCGCAGGAGAAGAGTACCGGAATCAGGCTCTGCCGGATGTCTGGCGGCCGTGAGATGAGCGTGCCGGGCGTGCCGTGCGGCTCTCTCTGGGCGTCGTGGCAGGCCGCCGTGAGGAGGATCTGCCGCGAGGAGCGCGCGCGGGCCGGGAAGAGCGGGAAGACGTCTTGGGATCGTCGAATACGGGGGCGGGAACGCCGCTGTGAGGGTGGAGGACGAGGCGCTTTTTCAGATGCTTCTGGAGCTCCCGAAGCTGCTTGGCCTCGTCGGGAGAGCACAGGGCGATGGCCTGCCCGCTGGCTCCGGCGCGAGCTGTGCGGCCGATGCGGTGGATGTAGGAGTCAGGCTCGACCGGGAGATCGTAGTTGATGACCAGGTTGATATTCTTGACGTCGATACCCCGGGCGGCGATATCGGTCGCGACCAGCACGGGGACGCTGCCGTTTTTAAAGTTTTCCAGGGCGCGCTCGCGGGTATTCTGGCTCTTGTTGCCATGGATCGCGGAAGCCGGGAAACGGTTCTTGCTCAGGAAATCGGCCAGACGATTCGCGCCATGCTTGGTGCGGGTAAAGATCAGGGTCAGGCCATTGTTGCGGGAGAGCTCGTCCAGCAGACGCAGGGTCATGGGGCGTTTTTCCGCCTGGGTGGAGACGTGGCACAGGGACTGGTCGATATTCTCCGCCGTACTGGTGGGGGGGGAGATGATGACGGTCTCGGGGTTGGTCAGCAGTTTTTGGGCCAGGCTCAGAATGTTGTCCGGCATGGTGGCGGAGAAAAGCTCCGTCTGGCGCTTTGCGGGCAGATGGGCGGTGATGCGCTTGATGGCGGGTGCAAAGCCCATATCGAGCATTCTGTCCGCCTCATCCAGGATGAATGTCTCCACGCTTTTGAGCGAGACGGCGTTTTTATCGAGATGGTCGATCAACCGGCCCGGCGTGGCGACGAGGATGTCTACGCCCCGGGCGAGAGCCTTCAACTGCGGGCCGTAGCTGACGCCGCCGAAGATGACTGCCGTTTTGACGGGGAGATGTTTGGAATAGGCCGTGATATTGTCGTAGATCTGCCCGGCGAGCTCGCGGGTGGGGCTCAGGATCAGGGCGCGGACGACGTTGGATTTGACGGGTTTGGGGGTCTCCGCGATCCGCTGGATCAGCGGCAGGGCGAAGGCGGCCGTTTTACCCGTTCCGGTCTGGGCCAGCCCCATCAGGTCTTTTTGGGCCAGAAGGAGGGGGATGCAGGACGCTTGAATGGGAGTCGGCTGGGTGTAGCCCGCAGCGGCGAGCGCGTCCAGTATGGGACGGGAGAGGCCGAGGGCCTCGAAAGAAGAGGAGGAATCCATGAATAAATAAGTTTATAGAGGCATTCCAGAGATCGAAGGGAGAGATTCCCTATAAGGCGCAAGGAGAACGAACGTGCCGCAGAAAAGATGCGGGAAAAGCTGGATCAAAGCACTGATAACCGTGAATGCAGGGTTGGCTCGGGAAAACGAAGCGTTTTTTGTCCGGGACGGGCGGACTAAACCATCATTTGATACTTTAGTCACTAAAAATATGTGTCTGTCAGTTCTTTCCGCCGGGATTTCCCGGAGAGGAGAGCGGATTTTTTTGTTTGGCGGGGCTGTCCGGGGCCGGGCCGGAGTCGGGATATTCCGTAATGACCGGGTCGGTGAGCGACAGGCGGCGGCAGAACTCATCGCGCTTGTCTGCGGGCAGGAATACAAGGGCGGTCGAGGCGGCGTCCGCTGTGGCGGAGTCCGGGGCGACGACCGAGGCGCATACGCTGCGAGTGGTGCCGAAACCTGTCTTTGCATCAATGAGGTGGGCATAGCGGGAGCCCCCGGCGAGGACGGCGCTTTGACGCGTAGTGCCCGAGGTGGAGACGGCCTGATTGCGTAGCCGCAGCGTTTTGCCGCCATGGGAGAGGCGGACGGGCCAGCCCGCCATGCCGGGAGGCGGCTCCCCGGCGAGAACGTCGCTGGTGGTGGACAGGCAAAAGCGGGGAAAGCCCCGCTGTCTCAGCAGGCCGGCCATCAGGTCGGCTGCCGCCCCCTTCCCTATGCCGCCGAGATCTACAAGCAGGCCGGGCCGGGTCTTCCGGGCAGTCTGTTTTTCAGGATTGAGCAGGAGCCCCCTGTAGCCGGACCGGGCGCGAGCCTCTGCCAGCTCCTCGTCGGAGGGCATGACGCCGCGCGACCGGGCGCGGCGCCACAGGCGGGACTCGGCCCCCAGCGCGGGGTCGAAGGCGCCGCCGGACAAGGCGGCTATTTCCCTTGCCCGTGACAGTAAAGAGAAGAGCCCGGCGCTCAGGGCAAGGTCCTCATGGGGCCGGGCGCGGTTGAGGCGGCTGAGTTCGCTCTCCGCGTCAAAGGCGGAGGCTATTCGCTGCAGCCGCTCGGCCAGGGCAAAGGCGTCGTTCGCGGCGGACTCCATCTCCCGGAGGCTTTTGCCGCGCTCGGGGAGCAGAGTCAGGGTGAACGCGGTGCCCATCAGGGCTTGCCGGAAGATCCGGGCGCCTTCGGGCAGGGCCGGGAGTTCCGCGGAAAGCGGGGGGGAAACCGGGAGGGGTTTTTCCGGAGAATGGGCGCAGGAGGACGGAGCGGCGCCGCTGCAGGGAGAAAGGGCGGAAAGCAGGAGCAGGCACAATCCTGCCGCGACCGACCCCCGGAACAGGGGGAATACCGGGACGGAACAGGGAGAAAAAAGAACTGTCCTGAGCATGAAAAGGGCGCTTTATTTTTGCCTTCCCATTCTAGAAACGGTCTGAGAATCAGCAAGGAAAAAGGGAAAACAAATGATAAGGAATTCTTTAATAACAGGGGGATGAGGGCATATTATTAAGAATTGATTAAATATGAAAAACGGGGAATAAAAATCATTTTTCATGAGAGGGGATTCGGTGATTTTAACCGGGAAAAAAGAGGGCGAAAAGAGGGGGAGAGGGATGGCGTCAGAGGGCAAAAAGAGGAGGAAAGGAGGCAGTAGGACAGATTTTTTTCGGCAGAAAAAGGAAGGGGAGAATTAAAGCATAGACTAAATTTTTTATAATATTTAGATAACTTAAAATGAATGACTTGTTACTAAAATTAAATATAATAAATATATAGTTTTTCATTTTTCATAAAAGACGTTTTTCCGAAAAGAATAGATATGTTGTGAAAAAATACTTGATTGTGATTCATATGCTGATAAAGTGCCCTCCGTCATGACCTGTAAGACTATACTACTGGCCATAATTTCCATGAGCTTCACGGCGCTCGCCGGGGATATTGTGGAACTCCGTCCTGAGATACAGGAATCAGCCAAACGAAACGGGATCGACCCCGCGCTGCTCGAGGCCATCATCAGACATGAAACCGGGAATGGAAAATCCCGGGCCGCCCGCGTGTATAATAATCTTGGCGGCGTAATGAAAGGCAGGAAACTGCGTAAGTTCAACACCCAGTCGGAAAGCGTCGAGTGCATCGCGCAGATCCTCTCCAGGTATCACAACCGGGGACTCGTCAGCATCGACGAGATCGGCCGACGCTATGCTCCCTATCATCGCCGGGAGTGGACAAACGCCGTCCGCTACTTCAAATCAAAAATAGAAGGCGGCGAAATCTAGAATCGCCTGACTGTTTGTTTTGATTACTCTTCCCCGGGGAGCTTTTACGGCTCCCCGGGTTTTTTGTTCCTCGGGCCCGGGAGACGGGAGGGAAAGACGGCGAGGCGGAAATACGCCCCGGTATAACCGGATTTGGCATTTACTTTTAGCCGTGAAAAAGGTGTACTGGGGGCCTCTTATGTCCCCTACCCTTCCCTCTGTCGTAGCCGTTCTGGGCAATGACGACGGCCTCGTCCAGGAGGCCGCGCTGAAGTGGTATGGCAAGTTGACGGAGGGGACGTCCGAGTTTTCCCATGAGATTCTGGACGGGAGCGTCTCACTGGTGGAAGAAGCCGTCCGCGTGATCCGCTCCGCGATGGAGGGGCTGCAGACGTTATCTTTCTTTGGCGGGCGCAAGGTAGTCTGGCTCAAGGGATGCTCCTTCCTGGGGGATAGTGCGATGGGGCGCTCCCAGGATACTCTGGACGCTCTGGAGGAGCTGCTCCAGTATGTACAGACGGGCATGGGAGACGCCTGCCTGCTGATCACCGCCTACGAGGTGGACAAGAGACGCTCGTTTTACAAGTCTCTCGGCAAGGTCGGCAAGCTGGAGGAATACGCCAAGCCCGATATCTCCCGGGACGGCTGGCAGGCCGACGTGAGCGACACGGTAAGCCGGGCCTGCTCGGAGCGGGGGCTGTCCTTTGAACGGGAGGCGCTGGATCTTTTTGTCAACCGCGTGAGTGAATCGTCGCGTCAGATCTTCAGCGAGCTGGACAAGCTCGACCTGTATCTTGGCCCGGATCGCCGGACGATTACGGAGCAGGACGTCTTTACCATGGTGCCGCTGACCCGCTCGGGCGTCATTTTTGAAATCGGCCGGGCCCTGGAAAAGGGAGAGATACAAAAAACGTTGTTTCTCATTGACCGTCAATTGGAAAAGGGAGAGCAGCCCGTGGCTGTCATGCGTGCCGCGATCATTCCCGTGATCCGCAATTTGTTTGCCGCGAGCGTCATTGTCGAGGAATTCCGTTTACCTACGCAAAACTACAACGCCTTTTCCTCGGCGCTCGCCTCCCTGCCGGAAGACAAGCGCACTCTGGTTCCCCGCAAAAAGGATGGCGGGCCGAATGCCTACCCCCTCTTCCTGGCTGTCCAGCAGCTGGGGGGATTCACCCGCGCCTGGCTGCGCAAGGCCTTGACCGCCTGTTTTGAAGCCGATAAATCTCTCGTGACGTCCGGTCTGGACAATACGGTGGTACTGCACCGCCTCGTCGTCCAGCTTTGCGACCGGGGAAAGAAAAAGACGCCCGTTCGCCGATAGCCCTGCCCCCTGCCCTGCCTCTTTTCGCACCGTGTCCTCCTGTTACATTTATCCCCAGCCCTATGACGTTCTCGTGATCGGCGCCGGCCATGCCGGAGCGGAAGCGGCCCTGGCCGCCGCGCGCCTCGGATGCCGGGTCGCCCTGCTGACCCAGAATCTCGATACGATCGGGCAAATGTCCTGCAACCCCGCCATCGGAGGATTGGCCAAGGGGCATGTCGTGCGGGAAATTGATGCCCTGGGAGGCGTGATGGGGTTGAATACGGACGCGACAGCCATCCAGTTTCGCATGCTGAATGCGGCCAAGGGGCCGAGCGTGCGCGCTCCGCGCGCCCAGTGCGACAAAAAGGCGTACCAGTACCGCCTGAAATATGTACTGGAGAATACCCCCGGTCTGGATCTGCATCAGGGAACGGTGGAAAATTTTGTCGTGGACGGCGAGCAGCGCATCCGGGGCGTACGCACCCTGCTGGGAGTCGAGTACCGGGCCAAGGCCGTTGTCCTGTGTGCGGGCACCTTTATGCGGGGATTGCTGCATGTGGGGATGGAACGTACGAATGGAGGCCGTATGGGGGACCCCTGCTCGCATACGTCGGAGGCGCTCAAGGCATTGGGCTTTGAAATGAGCCGCTTTAAAACGGGCACCTCTCCCCGGGTGAATGGCCGCAGTATTGATTTTGCCGCTTGCGAACGCCAGGACGGAGATTGCCCCCCTGCCCTGTTCAGTTACCTGTCGCGCAAACGATTGACCAGAAGTCAGGAGGATATCTTTACGCTGAACCCCTGGGCCGAGAGGGACTTCCGCTTTCAGGGCCTGCCCTGCTGGGTGACGTACACAAACGAGAAGACGCACGACGTCATACGCCAAAATATACACCGCAGTCCCATGTATGCGGGGATTATTGAGGGCATAGGTCCTCGCTACTGTCCTTCGCTTGAGGACAAGGTCATGCGGTTTGCCGAGAAAAACCAGCATCAGATTTTCATTGAACCGGAGGGCCGGCATACGCACGAGTATTATTTGAACGGAGTCTCCTCCTCCCTGCCCTTTGAGGTACAAGTGGACTTCATTCGCTCCATTCGCGGCATGGAAAAGGCCGAGATCATGCGCCCCGGATACGCTGTCGAGTATGATTACGCGCCGCCGACGCAACTCCACCCGACGCTGGAAACGAAGCTTGTGGAGGGCCTGTATTTTGCCGGTCAGGTAAACGGCACCTCGGGCTATGAGGAAGCCGCCGCCCAGGGACTGATGGCGGGCGCGAATGCCGCCCTGAAAGTACAGGGGCGCGGGCCTCTGGTACTGGGACGGGATCAGGCCTATATAGGCGTCATGATCGACGACCTTGTGACAAAGGGAGTGACCGAGCCGTACCGCCTCTTTACCAGCCGGGCGGAATACAGGCTCCTGCTGCGGCAGGATAACGCCGATTTGCGTCTGACGGCGCTGACTGCGGAGTTTGGCCTGGTCGATGCGGAAAGACTGGCCGAAGCCCGGGAAAAACAAAAAGCTCTTGAAGAAGGACTGGCTCTGGCCCCGACTCTGCGTCATGAGGGCGTGCCGGTCGATCTCTGGCTGCGCCGCACAGGCAACGAGTGGAGAGAACTGCCGGAGGAAATAAAAAACTTGTTCCACGTGGAACATGGAATGCTGATTGAAACGGAGATCAAGTATTCCGGCTTCCTTGACCGTCAGGTGAAGCAGATGGAGAAAGTGAAAAAACTGGACGGGAAAACTCTGCCGGAAGGGATGGACTTCTCCTCTGTACATGGGTTGAAACGTGAGGCTATAGATCGCTTTTCCTCTATCCGCCCGCGCACGCTGGGGCAGGCGTCCCGCATCCCCGGCATTACTCCGGCGGATATATCGCTTCTCGTAATCTGGCTGGAAAAAAAGGCCCGCGAAGCCTCGGACCGCCGGAGCGGAGACTCTGCGGAAGCACGCGGTTGAAAGAAAGCCGGGGACTCATGGGTTGAGGCCGTCTCCGAAAGGGAGGGAACGGGAGAGGCCGGCGGTGCGGATTTTACCGTCGGGGAAGGGGAGAAGGCTCTACTGACGGGAAGGAAAGGGCGTCAGTTGTTTTTCAGGCTGAAGACAACCGGGACTTCGACCGTCCAGGAAATGGGCTTGCCGTATTTTTCGGCCGGGTAGAAGCGCCAGTTTGCCCGTATATGCTCCAGGGCGCTTTGATCCAGCTCCGGGAAACCGCTGCTGCGGACGACGGAAGTCCACTCGGGGCGGCCTTCTTCGTTCAGACGGATGCGGACGGTAACAGTGCCTTCATGGCCGCTCTGGCGAGCGGAGGAGGGGTAGGGGGGACGGGAATTGTAACGATATCGGGGAGAGGCGGCCCCGGCTCCTCCTCCCTGGCCGTTTTCGACTCCGGTACCGGCGCCTGTATTTCGCGCGCCTCCCGGTTTGGAGGAGGCTGTACCCGTATTTTTCCTTGATGCGCGGGGACGGGAGACCGGCTGAGGGTCGGAGGGAATCTCCGAAAGGGAGGGCAGGGCGGCATCGGAGAAAAAAGGATTCTCCGTGGTTTCCCATACGGGAATCTCCGTTTCAGTCCGAGGCGGGGGGGGCTCCTCAAAAGAGGCGGCGGGGTCGGGGAGAACCTGTTCTTCGGAAGCGGAGGGAACGCCGGCTTCCGGCCATTCCGGCTGGTCGGGGAGGCCGTTTTCCCCCGAGGGAGCCGAGAGCTCTACCTTCATGACGGGAGATTTTATATTCCCTTGCGGGGCGGGAGCCTGCTTTGGAAAAAAACCCAGCCCGGCGAAAAAAATAAAATGGCAGGCAATCGCGCCTGCTCCCGCCGCCAGATAGGGCAGCAGGGGTCGGCTCTCTCTTTTGAGTAAATCTCCGGCGGCAGTATTCTGCGGGAAGCCCGAATCTGGAAGAGAGGAAGACATGCGGAAGGGAAGCGACAAAAAGAAACTCCGTCTCTCAGGGAGCGGCCTGAGTCTGAAGTGCGACATTGGAGATACCCATCATTCGGAGAGCGTCCAGTACCTCCATGGCCTTTTCCATGCGGGCGTCCTTGTCGCAGTTGAGCAGGAAGCGGGCCTCCGGAGAAGCAGCCCGGAAATCGACGACTCTGGATTTGAGGTCGTCGAGAGTGACTTTATCCTTGTTGAAGTACAGCTCTCCGTTCCGGTCAACCGTCAGTGTGGCGGAATCCTCCCGGTTTACGGTGCGGCCGCTGGCGGCAATAGGCAGAGTTACGTCCACCCCTTCATTTTTGATCATGGAGAGGCTGACCATCATGAATGTAGCCACGAGGAAAAACATGATATCAATGAGCGGGATGATTTCCAACCGCGCTTTTTTGCGTCCTCGCGTACCGGAGAGCTTCATCGGAAAAGAGGAATTATCGGCTGTTTTTTTCCTGCCGGGCGAGCAGGAGCTCCAGATGCGTGCCGGTGTCCTCCAGCTCGTGCTGGGCGAGATCGTATTTCGCATTGAGCGTATTGAAGGGAATCAGGGCGAGAATGGCGACGCCCAGGCCGAAGGCCGTCGCGATCAGGGCCTCCGCGATACCCCCCGTAATGGCGGTAGGGGCGCCCAGCTCGCCGCTGATCATGCCAAAGGCGGTAATCATCCCGGTGACGGTGCCCAGCAGGCCGAGCAGAGGCGCCAGGGTAATCGCCGTATCCAGGACGGAGAGCCCGCGCTTGAAGCGGAGCAGCTCCCGGTTAGCCGCCCGCATCAGGGCCTCGGTCAGCCCCTCTTCGCGGTTTTCCAGTGCATAGGTCAACGTGCGGACGACGTAATCGGAGGAGCCTTTGCCCAATTCGACGGCCTGGCCTACATTTCCCTTTTCAACGGCTCTAATCATCTCCTTGCGAAGATCGGGGCGGGACTTGCGGCGTTCCGCCGCCAGGAAAAACAGGCGTTCCAGCACGACTGTGCAGGAGATCAGGGAGAGGATGAGTATGGGCCACATGATAGGCCCGCCTTTGAAAAAGAGTTCGACGGCTTTTTGAAGCATGGAGATTTCCTTGGCGCGCGGTGAAGCATTATAATAAAAGAAACATGATTGAACGGCAACGGTTAATAAAATCCGTTATGCAAGTGTTACAAATCCATGACGACGATGTCATCATAAAAACAGGAGAATATATAAAAAACTGAGAGTGATTTTGTCCCGGCGCGGAAGATGCGGATTGAATATCCGTGGTAAA
>CAZNVW010000062.1:0-13230 GCA_964576595.1 uncultured Verrucomicrobiales bacterium
GCGTGTCGTTCCACAGGATGCAGGGCCGCAGCACCTCGTCCGCCGCATCCAGCAAATCACCGGAGCAGGCAGCAACGAAACCTACCTCCTCAAAGGCCCCCTCCGCCTCACCGACTTCATGGACATGGCCTTCGCCCCCGGCAACGAAAAACAAAAGTACATCGACGCCGCGGAAAAACTGCTGCTCAAGCACCGCTGCCTGGCGCAGCTCGTCCAGCCGGACAGCCGCATGAACGGCGGCTCCCTGCGCTTCTGGGAATCCCAGTACGACGTCCTGTGGTGCCTGAACTTCATGAACTCGCCCCATGGCTGGAGCGCGTGGCGTCTCTACGGCCTGTTTGACCTCTACCGTCTGACAGGAAAAACGGAATACCTGCAGCAGGCCATGAACGGCATGGGCTCCTGCGCAAACCTGATCGACCCCGTCAGCGGAGAACTCCGCTGGGCCTTTATGACCGACCCCCAGATCACGACAGAAGTCTTTGAACCCAACCCCGCCGCCCCCGGCAAGGGCCAGAGAGTCAAGCGCACCCTGGGTGAAACCTACATCCCCATGATCTCCTCATGGTGGAAGGCTCCCTATGGCAAACCGGTCTTTGGCTACAATTACCAATTCGGCCGGGACGGAGAGGGCGGCAGCTGCGACAACGACGTTCACGAAATCTTCAAATGCCTCGCGGAACAGGCCCTCACAACAACCTGGCTCGTCATCCACAAGGACGGCTCAAGCACGATCTGGAACGGAAAAGTCAAACGCGACGGAGATACCTATATCGTAACCCCGTCGGAAAAATACGTCTCGGAAGTGCACGTCAACTCCGCGCTCCCCGCCAAGATACATCTCATTTCGCCTCAGGACAAAAAATATACCATAACCGCCGGGCTCACCTCTCTGCCTGTCCTGAATTCCTGAAAAATAAAACAGAGCCTCCCTGCGCCTCACAGGCCAGGGAGGCTCTTGTGTTTTTCATGGACATCGTTTCCATTCCGAAGCGAAAAAAACAATACACCCATACCCCAGAGCATCTCCCCCCTCGATCCCAATTTGCCATTGACTCCGAGCCATAAATCCTCTTACATGAATTGGCAACACTTGGAAAAGACCTTTTCTTCTGCTCCTGAAAACACAGGAAGAAAAAAGCTTCCTCCTCTTTTTTACTTTTTATGGTTTTCAGTTCATCATTTTTCCTTTTTTGTTTTCTTCCCCTGACCCTGCTTTTTTATTTTCTCCTAAAGGGGAAATATCGCAACGCCTGGCTCTTCGCCTGCAGCATCCTTTTTTATTTCTGGGGAGAGCAAAAACTTATCTGGGCGCTTCTCCTCTCCGTTCTGGTCAACTACCTGTTGGCCCGGGCTATCGACAAAGAAAAAAAGAACGGGACAAGCTCCCGAAAGCCCCTTGTTTTTCTTCTTCTAGCATTAATTTTCAACTTGGGGCTTCTGGCCTATTTCAAGTACGCCAACTTTTTTGTTTTGGAAATACTCCAGGCCGAGCCGGCAAACTGGCGTCATATTGCCCTCCCCATAGGAATCAGCTTCTTTACCTTCCAATGCTTGAGCTACGTCATTGACGTTTACAAAGGCACCGTCCCCGCCACCCGGAAGTTCATCGATTTCGGCTGTTATGTTACCTGCTTTCCCCAGCTGATCGCAGGCCCCATCGTTCGATACAGCGATATATTCCAACAATTAAAAAGCCGCAGCGTCCGCTTTTCCGGATTCTGCGACGGCATTGAGCGCTTCCTCATAGGTCTGGCAAAAAAAGTACTCATTGCCAACACACTGGCGGAAACGGTAGATGGCATCTATCTCAACCCTGTTCATTCGCTCGACGCGCCCCATGCCTGGCTGGCGATGATTTGCTACACTTTCCAGATTTACTTCGATTTCTCCGGATACTCCGACATGGCTATAGGTCTGGGCAAAATGTTCGGCTTCACCTTTCCGGAAAACTTCAGGCATCCCTACATAGCCAAGTCCATGAAAGACTTCTGGCACCGGTGGCACATCTCCCTGTCCACATGGCTCCGGGATTACCTCTATATCCCCCTGGGTGGCAGCCGCGTCGGCGGCGTCATCAGAAAACAGACCAATCTTCTCCTCGTTTTCACCCTCTGCGGCCTGTGGCATGGAGCCTCGTGGAGCTTCATTTTCTGGGGCTTTTACCACGGAGTCTTCCTCATTTGGGAAAACACTCGCGCGGGAAAGACGCTGACTCGTCTCCCCTCCCTGCTTCAGCACGCCTACCTGCTCCTGATCGTCATGATTGGATGGGTCTTTTTCCGCACAAACACTATCGCAGAAGGATGGACGGTCCTCAAAGCGGCGGCCGGACTCAGTCACGCCTCTCCGACCGTCTATTCCATTGACCACTACCTGGGCATACATATCATCATCGCCCTGATAGCTGCGGTCATTTGCTCTACCCCGCTCTACGACTTCATACGGACCCGCTGTCCGGAGTCCTTCCGGTTCCCGGGCAAACTCCTTTGGTACACAAGCCTCCTCGCCTTATTTGCCCTGTGCCTGATGAATATCTCCGCATCTACCTATAACCCCTTCCTTTACTTCCGCTTCTGATGAAAAAGGAACATCTCCCCGCGCTCATCATCTTCTCGGGATTTTGCCTTTTCCTGTCCCTTCCCCTGATCGGACTGATTAACAATATCTTGTTTCAAAAAGAACTTTTCCGCGAAAAATTCATCCGACAGGAAAACAGGCCTCCTGCAAACTTCCCCGCCTTCCCTAAAGACTTCATCCGCAGCAAACTTCCCGAAAAGCTGGAGAAATTCTTTACCGATCATTATGCGTTCAGAAATACCCTGATTCGGGGCCACTCGCTCATCGCGTGGCATCTTCTAAAAAAATCGATCAATCCCGAGGACTGTCAAATAGGGCGGGATAACTTCCTGTTTCTCTCCGACAATCATGCAAAAGTGTTTTCCCAACACTCCGGCGCGCTCCCCGTCTCAGAAACGGATCTCATGAACGCGGAGAAACACCAGACCCAGTTAAAAGACTGGTGCCGGAGCAAAAACATCATCTACCTTTGCGTGGTTCCGCCGGATAAACACAGCATCTATCCCGAATATTTGCCCCAATGGGTAATGGCCCCTCAAAAAAAGATCTTCATAGATAAACTGGTCAGCAGAATCAAAGACAAAGATCTCGTTCTCAACCTGAAACCGGCCCTCCTGGAGGCAAAACAGCTCCATAAAGATACTCTGTATCCCAAATGCGATACCCACTGGAATGCGCTCGGCGCTTACGCCGGCTATAAAGAGCTGATGAAAAAACTCTCCTCCCTGGCAGGAAAAACACTTCGTATTGTTGAATCGCCAAAGTTCGACCGTCGGGAAATCTGGGCTGAAACGGATCTTTCTCTCATGTCCAAAACAAATGGATTTATCAAGGATATCTACATTACCCCCCTGATCGACATTGATCCGGACATGATAGAAGTCCGCACGTTCTCCGGTGATCCGGTAAAACCCTATCCCGCACTCATTCCGCAAAATGAAAACTTTATCGTAGAAAATAAAAACGCGCTGAATAAAGGAAGCCTCGTCATTGTGCGTGACTCCTTTTCCACAATGCTCTCCCCCTTCCTGTACGCCTCCTTTGAGAAAACTGTTTTCATCGGCACCGCCATTATCCCTCCCGACCTCGGAGAATGGCTCGAAGCCAATCATCCCGATTATCTGATCAATGAACAAATTGAAAGGGGCACTCCCTATACCCTGCCTGTCGCTCTTGGCGAAATACTCAAAACAAGTTTGCCAATAAACAGGAGAGCCGAACAGCTCCGGACTCACTCGGACAGGGCCTATACTGTTTCACTGGACAACCCCGCGCTGCTCCCGGCTACCTATTGTACCCTCTCTCTGCAAAATAAAACCCTGCTCGTACAAAGCCGGAAAAACGACTTCTGCTTCGAATTCCTCCCCAATCAAAAAACCACGCCTCCCGCAAAATCGCTTCTTGTCGAAATTGAAATGACGGCCCCGGAAACAACCTCTTCACAACTCTTTTATCAAACGGAAGAATCGCCCGAATACAGTGAAGAAAAATCCGAACACCTTGACGTCAAAAAAGGAAAACAGACATTGATCTTCTCCCTGAAATCTTGCAGCCCCATCAAAAAACTCCGGTTTGATCCCGGAGAACTCCCGGGAGACTACCTCATTCATTCCCTCAGAATCTGCCCGTTTGACGAGAATCAACTTTAATTGTTTCTCGCAGCGTCACCGGCCGGAATCTCCCCCCCATTCTCCGGTTTTATCTCTCTCCCTGTAAAAGCGGCGGCCGTTTGCACGCCTTCAAATTGAAGTACATGAGACAGCCCCCATTCACCGTGGGGCAAGTCTCCGCAAAATGCCGAAACGCCGGGAATATGCGGAAGAACCTCTCCCAAAAAAAGAAAGCGTCCTTCCCTGACGGAAAAGACGCTTTCTGAAAAAAGGAGGCCGCTTTATTCCTCCGGCGTGCCTTCCTCTGCCTCTTCGGAGGAATCGGTCAACTCTTCGTCGGGAGAATCCTCGTCATCGGGGATCACCTTGGAGATGTCCTGGATGACCTCCCGGTCTCCCAGAGTCATCAGCTTGACGCCCTGCGCGACACGTCCGGTCTCGCGGATGGTCTCCACCTTGATGCGGACGGACTGACCGGCCGTCGTCATCAGCATGAGCTCATCCTCTTCCCGTACCATGGTCGCGGAAACGACCTTGCCGGTCTTGTCGGTGCAGTTCATCGTCTTGACCCCCGTACCGCCTCGGCTCTGGAGACGATACTCGTCAAACCCGGTACGCTTGCCGAGGCCGTTTTCCGAAACGACCAGCAGCGTGGACTGCTCATCGACAATAGCCAGGGCCACCACATAGTCACCGGAGCGGGGACGTATGCCGCGCACGCCGATCGTATTGCGGCCCTGGTTGCGAAGGTCTTCCTCCCGGAAGCGGATACTCATGCCGTCATGAGTGACCAGCACAATTTCATCCTCTCCGCTGGTCAGCACGGCATTTACCAGAGTATTGCCCTCTTCCAGATTGATCGCGATGATACCCGCCTTGCGGTAGTTGCGGAAATCGTTCAGGCTGGTCTTCTTGACCGTCCCGTCCTTTGTGGCGAAGACAACGTTGCCGCTGTCCTCGGCAAAGGTAATATCATTCCCCTCTTCATCCACCTTGCGTTCCAGACGCAGAATGGCGGCGATATTCTCCTCGGGCTGAAGATCGAGCAGGTTTTTGATATTGCGTCCCTGCGCGCTCCGGGCGGACTCGTCAATCTCGTACACCCGATCGACATACACGCGCCCCGTATTCGTGAAGAACATCAGGTAGTCGTGGTTCTGTGCGGCGAACAGGTGCTCGATGAAGTCCGCTTCGGCGTCCTTCTTCGCAGCCTTGGTCATGGCCGCGCGGATGCCCTTGCCGCCGCGGGCCTGCAGGCGGTACTCGGCCGAGCTGGTACGCTTGATGTAGCCGCTGTGCGTGATCGTGACGATCATGGAGTCGTTCGGAATCAGGTCTTCAATAGACATGTCTCCCTCGCTCGGCACAATGCGCGTCAGACGCGGCGTCGCGTACTTGGCCTTGATCGCCTGGAGCTCGTCCTTGACGATTCCGAGCACGCGGGACTCATTCGCCAGAATGTCGAGGTAATCCTTGATCTTGACGAGCAATTCGCCGTATTCCGCCGTGATCTTGTCGTTCTCGAGAGCGGTCAGCTGGTAGAGGCGCAAATCGAGAATCGAGTTTACCTGACGCTCCGTGAAGATGTACTTGTCGCCCTGAACGGAGGGCTGGGAGCGTATCAGGATGCCGAGCTGCTCCGCCGTCGCGACGCTGAAGGTGTACTCCATCAAACGATGGCGGGCCTCTTCCCTGTTTTTGGAATCGCGAATGATGCGGATGAAGTCATCCATGTGCCCCAGAGCCAGCAGGAAGGCTTCCAGACGCTCGGCGTCCTTCTCCGCCTCTCCGAGGAGGTAGCGGGTACGGCGCACGATCACCTCTCGGCGGTGCTCGATATAGAAATTGATCGCGTCGAGCACGGTCAGCGTCTTCGGGCGGTTGTCGTGAATCGCCAGCATGTTGACGGCGAAAGAAGTCTCCATCGACGTCAGCTTGTAGAGCTGGTTGACGACCACCTGGGGGCGGGCGTCCCGCTTCAACTCGATTTCAATATGAGTCTGGGCGTCGGACAAGTCGCGAATGCCGCTGATGTCGGTGAGAATCTTGTCCTTGTACAGCTCGGCAATACGCTCCTGCAGGACGGCGCGGTTCACCCCGTAGGGCACCTCGCGGATAATCAGCAGATCCTTGCCCGTTTCCGTCTGCTCAATGTCGATCTGGCCGCGGATGCGCACGGAGCCGCGCCCCGTGCGGAAATAGCTGTCTATCCCGGAAAAGCCGAGGATATCGCCGCCCGTCGGGAAGTCGGGGCCCTTGATGTGCTCGCGGATCTGCTCGACGGAGATATGGGGATTGTCAATCGTCGCGCAAATACCGTCCACCACTTCCCCCAGATTATGGGGCGCCATATTGGTCGCCATGCCGACGGCGATACCGGTGCCGCCGTTGACCAGCAGGTTCGGAAAAGCCGACGGGAATACGGTCGGCTCCATCTTCGTCCCGTCATAGTTGGGCACGAAGTCCACCGTATCCTTGTCCAGGTCGGACATCAGGGACAACCCCATGCCGGACAGCTTGGCCTCGGTATAACGGGAGGCAGCCGCGGGGTCGCCGTCCGGCGTCCCGAAGTTACCCTGGCCGATCACGAGAATGTCGCGCATGGACCAGTCCTGCGCCATATTGACCAATGTACCGTAAATGGCCGCGTCGCCGTGGGGGTGATAGTCACCCATCGTGTCACCGACGATCTTGGAGCATTTGCGGGTTTTTCCCCCGGGGCTGAGATTCAGCTCCTTCATCGCGTACAAGATACGGCGCTGAGAGGGCTTGAGACCGTCCCGCGCATCCGGAAGGGCGCGCGAAATAATGACGGACATGGAGTAATCCAGGAACGACGTAGCGAGTTCGCTGGCGACGTCCACCGGTCTGATTCTATTGTTTTCCATGGTTCAAAAAGGGAATGAATTAGATATCGAGATTGCGAACGTTCAGCGCATGATCGACAATGTAGTTTTTGCGGGGCTCGACGACGTCTCCCATCAGGATGGTAAACATCTCGTCGGCGCGGACGGCGTTGTCGTCGTTCAGAATGACGCGGAGCAATTCCCGGTTCTCCGGGTCCATCGTCGTCTTGAACAAATCCTTGGCGTCCATTTCACCCAAGCCCTTGAATCGTGTGATCTCCACGCCCCGCTTGCCGATATTGATGACAGACTCAAGAATGTCCATCGCGGCGAAGAGCTGAGTGACCTTCTGCCGCTCGCCTTCCCCCTCAACCAGCTCAAACAGGGGAGCATCGGGAGAAATCAGCATCGTTGAGGGAATCCCCAGTTCCGCCAGGCGAACGAGCGTGCGGGTAATGGCCTTGGCCTCGTGCAGCTCGTGAATCAGGGCGCGGCGGCTCGGCCCCTCTACCTCGGGCAGGGGATTCTCGAGCAGCTCCTCTTCACTCGGCATGCCGAACAGGCACAAGTCCCGGTTGGCATTGGAAAAGTCGGTAAGCGATTCCTCGTTGGAGAAATACTCGATCGACTCCTCATTGCCGCAACGTATCTTGACCAGGAATTCGGGGAACTCCCCATGAGCCGCGCGGAAGTTGAGCAAGTCCTCAAAGGAGCCTCCCTGCATCTGCACGGATTCGGTGTAGCGGTTCAAATTGACCAGCGTCTCCAGAATGGAGGAGAGCTCGTCGGAGGAGAACTCGCGGGAACCGTCAACCATTCTCAGCGTCACATCATTGACGGCCAGCTCGATGAGCTTGCGGTTCAAGGCGATCTCGTCCTGGACGTATTCCTCCTTCTTCTTGCGAATCACGCGATAAAGCGGAGCCTGGGCGATGTAAAGATACCCGGCTCTCACCAACTGGGGCATATGACGGCAGAAAAACGTCAACAGCAACGTACGGATGTGCGCGCCGTCTACGTCGGCGTCAGTCATGATCACGATCTTGTGATAGCGCACCTTCTCCAGCTTGAACGAGCCGTCATCCTTGCCGTCGTCGTCTCCCTCGCCGATCCCCGCGCCGATGGCGGTGATCATATTCTGGATTTCCTTGTTGCCGAGAGCCTTGTCCAAACGGGCCTTTTCCACGTTCAGCACCTTCCCGCGCAAAGGCAGGATGGCCTGGGTGCGGCGGTCGCGCCCCAGCTTGGCCGAGCCGCCGGCGGAGTCACCTTCGACGATAAACAGCTCGCAGCGCTTCGGGTCGCGGTCGGAGCAGTCGGCCAGCTTGCCGGGCAGTCCTCCGATAGACAGGGCGCTCTTGCGCACGGTTTCGCGCGCCTTGCGGGCGGCCTCGCGGGCACGAGAGGCGGTAATGCTCTTCTCGATTACCTTCTTGGCAACGGCGGGATTCTCTTCGAAAAAGGTCTTGATCTCCTCGTAAACAACATTGCTGACAACCCCTTCGATCTCGGTATTTACCAGCTTGTCCTTTGTCTGGGACGAGAACCGGGGATTGGGCATCTTGATGGAAATGACTGCCACGAGGCCTTCGCGGACATCCTCGCCGCTCAGGGAGGGATCCTTGTCCTTCAACAAGCCGTTTGCCTTGGCATACCCGTTGATCACGCGAGTCAGCGCGCTGCGGAAGCCGGAAAGGTGAGTACCGCCGTCCCCGTTGTAAATGGAGTTCGCAAAACAGAGAATATTCGTGTCGTACGTATTGTTGTACTGGAGAACGACATCGACCAGCACGTCGTCATCCATCTTTTTGCCGTCATATTCCACCTCGACCTTGCGGATGCCGGAAATGGCAATCGGAAGCTCATTAATCACCTCCTTGTTTTCCCCCAACTGGCGGACGAACTCGACGATCCCCTCCTTGTAGTAAAAAATCTCCTTGCGCTCGGGCGTGTCCCGTTCGTCGCGCAGCTCAATAATGACCCCCGGATTCAGGAAAGCCAGCTCGCGGAGACGGGTCGTCAAACGCTCGAACTTGAACTCGATCGTATCCGTGAAAATAGTCGCGTCCGGGAAAAAGGTAATCGTCGTCCCCGTCACTCCGGCAGGAACCTCTCCCACCACCTTGAGCGGCTGGGTCGTATGACCGCGCTCAAACATGATGGAATAACGCTTGCCGTCACGCCGCACCTCCGCCTTGAACCAGTCGGACAAGGCGTTCACGCACTTGGCGCCGACCCCGTGCAAACCGCCGGAGTACTTATAGGCGCCCTGCCCGAACTTGCCGCCCGCGTGCAAATTGGTGAGCACCAGCTCCACCGCCGGCACGCCGAACTTCGGGTGCATGTCCACGGGAATGCCGCGGCCATTGTCGGCAATGGAAATAGAACCGTCTATATGAATGACGATGTCAATCTTCGTACAATACCCCGCCAGATGCTCGTCGATGGAGTTGTCCAAAACTTCCAGAACGCAGTGGTGAAGTCCCCTTTCATCAGGGTCGCCAATATACATGCCGGGGCGCTTTCGAACCGCTTCCAAACCTTCCAGTTTATCAATCTGAGCGGCTCCATATTCCTGCTGGGCTGAAGTGTTCAGCCCGGCGTTTTTCGGGTCTTCCGAATTGTCAGACATATCGGGGCGATTGTAGCAGATTTTCTATTGTAAATCAAGCAATTAAGACACATTCGCCACTCCCCGGGATATCCCGCAAATCCCTTGAAACTCATTAACATTAAACGCATTTAACAACATCATCACCAATACCCCCGCCGAGGGGGGAAAAAATATTCGAAAAAGCATACTAAAAGCAGTTGCCAATCCGCCGTATTTGAGGATTATTAGCCCCCAGATGATTCTCTCCGACCTAGCTCTTTTAGCCACTGCCGAAGGCGGCATGAACTGGTGGCAGGCCCTCGTCCTCGGCATTGTGGAAGGACTTACCGAATACCTCCCCGTCAGCTCCACTGGGCATCTCCTCGTCACGGAAAAACTCCTCGGCATGAGCGACGGCCCGGCGGAAAAAGCCTTTGCCGTCTGCATCCAGGGCGGAGCCATCCTCGCCGTACTCGGCCTGTACTTCAAACGAGTCAAACTGATGGCGCTCGGCCTCATGGGCCGCAACCCGGCGGGCCTGAAACTGGCTGTCAATCTTTTTGCCGCCTTCCTGCCCGCCGTCGTCATCGGCCTGATTTTCGCCGATAAAATCAAGGAATACCTGTTCGGCACCGCTCCCGTCATCATTGCGTGGATCGTCGGCGGCATCGCCATCCTCCTGTTCGCGACAAAACGCTTCAACGACAAAAGCCGGGGACACGGGCTCGAAGATCTTACCCTCAAAAAATCCCTGATCGTCGGCTGCCTCCAGTGCGTCGCCATGTGGCCCGGCACCAGCCGCAGCCTCATGACCATCATCGGCGGTCTGGTCGCGGGACTGAGCGTCCCGGCGGCGGTCGAGTTCAGCTTTCTCCTGGGCTTGATCACCCTGGGAGCCGCCACATTCTACGACGCCTATAAATTCGGCGCCGTCATGATTCAGGAATTCGGCGTCACGCCACTCATTATCGGTACTATCGCCTCATGGCTGTCCGCCTGGATCGCCGTCAAATGGATGGTCTCCTACCTCCAGAACCACAGCCTGGCTCTCTTCGGCTGGTACCGCATCGCCGCGGGCCTCGTCGCCGCGGGACTCCTGATCTCCCATATCATCTCCTGACCCTTCCGGACATCGCGCTTCCCCTCTCCCCCTTTCCTGACGGAACGGGGGATTTTTAGGTTCGCATTCAAAACCAGTTATGAATGGTTTGCCTTACCCCTCCTTTTTTTATAGGACTGGAAGTAATGAAAATGAATACGTTCCTTCTGGGAGCCGCCCTCTTCCTGGGCAGTCTCCCAAATTTGTCCGCTGCGCTGGAATGCGCGCGCATCTATCAGACGGACATGGTCCTGCCCCAAAACAAATCCGTCCCCATCTGGGGCAGCACCCTTCCGGGAAAAACCGTTCAAATACAGTTTAAAAATCAAAAACTGTCCGCCAAAGCCGATGGCGATGGCAACTGGTCCGTCAACTTCGCCCCGATGAAAGCGGACGCCAGGGGGGCCTCCATGACCTTGAGCGACGGAACGGATAGTCTGAAATTCGACAACATCCTCGTGGGAGAAGTCTGGCTGGCGAGCGGCCAGTCAAACATGCAATATACCATGAATCAGGTCTCGGACCATAAAACCGAGATCCCCAAAGAGGAAAACCCGCAGCTCCGGCTGATGAACATGACCAACCGCCTGCACACCCAGGGCGGAGCCTATAATGTCGATGATTACAAAAACAATCTCACCCGCAACAGCTTCGACGGCGCCTGGAAAAAAAGCGCGCCGGAAAATATACGCAGCGCGACCGCGGTAGGCTACCTCTTTGCCAAGAACCTCCAGGAAAAGCTGAACGTCCCCGTAGGGCTCGTCTGCAATGCCGTAGGCGGAGTCGGCATGGAAGCCTGGCTGCCGGAAAACGTCATCAACGGCAAACCGGCCTACGCCAGCCTTAAAGGAGAAAACTGGCTCAAGTCGCCCCTCCTCTCTCCCTGGGGCAAAGGACGCGCCCAGCAAAACCTCAGCGCGGTCATCCAGTCGGGCGAAAAAGACCTCAGACACCCCTTCAAGCCGGCCTTTCTTTACAAGGAAGGCATGCAGGAAGGCCTCGTCCCCTTCCCCTTCACCGGAGTCCTCTGGTATCAGGGAGAAACCAATGCCGAAAATGGCGACCAGAAACTCAACAGAATGATGCTGGGCGACCTCGTCGATTCCTGGAGAAAGGCATTCCATCAGAAAAATCTCCCTTTCGTCATCATCCAGCTGCCCCGCATCAACGACGCTTCTTCCCTCAGAGCCAAATGGCCCGAGTTCCGGGAAGTACAGGACGATGTCTCCCAGGACCGGGAAAATGTCGCCCTCGTCTGCACCATTGACCTGGGAAGTACCGACTCGAACGTACACCCCTCTCCCAAAAAGCCCGTCGCCGACCGGGCCGCGGACATGGCTCTCAAATACGTGTACGGCAAAAAAACGGCGGCCGAGTCTCCCCGCATCCTGCAAATCAAACCCAAGGGTAAACAACTCCTCGTCCAAACCAGCGCAAAAAGCCTGAAAACGAAGGATGGCAAAGAAGCCAGACAATTTGAAATAGCCGGAGCCGACGGCCAATTCGCCCCAGCCAGGGCCGAATTCAAAAACAATATCATTACACTCACGGCGGAAGGAATAGACGCCCCGGAAGATGTCCGCTACTGCTGGGCGACCTTTGTCGATCCCAATGTCGTCAACGAGGCGGGCCTGCCCCTGTTCCCCTATCGCAGCCTGAAAGGCAAAAAAGAATATCCCGCGGCTCCGTTCGGCGTCTTCCCTAAAAACCGGAAAGTAAAAGTAGCCTGCATCGGAGACAGCATTACCTTCGGAATGGGCATCGGATCCCTGGCACACAAATACCCTCAAATACTGGGTGAAATGCTGGGAGAAAAATTCGAAGTAAAGAACTTCGGCAATTCCGGCAAAACAGCCGGAGACTATCCCGGAGAAAAACAGCGGAGACGCTGGTACGGCGACAATGCCGAATTCGAACAGGCCATAGACTATCAGGCCGACATCTATATCTGCAATCTGGGCATCAACGATACGGGAGCCTGGTGGGACCCCGCCCTCTTTGAAGAAGGCTATCAAACTATCGTCAAGGAAATGAAAGGGCGCAGAAACCCGACCTTTGCCGTCTGGGCAAAACTGGGGCCGGATTATAGAGGGCCCGTGGGGAAAAAAGCCTTCCCCGGCAACATCTTTGACGGGTACAGCTACAATAAAATCGACAACAAATCTTCCGTCAACCGTCCCGCAGCAGAGAAAATCATCCAGACCCTCGCGAAAAAGGAGAAGCTGCATCAACTGGACGCCTACACCGCCCTGAGCAACCATCCGGAATGGTACAAGGACGGCCTACACCCCAACGAAGACGGCGCGCGCAAAATTGCCGAACTGACGTATGAATGGCTCGCGAAGGCCTATAAACTGCCCAAGGCCCCGCTGTCAGCCAAAGCAAACTAAAACCTGTTTTATAAAAAAACCTCGCCTCCCTGACGGGAGCGAGGTTTTTTCTCTTTCGGCTGTCTAGTCCTGAAATAGCGTTACAGCAAGAGAAACGCTATGAAGAAAGAAG
>CAZNVW010000063.1:0-13110 GCA_964576595.1 uncultured Verrucomicrobiales bacterium
ACAATCTGGACCGCAGCCGCACCCAGCTCAAGCTGGTGTCGAGTATTGAGGAGCAGATGCCCAAGATGCAGCGGTTTGTTCAGAAGAAGATGCAGACGCTCAGGAACTGAGCGTGAGAGGCGGCTCCCGTGCCCTTCTGTTTTTAATAGGCTTCGAAGCTTGCCAGCACGGGCGCGGCTTTTGAGGAGAGGATGGTCAGGCGGGCTTGGGTCACGTCTGTCCTGTCCGTTTCCACGATGCGGCAATGTCCGATGGATTCGCCTTCTTCAATGGTTTCCCAGGTTCCGTTTCGTTCGACTTCCAGACGGTATTTCAGGATTCGTTCTCCCCGGGAAATGTCTTCCCGGGCAAGGAGATAGCGCAAGCGCGAGGGGTGGTTCATTTGAAGGAGGAATGAGGAGCCCGTACCCGAGGCGGACGCCAGGGGCCGGGAGAAGTCCTGTTTCAGCCGGGCTCCGAATTCCCGCATGCGGCGCAGGTCGGCTTCGGGGATGAGGCCGCTGTCATCGATGACGATGCCCAGCAGCATGTTTGTATTCCGCCCGACGCTCCGGCAGTATTTCTGCATTAGTTCTTTGACGGAGAACAGGAGGTGGTCTTCTCCTTTTTTCCAGAACCAGCCTCCCTGGAAGGACTGGTTGCGTCTCAGGGGCACGTCGGCTTCACCGGGGCACCATATTTTTCCGGAGGGGGTGCCGCCCATGCCTGCGATTTTGATGGTTCCGTCTGCCCGGGTGGTTGTTTCGGCGGTTGCCCAGCAGGGGTAGGGGGAGAGTCCTTCTTCATTTCCCACCCAGCGGATCAGGTTGGGGTGAGTTTCCGGTCCCTGGAAGGCAATGGCCCGCGGCTGGTATTTTTTGAGCAGGGCGGAGACGTCGGCGCCGCCTTCTGAGGGCGGGAGGACGCCTCCGTCAAACCAGATTTCAAAGAGTTCTCCGTAGCGGCTCCACAGTTCGGTGAGCTGGGTTTCGACGATTTTGTTGTATTCCTGTTGGGTAAAGGGGCCGCCGGGGCGTACTTTGCCGGGGTTGTCCACGTGGCAGAATCCATTGGCGGCGGTGCTGGCGTAGAGGCCCGGCTTGAGGCCGTATTTTTTGCAGGAGCGCAGGAAGTCGGCGACGAGGTCGCCCCTGCCGTTTTTCCATGGGGAGTTTTTGATGCTGTATTCGTGCGCCTCCGTCGGCCAGAGGCTGAATCCGGAGCAGTGTTTTGCGACGAGGACGGCGTATCTGGCCCCCATGTCGCGGGCGGCTCGTATCCATTGGTCCGTATCCAGCCGGGAGGGGTTGAAGGCAGAGGCCGGAGGGTGCGTGCCGAATTGCCGCCAGTTGTACTCCGGCACGTAGGCGGGCATGTCGAAGTGGAAGAGGACGCCCAGTTCCTGAGCCGCCCATTCCTGCTGTTTTGCCGACGGCAGGACGAGCGAGGGTTCCGCTTGCGCCTGTTGCCGGTTTTCGGCAGGGGCAGAGGAGAGCGGCATTGTCAGCAGGAGCGCCAGGGGCAGGGAGAGGAGAGACCGGTTCATTTTACAGTACTACGCGGCGCGGCGGTGTTTTTTGCAAAATACGCATTATTTTCCGTTCTTTACAACAGGGGGAGGCGGGCATAGATTGCCGGGTATGACCCAGTCGTTCAAGCCGGAGACTATTTGCGTTCAGGCGGGGTGGACTCCCGGAAAGGGAGAGCCCCGCGTGCTTCCCATTTATCAGAGTACTACGTTCAAGTATGAGACCAGCGAGCAGATGGCAAAGCTGTTCGATTTGGAGGAGGCCGGTTTTTTCTATACGCGGCTGCAGAATCCGACGAATGAGGCCGTCGCGAAGAAGATCGCCGAGCTGGAGGGCGGTGTGGCGGCTATTTTGACTTCTTCCGGCCAGGCGGCGACGTTTTTTGCCGTGCTCAATTTGTGCGAGGCGGGCGACCATCTCGTCAGCGCGTCTGCCATTTATGGGGGCACGTATAATTTGTTCGCCGTGACGCTCCGAAAGATGGGGATAGAGGTGACGTTTGTCGACCAGGACGCGCCGGCAGAGGAGATAGTCCGGGCCTTTCGTCCCAATACGAAAGCCCTGTTCGCCGAGACGATTTCCAATCCCACGCTGTGCGTGCTGGATATCCGCAAGTTTGCGGATATTGCCCATGCCCAGGGGGTGCCTCTTGTGGTAGATAATACGTTTGCGACGCCTATCAACTGCCGTCCGTTCGAGTTTGGCGCGGATATTGTTACGCACTCTACTTCCAAGTACATGGATGGTCACGCGACCGCCGTCGGCGGGGTGATTGTGGATAGCGGCCATTTTGACTGGGAGGCCCATCGGGACCGTTTCCCCGGTTTGACCGAGCCTGATCCCTCTTATCACGGGTTGTCCTACAGCGCGAGTTTCGGCAAGGGCGCGTATATTACCAAGGCGACCGTGCAGCTCATGCGCGATCTGGGCTCCATTCAGGCGCCTCAAAATGCCTTCCTGCTCAATATTGGTCTGGAGACGCTGCATTTGCGCGTGCCCCGGCATTGTGAAAACGCGCAAAGGGTGGCCGAGTTTCTTGAGAAGCAGGAGGATGTCGCCTGGATCAATTATAGCGGTTTGCCCTCCAACCAGTATCATGCCCTGGCGCAGCGGCAGTTTCGCAACGGCCAGTCCTGCGGCGTGGTGACTTTTGGCATCAAGGGCGGCCGCGAGCGCGCCATCCGTTTTATGGACAGTTTGAAGCTGGCGGCCATTGTGACCCATGTGGCCGACTCTCGTACTTGTGTGCTGCATCCGGCGAGTCACACGCACCGTCAGCTGACGGATGAGCAGCTGATGGAGGCCGGAGTGCGCCCCGATTTGATTCGTTTTTCCGTCGGGACGGAGGCCGCCGAGGATATTATCGCCGATTTGGAGCAGGCCTTCGCGGTGATACGCTGATTGAGGTTCTTTTAACGGGGGCGGGAGGGAATCCCGCCCCTTTTTGTTATCAGGAGACCGGGAAGCCGGTTTCCTTTTTTTCGCATTTTTGTTTTTAAAACCGGGCGTTGAGCAGGACCATATACCGGGGGCTGCCGGAGTCGTCCTGGACGGTGTTGATCAGGCCGATCTGTACGCCGTCCAGTTTTTGGCAATAGTTGATCAAGCCGATCTGGACGCCTTCCACCGTTTCCGCCCGGTTCAGAAGCCCGGCTATCTGGACTCCCTTGAGCTCCTTCGTCTCATTCCATAGTCCGGCTATCTGGACTCCATGGACGAGGGACTGATAATTGATCAGGCCTATCTGGGCGCCGTACAGTTTTTCTCCCCAGTTGAGCAGTCCGATTTGCAGTCCCGTGACATTTGAGCCGAAATTCATCAAGCTGGCTATCTGGACTCCTTTAACATGTTGGGCTCCGTTGGCCAGTCCTGCGAATTGTAGGCCGTACATGTTTCCTTCCGCCTTTTTGTCGGTTTCCCGGGCGATATTGACCAATCCGGTCAATTGTACTCCATAAAGCGATGTGACCTGGTTGCCCCCGAGTGATAGCTGGAGGCCCTGCGAATTTGTAGCATGGTTTGAGTAGCCGGCGATCTGAACTCCTTCAAGGTCCTGCGTTTTATTCCCCAGTCCGGCCAGTTGGAGTCCCGCCCCACAAGAGCGCGGGCTGTCGTTTTTTTTGCTGTCTTTCTGTTCAGAAACGGCGTCGTTGTACAACCCGGCCAGTTGGGCTCCAGACCAGCCCCGGGAGTTATTGCCGATGCCGGCCAGCTGCAGGCCTCCGAACCAGTTCGATTCGTTCGACCATCCCGCTATTTGGACGCCGGCGCTGCCGGGGAGCGGGAGTTCCTGTTCAGAGGAGCAGCAATGTTGGTCAGAGCCCGGGGAGGTGTTGTCGGCCGGATTTCTTTTTTCGAGACAATCCGCTTCGTTGAAGAGTCCGGAGATTTGAAAGCCCTGTATGTAATAAGCGCGGTTTTCAAAGAGGGCCAGCTGGAGGCAGCTTTTGGGCGTCCAGTAGCCGAGCAGGGTAGAGGGATGTTTTTGTTTGTCCTTGCGCCATGAGAGTTGTTTTTCCGTCAGTTTGGGGCAGGTGCAGGGGGTGATTTTCCTCTTTTTTTCTTTAGCCTCAGTGGGTGTCAGGGCCAGGAAGAGCGCGAGGACGGCGGGGATGATTTTTGAGGTATAGATATGCCGCATCATTTTTTGGGGAGAGAGTAAGAGGAGGAGAGCAAGGGCGGGCAGGTTATTTTCGGCCAGGTTATTTCCACAGGCAGGCCGCCCAGAGGGTCAGGAAGAAGAGGATAAGGTGCAGGGAGCCGAGAGGGATCAGGGCGTTCATTTGTTTGCCCGCAGGTGTTTTGCGCAGGCGGAAGGCCAGAGTAAGCGCGAGCAGCGCGACGGGAATCCACATCCAGGTCAGGTGGAGTTTCATCAGGCGGAGTTCCAGGGGGATCAGTACGTAGGAGGCGAACAGGAAGCCAAAGGCGAGGCCTCGGGCCTTGCGTTCGCCCAGGCGTACGGCGAGGGTGCGTTTGCCTGTGGTGGAGTCCTCCTGCCGGTCCCGGATGTTGTTGACTTCAATGATGACACAGGAGAGCAGGCCGCACTGGAAGGCCGCCGGAATGGCGGCCGCGTAAACGAGTGCGTGTTCGGCGGAGAGGCCGATCTGCATGTAAAGGGAGCCGAGGACGGCGACAAGGCCGAAGAAGAGGAAGACAAAGGCCTCTCCCAGCGCCTTGTAGGCGAGCGGCCACGGGCCTCCCGTGTAGCCGTAGGAGAAGTACAGGGAGGGCAGGCCAATGGCGATGACGGGCCAGCCCCGCCCCATGATCAGGGGCGCGGCAAAGCCGCAGGCGATGAGCAGGCAGAGTCCGGCGGACAGGTAAACGCTTTTGCGGGAGAGGAGTCCGGAGGCGGTGACGCGTTTCGGGCCTGTTCTGGCTTTTGTATCGGCGTTTTTGTCGTGGTCGATCGCATCGTTGAAGAGGTTGGTCGCAATCTGGATGAAGAGCGCGGCCAGAGCCGTCCACAGAGCGGTCAGGGGGTTCCAGCTGCCCGTCATGTGCCAGACGATGATGCAGGCGGCGCCGACCGGAACCAGGGCTGCCGGCAGGGTTTTGGGGCGGGCGGCGAGGAGATAGGGTGCGAGGGACATGGAGTGCAAAAAAGAGGGGGGGGAGGGAGCTGATTCTCTCTCCGGGGACAGGGTGTAATATTGCCGGGCTTTGTGCAAGTGTCGGATGGGGTGCAGCCGGGTAAAGTGCTGCCTGCCCCTTTTTTAGGCGATCCTTTTTTTGAGGTTACCCGATCAGAATGTGCGCAGGATGCCAATGTTTGCGTTTTGTTGCGTGCTGTCGCCCGTCGTTTCGAGGTGGTAGCCCATGGTTGCATGCCATTGCGGGGCGAATTCATAGGCGGCTCCGAGGTTGAGGCCAAATGCGCACTTTCCAGGGTTGGTTCCTTCCATTCTGTACCCTCTATCCGTCGTGATGTGCGGATTTTTGCGGCCTACATCGGGTAATATGGAGGCATCTGCGAGGAGGGTCCATGCGGACTGTTTGCGCATGACGCCCATTCCCGCGGGGAGTCTGAGGCTTTTGAGGTCTGTTCCCTTGAAGGCCGCGGTATTCAGGGTGGCGGGGAGGTCGTCCGGCCGGGTAATATCAACCGGAGCGGCGTGGGCGGCACAGAGCGAAGAAGCGGCAAGCGCCGCAAGAAGGGCGGGGGAAAGGAACTGTTTCACGAAAAGGGGAAGGTAACTCTTGTATGGCGGGCCTTAATCATCAGGGGGAGTTTTACCTGTTATAACAGCAGCTGTTGAGCGGAATCGCTCTTCTTGTAGAGGAGAGGCAGTTCCGATGTCAAATCATATCACTTCTTTCATAATCAATAGATAATTGACTGGGATTGTCTGAATGGATAAATGGACAAGGTGAGAGCTTGTCAATTTTCCCGAAAATGGCATTGTAGCTCCATGTCCAACGCGAAGCCCGAACTTGACGAAAAAGCCCTTGCCGCACGCAGCCGCAATCTGGAGCTTGCCATTGCCCAGATTCAGAAGGATTTCGGCGAATCCGCCATTATGCGCCTCGGCGACGATTATCATCTTGATGTTGATGTGATCCCTACGGGGAATATTCTGATTGACCGGGCGCTCGGCGTGGGCGGTTTTGCCCGCGGCCGTGTTGTGGAAGTATTCGGCCCGGAGTCCTCCGGCAAGACTACCCTGACTCTGACCGCCGTCGCCCAGGCCCAGCGCCGCGGCGGACTGGCGGCCTTCAGTGACGTGGAGCACGCGCTCGACCCCCAGTATGCCGCCCGTCTCGGGGTGAATCTGGATGATCTGCTCGTCTCCCAGCCTTCTTCCGGTGAAGAGGCGCTCCAGATTTGCGAGACCCTTCTTCGTTCCAACGCCATTGACGTGATTGTCGTGGACTCGGTAGCCGCCCTTGTAACCCGTCAGGAGCTGGAAGGCGATATCGGCGACTCCACGGTGGGCGCTCAGGCCCGCCTGATGTCGAGCGCTCTGCGCAAGTTGACCAGCCTTATTTCCAAGGCGAAGACCGTGTGTATTTTCACCAACCAGATTCGCGAAAAGATCGGCGTCATGTTTGGCAATCCGGAGACGACTCCCGGCGGCCGCGCGTTGAAATTCTACGCTTCAGTCCGCGTCGATATCCGTCGTATCGGCCAGATCAAGGGATCGGACGGCTCCGTTGCGGGCAATCGTACCAAGATCAAGGTGGTCAAGAACAAGGTCGCTCCGCCCTTTACCGAATGTGAGTTCGATATTATGTATAATGAAGGGATTTCCAGCGTAGGCAGCCTTCTGGATATCGCCATGGAGTACGACATCCTTCAGAAGCGGGGTTCCTGGATCAGCTACAATGGCACCCAGCTCGCCCAGGGGCGCGATGCCGCCAAGGAGGCTCTGCGCAACAATGAGGAATTGTATGCCGAGATCGAAGCCAAGGTGAAGGCCGCCATGGCAGAGCGTGAGGCCGCAGCCAAGGCGCCGAGAGGCAGGGCTGCCGCTCAGGCTCCCGCCGCCGAGTAGTCTCAACGGTTTCCCTTTTTTCTTTACGCGCTCCGGAGAGTTTCTTCCCGGGGCGCTTTTTTTGTATATGGCTGGATTATAGCCCCATTGAACCGGCGAATGTCGGGAGGGCTATCGAGAGCGCAAGGCTGGCCGGGGGATCGGTTACGAGGCCGGGAGATCGCCTTCCTTCAGGAGGAAGGCCTTTATTTTTTCACAGGCGTCGTCGCCCAGATACCGGCGCAGGGAGCGTTCGGGAGATTTGTAGATATCTACGAGGATCAGGCAGTCGAGGACATTGCCGAAATCCTTGTCGATGCTGAAGGCCAGTATTTTGCCGTTCAGTTTCAGGTACTGTCTCAGAAGTACGGGGATGCCCTTGCCGTCCGTCTCTATCTCCGAAACGATATTGGAGAGATCCTGTGCGTCCGTTACGCCGACGGGCAGGAGACGGTCTTCAGAGTTTTTGAGCTTGTTGGGCTGGGGCGGCTGTTTGGCGCGGATCAGGGAGGCCAGCTCGGGGTCCATGGCATGCGCCTTGAGGAAGGAGACGATAAGCGAGTGCGACAGCGTCGTATAGGCCCCGGAGGTGCTGACGGTGCCGAACAGGTAGCGGTAGTGGGGGAAGCGGGCAATGAACTGGCCGATGCCCTCCCAGATCAGCCCCAGAGACAGGGGGCGGCGCTGGTACTCCCCGGCGATGAAAGCCCGCCCCATTTCGAGGCCCGGGGTGATTTTGGCCAGGGCCTCGTCGTCGAAGTGGAAGAACTGGTTGTTGTACAGACCTTCCTTGCCGTGCTCGGCCAGGATGCGGTCGGTGAGGCCCATGCGGTAGGCTCCCACCAGGCGTTTTTTGTCCCGGTCCCAGAGGAACAGGTGATAGTAATGCCTGTCGTATTTGTCCAGATCGCAGCTGTTGCCCGAGCCCTCGCCCACGGCGCGGAAGGTTTCCTCACGGAGACGGCCTATTTCTTCCAGGATGGAGGGGATTTGCGCGGCGGTCGCGTAAAAGACTTGCCAGTTGTTGCGATCGACCAGACATTGTTCCGGCGGGAGCTGCGCCAGTTCCTGCTCCAGCAGGGGGACGGGGACGGAATCAATGATCGGTTGTTTTTTAACCTCTTTTTCCGCAGGAGCGGCCTTGGGGGAAAAGGGACGGCGTTTTTTCTCGTAATTTTTCCCGAGCAGATAGGTGCGCAGGCGCAGATGGGCGACGAGGGCCTCGTCGGTTTCAAACTGGGAGAGCTGGCTGGCGGAGATGGGCTTGCCGACAATGATGCGGTGCTCCTTTCTCCCGTCGCGGCCTACTTCACGGGGCAGCAGGGCGACGCGCGCCGATTTTTTGAGCAGAGAGACACCCTGGAAGAGCAGGCTGTTGCGCCCGGGGAAATACACGGGAACGACGGTCGCCTTGGTCTTGCGGACGAGGGCGGCAAAGTTGGTATTCCACGGGTCATCCGTAACGTGTCTGTCCTTCAGGGAGAAGGAAGAGGCGCTCCCGGCCGGGAAGATGCCGATACAGCCGCCCTTGCGAAGCCAGGCGAGCATCTGTTTCATCCCCGCGTAGTTTTTTCTTTTGGACTCTGTGGACTCATAGACATCCACCTTGATGACCCAGGGCTCCAGCTCCTTGCACAGGGAGAGCTGCTCATTGACGATCAGGCGCACGTCGGAGCGGCGGCGGGTCATCAGATCGCCGAACATCAGGCCGTCGGCAAGACCGTGGGGGTGGTTGGCGACGACGATGGTCGGGCCGGTTGCGGGGATGTTTTTCAGCTCGTCGTTGGGGAGCAGATAGCGCAGGTTGAGATACCGTGACGCCAGGGCGAAAAAGTTCTCCGAGATACCCAGCTCTTTGTTGCGTACGATTTTGGCGTAAGCCTTGTTTAATCGTTCCAGGCCGAGAATTTTTTCCGCAGAGCGGGATACGAAGGAGGGGACGCAACTGAGACTTGAGAACAAGTCTTTCAGGTCCACCATCTTTTGTTCTTTCTCTTCTTCAGGAAAATCCGGGGGCATGAGCAGGTTTGTCGGATGCGTACCGATACTAGGCTGAATAGTACCCGGCGGCGGCCTTTTGTCGAGCTGAAACGAACGGGCCGCCCCCGGGAAGGATGTTTGCCCCCTGGCGGGTCAAGCCATACAGGGGGCAGTCCGACGCGTGCCTCCCTGCTCGGTCGGACTGAACAACAAGACCATTTTCGCAATGGTGCAAAAATGGTCTTGAGCGGGAATGGCTTGAAAAAGCGGCTGATTAAAGCAGGCCGGGGGGCAGTCCCATACCGCCGGTCAACTTCTTCATTTCCGCCTCCATGTTGTTTTTGGCCTGATTTTGGGCGTCCTGGATAGTTTTCAACAGGATGTCCTGGAGGAACTCGGCGTCCTGCGGGTCAATGATGGAGGGGTCAATGGAGAGCGCGGCGATATCTCCGGCTCCTGTGGTAGTGACCTTGAGTTTCCCTCCGGCGGCTTCGACGGTCAGGGTTTCACTGGCGAGGCGCTCCTTGGCGGAGGCGAGGCCCGACTGAAGCTGCTGGGCCTGCTGCATTAATTTGGCGATATTCATAAGAGGGTATGTATGGATTAGGAGATGATTTTGGCGTGGAACATGTCCAATGCTTCCTGAATAAGGGGGTCATTGTAGAAATCGGCTTCCGCCTGGGCCTTGGCCTCGTTCTTGGCCGCATCTTCCGCGGCCTGTTTGGCCTTGAGCTCTTCTTCGGTCGGCCGTCTTTCACGGGGAGCGGCCGGGGGCGGGATGAAGACAGGGAGCGGCTCAAGCTCTACGACTTCGGGCAGGGGGACCTTGTCGGTAATCTCCATGTGAAAGAGCAGGGAAATGCCCGTTTTTTCCTGAATGAATGTTTCTATTTTTTCCCGGGTGTCTTTGGCCAGGAGGGTGTCGCGGGCCATTGTGTCCTCGGGATGGACGCCGACGAACAGGGAGCCGTTTTCCAGTCGGAGGAAGGGGGTGTGCTCAATCGAGATGTGCTTGAGCGGTGCGGTTTCCTCAAGATAGGTAAGGACGGAGTTCCAGAGTTCCGCGCCATTGTTGAGTATTTCATGTTCCTCCGATGTCGGCGTCGGGAGGGCGGCGGGAGCGTAGTCGCTGAAGAGGTCGCCTGTATCCCGGTCTATGGGCATGGGAGCATCCTCTACCTCGGGGTCTATCTCCATCGGACGCACGGGAGCGTCATCCAGGAAGGAAATTTTTGACGCAGCCGGGGAGGGGGCGTCGGTGGGCTGGACTTCCTCTGCGGCCTGGTCGGTGGGCATGGCCTCCTGCTCCGCCGGGGCGGAGAACAGGGAAGCGGGCTCTGGCTCCGGAGCGGATGGGGAGAGAGCGGAGGGTTCCGAGATCTCGTCGAACAGCGAGGGAATGACGGGGAGAGGCGCGGGGGGGGCTGCCGGAGCCGACCCCGGTGGCGGCGCCGGCTCGGCCACTGGGGGCAGGGGGGATGCTTGCGCCGGGAGCGGGAGATCCGCTTCCTGTTCGGGAAGGATGTTTGTCTCCTCGAGCTCTTCCGGTTCAGGGGCGGAGGGATGGGGCGGGAGCTCGGCCGGCTCTTCAGACGCTGGAGCTTCCTGTTGTACGGAATCGGCGGGAGAGTTGTCGTCGGGCTGTTGCGGCAGGGGCGCCGGTTCCTCCTGTTGTTTTGGCGGCAGGGCATCTGCCGGCGGTTCGGGGGCGGGCGCGGGGCTCGCCTGCCTGACGGCAGCCGGGGCGCACTCGATGAGCGGCGCGCCGTCAAGAGCCCGGATAATATCGCTGATATTTGCCTCGGACAGGGAGTGCACGGCCTTGATCAGGCCGATTTCCAGATGAAGCCGTTTGTTGGTGGCCCACTTCATGCGCTCTTCCGTCTCGGCCAGGATTTCAATCAGGCGGAGCAGGCGGGCCGTATCGGTCGAGGCCAGTCCGGCGCGTACGCGTTCGGCCAGGGCGGGAGACAGGGCGTCAAGTGTGGCGGTGGCATCCACTTTGGCGATCAGCATTTCGCGGAGGCCAAAAATCATTTCTCCGAGGAACTGGGTCAGATCACGCCCGGCTTCGGATTGCTGGTTGAGGATCTGCAGCAGGGGAGAAATCTCCCGGTGGAGCATCAGGGCGAGCACCTGGCCCACGGTTTCGCGGGAGGTAATGCCGAAAATATCGAGCACATGGGACTCTTCAATACTATTGCCGCAGAAGGAGACGAGCTGGTCCAGCATGGACTGGGCGTCACGCATCCCGCCGTCTGCGGCCTTGGCGACGGCGAGGGCGGCGGCAGGGCTGAGAGAGACCCCCTCACACGACGCGATATGCAGCAGATGAGCGGCAATGACCTCCGTGCTGATCGGCCGCAGATCAAAACGCTGGCAGCGGGAGAGAATAGTGGGGAGGATTTTGTGCGCTTCGGTCGTGGCGAAGATAAATTTGACATGTGCGGGCGGCTCTTCCAGCGTTTTGAGCAAAGCGTTGAAGGCCGCCTTGGAGAGCATGTGCACCTCGTCGATATAAAAAATGCGGAATTGACCGCTCGACGGCATGAACTGGACATTGTCCCGCAGATCCCGCACCTGCTCCACCCCGTTGTTTGATGCCCCGTCAATCTCCAGAACATCCAGATTGCGCCCTTCGGCGATCTCCTGGCAGACGGGATGATTGGGGTCGAAATCCACGCTGGGGCCTCCGGGGCAGTTCAGCGCCTTGGCAAAAATGCGAGCCGTGGAAGTCTTGCCCGTACCGCGGGGGCCGACAAAAAGGTAGGCGTGCGCAAGACGCTTTTGCTCAATAGCGTTTTTCAACGTCTGGACAACATGATCCTGCCCCAGGACATCGTCGAATGTCTGCGGTCTGTACTTGCGCGCGAAAACCTGATAGCTCACGCCGCGCATGTTATCCGAGGGCAGGGCGTGCCGAAAGCAAAAAACATTTTTGGAGCCGATTCTTCCACGGCATTTGCACTCCCGGGAAGCGGGAAACTCTGTCCGCACGACCATCTTAAATTGACAGATCAGGCTTGAGCATCAAGAATGGCGCTGATGAAACGGTTTCTCAAATCCAGTTTTGCTGTGTGTGGAGTCGCTCTGGCGGTCGCGTTTTTGTGCTCGGGCTGTTCTGAAAAGAAAGAAGAGTCTGTCAAAACCATACGCTTCGGGCATTTTCCGAATGTGACGCATGTCCAGTCCCTGGTGGCACGGAATATGGAGCGCCACGGCAAGGGCTGGTTTGAGCAGCGTCTGCCGGGCTACAAATTTGAGTGGTTTACCTACAATGCGGGGCCGAGCGCCATGGAGGCGATGTTTGCCCGCTCCATAGACGTGACCTATGTGGGGCCCAGCCCGGCGATCAACGCCTTTGCCAAGTCCGGGGGAGCGGAAGTCCGCATTGTCTCCGGCGCGGCCAACGGCGGCTCCGCCCTGGTAGTGCAGGCCGACCGGAACCTGAAGGACGGCGCCGATTTTATCGGCACGACGATTGCCACCCCCCAGCTCGGCAATACACAGGACGTCGCCTGCCGCGCCTGGCTGGTCAAGGAAGGATTTGACGTAAACATGCAAGGCGGCGTGTACAAGGATGCCGCGCTGTCCAAAAAGGAGCTGGCCGGACTGGATGTGCGCCTGCTGCCGACCGCCAATCCCGACCAGCTGCCTCTTTTCCAACAGAAAAAGATCGATGCCGCCTGGACGGTGGAGCCCTGGATCACCCGCCTGGAGCAGCAGGCAAACGGCAAGGTGCTGGTCTCTGACGATGAGGCCGTGACGACCGTACTCGCCGCCCGGGTAAAATGGATGCAGGACCATCCCGAACTGCTGGGCAAGCTGGTAGCCGCTCACGAGGAACTGACGGACTGGATCAAGGCACACCCCGAAGAAGCCCAGGCGATGGTCGTCGAGGAACTCTCGGAGCTGACTCGCACCAAGGTGAACCCGGAACTCATCAAGGGAGCCTGGAACCGCCTGATTTTGACAAATGACATCTCCCGGCCCGGATTGAAACAATTTGTCGAAGACGCGCAAAAATCGGGATTCATCAAGGACGAAATCGACATCGACAAGCTGGTGGCCCCTCCCGTTGCAAAATAGGGCGTCGGCCTTTCGGGAGCCGTTCCCTCCCCTCTCCTTAATTTCTCCTCTCC
>CAZNVW010000064.1:0-12994 GCA_964576595.1 uncultured Verrucomicrobiales bacterium
CAAAGACACTCACGCCCCCCTGCTCCCCGTCAGCGATGAACCAAAAGCCTGGATCGCCGCAGGCAACTGCCTCTTCGGTGATTGCAACAACTCTCCAAACAGCATGGCCGTCACGGCGATCAGCGTAGGAGGAGTACGCCAGCTCGTAGGCTATACCGTCCCGTCCTGGTACGGCAAAGGCGGCTGGGGCACCCTCTCCGCCTTCTTCGACAATACGGCGTCAATCCCTCTGGCCCAGGCCTGGTACCTGAACAACCAGGCCATTCTGGAAGAAACATTCCGGCGTTACCCCAAAGCCGCCGCCATACAATACAACGGCTCGGACCTCCAATCCCCCTCCTCGGAAAACGCGCAATTCTCCCAATCCCTGGCAGCCTCAGGCTACCCCGGAGAAAAAGACCTGCTCGGACTACTCTACGACCGGGACGTCGTCGCCTTTTACGGCAACCCCAAAAAAACAGTCACCCTGGACCAGACCGCGCCCTCAAAATCGCCATGGAACTGCACATACCAGCCCGGGGCAAACAATACCCCATCTGAAGAAAGCATCGAAATCACTGCCGCCATAGACAAAAAAGGCCCCTTCTCCTTCTGGTTCCCAAAACGGATGGACCAAAACACGCCGCCCCTGTACCTCGAAACAGACGGCAAAAACATCCCCGTCTCCGAAATAGGACTCGAAACAAACGACTTTGTCCTCATCCGGGAACTGGAACTGAAAAAAGGCCAAAAAGCCCGGCTTGTACGCAAACGCTAACCGGCACGTCTCTCCCCTTCCATACAGGACGAACCGGCCGTCCCCACCTTCCCCTGAAATCAGCCTCCCGCCATACAGACAGATTCTCTCATCATCTACGATTACCCCTCGCGGCAGACCTATTATCAGGAGAAAACGCCCCTTTATCACTCCAGGATAAAGCGAACAAGCCCGCATCAATACCTTCGCTACCGGACAGAGCTCCCGCCTGAAGCCCGTCATGAACCGCCCCCGCGGCAGAAGCCAGCCCCTCTCCTATCAACACCCCGTTGCGCCACACATAATATCCGGGCAAAACGCCGTCGGCAGAATTTCCGGGCTGGTAAACAACCCTGAACTGATTGATCTCTGCGGTATTATCGCCAATATAAAGCACCTTGTCGCCCCACAATATCTTATCCCGGGTGACATGAAGCAACCCGCGATTCGTACCATCTCCTACGGCCAGACTGAATACATTCCCCGCCGTACCGGGCAGCAGGCGCAAACTGGCCTCGCAAGTATAACCGGCAGATGGAGCAAACCCGGCCGACGCAAGATCCATCTGGCAGTATGACTCGCCGGCCCCCTTGAGCATAAAACCGCGCTGACGGGCAAGAGACTTCCAGGCCGCACCCTGCACCTTGGGTGCAACATCCCTGGCCAACTGCTTGAACGAAGAAGAATCCGTAGCGGCCTTTCTGACAAGACCGGCGGTACGCTGACCTATACCCATCGCACGAGCTATATTGCCCGCTATAATAAGCTCGCCCTGCGCATTCGGATGAAGCTGATCTCCGAGGGCAAAATCGGAATCGGCGTCAGACCGCCCCCGAATCCCCGCCATCGTATCAATAAAAACATAACCTCTGGCGGAAGCGTCCTTCTTCAACCGCTGATTAACAGCCTCTACCCTCTCATTATAAGAAGGCCCGTCCGCCTTCATATCATTCTTCGACATAAGCGGAATAGCTCCCACATACATCTTCACCCTGGGATTGGACTTTCGGAACTGATCCAGACACTTCCGAACCCTCAAAACAACCTCCTCCGTACTGGGAGGATTGGCGCAGTTGTGCCCGAAATCATTAGTACCCGCCATCAAATAAACCGTATCGGGAGTATAAGACTTTCCCGTGTAGTCCTGCCCGTTGGCGAGCTTCTTGCTCTGCCCCGTCCAATGCTCAATACAGGCATGCGATGCCCCCGGACGTGTCCCGTTCAAATCGGATGCCCACCACCCGCTGTGCCCCTGATTGGCTCGATTAAAAACAACTCCCCGATAATCGGGAGTAGGCCCTCCGGCAGTATTCTGAGTTCCCTCCGGAGTATATTCCACCCCATTATCAACAAAATTCTTGAATACCTGATAACGATAGCCCGGCCCAATCCCGCGACCGGCGCCCTGAGTAATGGAGTCGCCGCAAAAAACAATCTTGCCAAAACCCGTACCTGCGGCACTCACTAAAGAGAAACAAGACATAACAAAAGAACAAAGAATAAAAGGAAGCCGGAATTTCATCGGAGTAAAAAAGACTCATAAAGACTATAAAAAACAACGCTTGATGACAACTTCTTTTTTGCCATGCCTTTTGACACCCCTCGCCCCGGCGCCTCGAAACTGCCCCAAACAAAAAAGCCCCGGAAACCGAGGCTTTATTTTGTGTAATCCTTTAAGATTAAGAAGTGGTGGGTAGGGAAGGATTCGAACCTTCGAAAGCAATGCTGGCAGATTTACAGTCTGCTCCCTTTGACCGCTCGGGAACCTACCCACTTGGTGCTTGAAAGCGGGCGAATGTTACATTCAGCGCCTCATTAACGCAAGCATAAAAGAGCAAAAAACAATTTTTTTATTCTTTTCCCGTCTTCCAGCCAATCGGCTCCCGATTACGAAAAGAATAAATCAGAAAAACAACCCCGGCCAAAATCATGAAAGAAGAAAGAAACTGCCCCATGGTCAACGCGCCCACCAGCGGAGAGTCCGGCTCGCGGTAACACTCCACAATAATACGCCCGGCCGCGTACATCAGACAGAACAGCCCGGATAGAAAACCATTGCCGGCTTTGGGAAACAACACCCTCACCGCATAAAGAACGACAAAAATCAGCAGCCCTTCCGCAAACGCCTCATAAAGCTGGGAAGGATGCCGGGGAGTCAGAAACTCGGACAACACCCTCGTCACCTCGGGATCGTGACGATTGGCCTGGATCAGCTTCTCTATATCCTCCCCCCTCAACGTATCGGGATAATCGGGCACAAGCCTGTGCCCTTCCGCATGAAGACGCACAAGAGCCTGACGGGCGATCACGGGCCTCTCCCACATCTCCATGGGAAACTTCATCGCCCACGAGGAAGCGTGCGCAATACGCCCGTACAACTCCCCATTGATAAAATTCGCCATCCGTCCAAAAAAAATGCCGATCGGAGCCGCCATGGCAAGCCCGTCCAGCAAGCCCGCCCAGGAGACCTGATGCCTCCTGGCGTAAAAAAGAGTAAAAACAATCAACCCGATCAGCCCTCCATGACTGGCCATCCCCCCCTCCCAGACACGCAGAACGACCAGAGGATCCTCCGCCAGCCCGTCCCAGCCGACCTTCCTGATATAATAAAAGAAAATATACCCCAAACGGCCGCCCAGCAGTACGCCGAAAACTGCGGCAAACATAACGAAATCCCCTATCTTTTCCGGAGGCAGACACCACAAATTACGGCGCGAAAGGGAACGCAGCAGCCAGTACCCCAGGAGAAAACCCAGCACATACGCAAGGCCGTACCAGCGGAGCGCCAGCGTCTCGCCCAAATGCAAAATAACGGGATCCAGATTATGAACGTAGGCGGTCATCTTGTTCCTTCCTTAAAAATAAACTCCCTCCCGAACAATCACAAATACCGGGTCAGCGCGTCAACCGTCTCGCGATCCAGCGCACGCGCCAGTGCCACCGTCAGATCTACCATCGCCCGGTAGTCCCTCACATCCATCAACCCCTGGTGGGCATGAATATATCGCGTCGGCATCCCCAGAACGACGCAGGGCACTCCCTCCCCGTACACATGAAAAGCCCCGGCATCCGTCCCCCCGCTGCGCCGGACAGTCAGCTGAAACGGAATTTCCGACTCCTCCGCGACCCTCTCGGCTAGAGCCGCCAGACGCGGATTCATAATAGCCGTAGGATCAAACAATCGTATCTGCACCCCGCCGCCCAGACGCCCCTGGGACTCGGACAAGGCAAATCCGGGAGTATCATCCGCAGGCGGAGCCTCAAGAACCAGCACGCAATCCGGCCGAACAGCCGCTCCGGCAGTCTTTGCCCCTCTCGTCCCCACCTCCTCCTGCACCGTTCCGGCGGCAACCAGCCTGTTGGGGTGACCCTCCCGCGACAATATCTTCATCGCCTCAATAACGGCAGCCATACCCGCCCGGTTATCAAACGCCTTGCCCACATAACGGTGCGGATTTTCCGTCGCCATAAACCGGACCTCCGGAGCGACGGGATCTCCCAAATGAATACCAAACCCATGAATGGCCTGATCCCGGCTCTCCGCACCCACATCAATAAACATGGAATCCACTGGCAAAACGGCGTTGCGCTGGGCCTCGCCCAAAAAATGCGGCGGTTTGGACCCGATGACGCCCGGGATGAAGCGTCCTTCCCTCGTCCTGATACTCACCCGCTGACTCAACAGCGTATGCGGCCACCACCCCCCGATCGGCACAAACTGGACAAAACCGTCTGGCGTGACATTCTGAACCATAAAACCGACCTCATCCATATGCCCCGCCATCATGACGACAGGCCCCTCCCCGGAAGAACAAAAAATAGAACCGTTCCTGTCGGAACTCAGCTCGCCGCACTCCGCAAGCTCCCTTGCGAACAGGGTGCGTACATCCTCCTCAAAACCGGACACCCCATGGGCCTCGCTGAGGCTCTTCAACAATTCCAGAGAATACTGCTCACTCATGCAACCGAATACTGAACTTTCTTTCCCCTTCTTTCGACCCTTTTTTTAGTCCCCGCTCTATTTGGAGCCATTTCGAAAAACGACACTCCCCGTCCCTTTTTGAAATTCTAATGAGATTTTTACTGGTCAACGCCTCCCGTTTACTCTATAGATTCAGGATATTTCATCCTGCCATGAAAACAGCGCGCATACTCTTCTTACTGGCCGCAGGCCTTCTCTTCTCGCCGACCCTTGTTCAAGCACAGGCCGACAAACCGGTCGTTCCGCTCGGGCGCTCCGCCAAGGCATTCAACTTCAAGGACAACAAGATCAAGCTCAATACCCTTCTGTCCCCCGACGTCCAGATCAAGGGCGTCAACAAAAACTACAAGCCGGAAAAATGGCTGGAGATGGAAGTCGAAAACTTCGACTTCACCGTCAACGACGCCGCCCGCAAGGCGCTCAACCTGTCTCCGAATGACCAGTTTCTGGGGCCCGTCGTCGTCTCCTTCTACGTCCACGTAAAAGACCCCAACCCCCAAAACGGCAAAAAAACACTGCTGCTCCTGCAAAAGGACATCACCTATATCGACGTACCGATCAATAAGGCCACCTGCTTCAACGTACTGATCAGCCCCGCGACCATCACCCGCCTCACCGGCGGTACCGGGAACCTGAAATTTGAACGCATGGGATATGAAGTCAAATACAACGGAGACATCATCTACCGCCAGGTAGGCAAGGGCAAAAACGACTGGTGGAACGTGGAATCCCCCTCCGTCGCCAAGGACGTCTCCAAGACCTACCCCCTTCTGAACAAGAACGAAACCCCCTTTGCCATGCTGTGGTGGGATCGTTACCCGACCATCAAACCCGTCGATTCTACGGAAATCAGCTCCGCCTTCAACAAACTCCAGGCGACTGAAGAAGACTCCGAAGAAGAAGGCACGATCACTCCGGCACCCAGGGGAACAGGCACTACCACCACTCCCCGCCCCGGCACGACCCGCTGATTTCACCATTTCTCCCCAACTTAAGTTCTCTGTCCAATGGCCAGCTCCGATCACATTGTCACACTCACCGTAGGGACCCAGAGAGTCTCTGCGGCCGTCTTCTCCCAAAACAAAAAAGGCGGCCTTGTCCTGAACAAGTTCGCCTCCCGCAGCGTCCTCGCCGAACCCTCGGCGGAAAACATGCGCGTCGCCCAAATAGGCAACGCCATCGCGGAACTAGTCTCCTCCCTTAAACTGAAGCAGTCCCCCGTCGCCTACTCGCTCGCCGGACAGAGCGTCTTTGTGCGCTTCATCAAATTGCCGCCCATTGACAGCGGAAACATTGAACAACTCGTTCAATTTGAAGCCCAGCAACAAATCCCCTTCCCTCTGGAAGAAGTAGTATGGTCCTACCACATGCTGTCTGACAGCGGACTGGAAAAAGAAGCGATCCTTATCGCCATCAAAAACGACCTGCTGAATGAAATCGACTCCCTCGTCGTCTCGGGCGGCCTCAAAACAAAAGGCGTAGACTGTGCCCCGACGGCCCTCTACAACGCCTTCCGCAGTAGCTACCCCGACCTCGCCGAGCCGGTTCTCCTCCTTGACATCGGCTCCAAGACAAGCAACCTGCTCTACATTGAGCCGGGCCGCTTCTTTACACGCAGCGTCACCATGGGCGGCTCCTCCATTACCGCCGCCATCGCCCGCGAATACAACATCTCCTTCCAGGAAGCGGAAAACCTGAAACTCTCCAAGGGACTCGTAGCCCTCACAGGAGGACACACCTCCTCCATGGATGAAGAAACAGCCCGCCTGGCATCCTGCATCCGCAACGCCCTGACCCGGCTCGTAGCGGAAATCCCCCGCACAACCAATCACTACCGTTCACAATTCAACGGCGAAGCCCCCAAACACGTCTTCCTGTGCGGAGGCGGCTCGGCTCTGCCCTATACCCGTGAATTCATCCAGGAGCGCCTCCAGATCCCGGTCCAGTTCTTCAACCCCCTGCACAACGTTACCTTGGGCAAGGGAGTGGACGCCGAAGCGGCCTCCCGTGAAGCGGGCCTCCTCGGAGAAGCCGTAGGCCTCGCCCTGAAACAACTGCAAAAAGCGGAAATCGACATCGACCTGGTCCCGCTCACCGTAGCAAAAGCCCGCGAATCCCGCAAAAAACTTCCCTTTGTCATCGTTGGCATGCTCGCCCTGGTCGCCGCTGGCGGCATCTACGCCTGGGGCGCCATGAACGGACTCGAAAAAGCGCAAATCGCACTTGATCAGGAATCCTCCACACTGTCCAACATAGAGCGCATCCAGACGACTCTCGACAAAACAGCCAAACAGGAAAAAGCCATCGACGCCAAACTGGCCGAATACGCCAAACTGACCCAGGCCCATTACGCCTTTGCCGACATCCTGTCGGAAATCGTCAACAAGGCCCCGAGCGACAGCTACTGGATCGTTGAATTCGACCCGCTCATCGGCTTCGACAAAAACAACCCCGAAAGCATCACCACTGGCTCTTCCGTTGTAAACAAGACATTCAAGGCGGACAAAACACTCTCCGTACACATCCCCGACCCCAATGCGGGAGACACGAAGAAAGTCAAGGGAGCCAAGCCCCCCGTCCCCACCATCAACGCCCTCCGGCTCAGAGGTCTTGTCCGCATGGACAAGGGCGGCTTCGAAAGCGCCGAATGGATTCGCAAACAACTCGAAAAAACTCCGGAAAACTCGCTCTTTGACTTCACTGTCAACGGCAAACCCATGGAAGCCCGCCAAATCATCAGATTTGAGGACAAGCCAACGGACAAGGACGCCTTTGCCAAACCGTTCACATTGATCCTTCCCCTGAAGACTCCCATCCCCGTAGAATAAACTTTTATCACCTCACCATACGATCATGAGCACATGGATTAAGGACAACAAGTCCATCGCATCCGTCATCGGCGTCGGCGCCATAGCTTTCCTTGGTCTCGCCTCCTTCGGCGTCATCAAATCACTCGAAGAAAGCGACCTTCAGGAACAATTCCAGACAACCAAGGGACAAATAGAAGACGCGGCGGGCCGCAACCAGACGCCCACCTCAAAAGTAGCCGAAGAACGGGCTGCCGCAGTCAAGGCCTACGAAAACCAGCTGAACAAAGTAGTAGAATCCTATACAGCCTTCCAGCCAACTGCGGAAGACCTGAAAATCGTCACACCCGAAGAATTTCGTCTAAAACTCGAGAGCACAACGGCACAACTCAAAAAGGCGGCAACCGAACGCAACGTAAAATTCAAAAACGACTTCAAACTCGGATTTGAAGCCTACTCCGTCGCACCGGCCCTCCAGCAGGCCACCGGCGTCCTCCAATACGAACTGGGCGCCGTCAACTGGCTCCTCCAAAAAGCCATCCAGAACGACGTAACGGAAATCATCCGTGTTTACCGGGAAAAAACACCCCAGGAAACGGCAGAAGCGCCGAAAACAACAACCAAGGGAACACCCGCCCGCCCGGCAACCTCCTCCGTTGCAGCAGCTCCCCAGCCCGGTACAGACGGCCTCTACCAGAAACTGCCCATTTCGATCACACTGAAAGGCGGACGCCGCTCCATCAATAAATTCATCAACGACATCATCTCGAGCGACAAATACCTGTTCACCATCCAGGCCCTGAGAGGCATCAACGAAAAGAGCAACGCCCTGACCATTGCGACAGCGCCAGTCTCCTCCGCGGCCTCTTCCTCCAGCAAGGGTGGCAGCCTCGACTTCGCCGCAGCCTTCGGCGGCTCCAAATCCAAGGACGCTGAAAAAGCCGCCAAAAAAGAAATCGTGGAAGAAATCCTCTCCCCTGTTGTCGGAGGAGAACAGATCGAATTCCATATCGTCCTGAACCTGATCCTTCTCAACCCGGAAAAGGCTACCGTAAAAACAACCGCCGCCAAGTAACAGCACACCTCTCAAAGCACCATGGCATCTCAACAAAAGTACGAAAAGGTAATACTGGGCATCGGCATCGGCCTCGTCGTCGTCGCTGGCGGATGGACCTTCTGGCAAAATTCCTCTTTTGCGGAAAAATACGCTTCCTCCGAAAGCCTGCCTGACAAAAACACCTCCATAGAAGGCACCATTGTCGCGGACAACCTGCTCCAAAAACTCGGCGCCGACCACAAAATCGCACGCCCCAACATTGGCAAACAATTCTTCGACGTCTTTGCCGGCCCTGTCCTCTTCAACAAAAAAGGAGAAAAAACGGCCATAGACATCTACACCACAGCGCCGATTCACAAGGACATCCCGAACATCTGGTTCATTGAAAACGGCCTCGATGCGGCATTCCGCATGAGCAACGCCGCCGATGTTGACTCAGACAATGACGGCTTCTCCAACTATGAAGAATACCTGGCGAAAACAAACCCGAACGACGCCTCGGAATTCCCGAACCTCATAGACAAACTGGAAGGTATCTCCATCAAAGGCAAGGGATACGACCTTACCTTCAGCTCCGAACAAATCACCCCCGAAGACCCGATTGAGTTCCGGGCCGACCTGCTCAACGCGAGACCTACCGACAAGGCCATCTGGAAACAGACCGTCAAAATCGGAGAGACCTTTGGACAAAAACCGCTTGACGCAGATCGCTTCAAACTCACCGCCATTCACAAGAAAAACATCAAGGGCACTGATGTAAGCGTCGCCACCGTAGAAGACCTCAAACCCGAAAAACAGGGTAAAACCTATGAGATCACCTACGGCAAGAGAACGCCCCAGCGCATCATTGACCTCTCTGCCGAAATTGAAGTGACAGGCGGACCGGAAAAGGGATCATTCACCGTCGTTGAAGGCGCCAATTTCACCATCCCCGGAGACCCGAACAAAACCGCTTACTTCGCGGAAAAAATTGACGCAAAAGCGAAAACTTTAACCTTCAAAGCCGCAGAAGGAACGGAAACCCGTACTATTACGTTCTCCAAGTAAACAAATTTCATTTTTCCCTCAAAATGTTCTTTACTTGCGCATCATTTTTGCCATTATGACAGAATAACACTATGGATCAGACACCCCGCATCATTAAGACTCGCACAGTGCTTGCAGTGACCGCCATGTTGGCATGTTTGCCAGCCTCATTCGCCGGAGACGGAGGAATGGCCTATGGTGGTTATTACGGAGGCACCTCCGATATTTCCAATAGAGCCTCCGCTCGTTTCCAGTCCAAGACCGAATCCGCCATGGCCACCATGGAAAAGGGTCGCGAATTGTACAAGGAAGGCGAATATGAAAAAGCTCTGGAAACCTTCCAGTCCGCCCTCAATGAGCTTCCCGACTCCCCGATGACTGCCGACCGCCGCAAATACGGTCAGGAGCTTGTCGCCACGGCCAGCGTAGCCGTCGCCCAGCAGTATCGCAAAACGGGTCGTTATGAAGAAGCCGAAGCCCTTCTTAAGAAAGTCCTTGAAACCAATCCGAAAAACGCGGCGGCCAAGCAGGAACTGGCTTATCTGAAAGACCCGGTCCGCACCAACCCCGCCCTGACTCCCAAGCACGTTGAAAACGTCAAGGAAGTCAATCTCGCCCTCCGCAAGGGCTATGGTTTCTATGACCTCGGCCAGTATGACGAGGCCAGCAGACAATTTGACGCGGTTCTTCGCATCGACCCGTACAACATCGCCGCCCGCCGCGGCAAGGAAACGGTCAACAACGCCAAAATGCGTTATTATGAAACCGCCTATGACGAAGCCCGCTCCCAGATGCTGGCTCAGGTATCCGCCACTTGGGAAATCCCGGTTCCCATGGACGCCCCCAAGGCTTCCGATAACACCGGAATGGGCAGCCTGACAACAGGCGGCACCTCTCCGGCTACCGCCAACCTGATGAAGTTGAAAAACATCATCATCCCCAGCGTTGACTTTGAAAATACCACTGTGGAAGAAGCCATCGACTTCCTCCGCACCCGCTCCCGTGCTCTGGACACAACGCCCGGCACTGGTGAAAAGGGCATCAACTTCCTGATCCGCACTGGCTCCGGCTCCGGTTCCTCCGCTGCACCTGCTGCAACGGAAACTCTGGATCTGAACCTGGAAGGCGACGGAGAAGCGGCTCCCGCAGCTCCTGCCGCACCGTCCGGCTCCGTCATCATCCCCGAACTGAAACTCCGTAACGTTCCGTTGCTGGAAGTCCTCAAGTTCATCACGGACACCGCGGGCATGCGTTACAAGATTGAAGACTACGCCGTGGTCATCCTTCCCTCCGGGCAGAATGATACCGACCTCTTCTCCAAGACCTTCACCGTTCCCCCGAACTTCCAGTCTGCTCTCGAAAGCGCGGCAGGCGGCGGCGGTGCTGATGCGACCAGCGACCCCTTCTCCAGCAGCGACAGTGGGAGCACCTCTTCCATCAAGCCCCGCGAACCAGTAGATGTCCTCTTCAAGAAAATGGGAGTCGCCTTCCCGGCCGGAGCTACGGCAAACTTCATCCCCGGCTCCGCTTCCCTGATCGTCCGCAACACGCCGGGCAATCTCGACATGATTGAGCAGTTCATCGACACCATCAAGAACACCAGCCCGAAGCAGGTCAAAATCACGACCAAATTCGTCGAAGTGTCTCAGGACAACACCGATGAACTCAGCTTTGACTGGGTCGTCAGCCCGATCAAGGTAGGCGGCGCAGACCGCTACCTCGGCGGCGGCACCATGGGCAACGGCACTCCGAACCGCCTGCCCGGCGACTTCGCAGGCGCCCCCTCCGGCTCCTCCCAGTGGGTAGATGGCATCACCGGCTCTTCCAACGCTCCGGTAGATAACATTGTCACGGGCGGCAACCGCACGGGCGATGGAGCCATCAAGGGCAACGCGATCAACAACCTGATCAACAACCCGAACCGTACCCAGAAGCAGGACACCACAGCTCCCGGCATCATGTCCTTCTCCGGTATCTTCGACCAGGGCTCCATGCAGGTCATCATGCGCGGTCTTTCCCAGAAGAAGGGCACGGACGTCATGACTGCCCCGAGCATTACGGCCAAGAGCGGCGCCACGGCCAAGATCGAAATCGTTCGCGAGTTCATCTACCCGACTGACTACACCGAACCCCAGCTCCCGAACTCCGTCGGCAACACTGATACTGGACGCTATTTGGGAAATAATGATGGCATTCTCGGCGGCAATCAGGCTCAGGTCTCCTCCTTCCCGGTAACGCCTTCCACGCCGACCGGCTTCCAGACACGCCCCGTAGGCGTCACCCTGGAAATCCAGCCCAACATTGCTGAAGGTGATTACGTCATCGACTTCAAGTTCACCCCGGAAATCGTTGAGTTCGACGGCTTCATCAACTACGGCAGCCCGATCTCCACAGCCGGAACGGACGCCGAAGGCCAGCCCGTCACCGTAACCATTACGGAAAACCGTATCGAAATGCCCGTCTTCTCGACCCGCAAGGTTGATACCGAAATGACCATCTATGACGGTCACACGGTCGCCATCGGGGGCTTGATGCAGGAATCCGTCCAGACCGTAGAAGACAAAGTCCCCGTTCTCGGCGACCTGCCTCTCGTCGGGCGCCTCTTCCGCAGCGAAGCGAGCAACCACGTCAAGACCAACCTGATCATCTTCGTGACGGGCGACATCATTGACGCTACGGGCCGCCCGGTTCGCTCCCGCGAAACGGAAATGGGCATCGATGCCGCTACCGCTACTCCGGTATCTGCAGAAGAAGGCCTCCTGCCGACCATGTAATCGGACAAGAAACTCCCTAATCTCTCACAAGGCGCAGGTCACCCCTGCGCCTTGTTTGTTTATTGAATTTTGACGACTTGAAGAAAAAAGACTATCCTCATCCGTCCGACATGAAAACAGTCGTCTTTACAGGAGGAATCGCCACGGGAAAAAGTACCGCGTTGAACTACCTCCGCCAAATAGCCCCCGACCTGGTCTTCTTCGATTGCGATGCGACCGTATCCGCGCTGCTCGACTCCGGACGTCTCGCCCCCGACCTGGGAAAAGCCTTTGGCCCGGAAAGCGTACAAACAGACGGCAAAGCGAACAGAGCCTTCCTGAGAGACAGAATATTCTCCTCTCCCGAAGACAGAAAAACGCTGGAATCCCTGATTCATCCGGAAATCAGGGAAGAATGTCTTGCTCTTCAACATGATACTGTTAAGAATGGGCGCGCCCGGGGAATGATCATCGACATCCCCCTTTTCTATGAAGGAGGCCGTGATTACGGTCAGGATCTGGTTGTCGTCGTTTCCCTGCCCCGCCCTCTGCAAAAACAGCGCCTTTCTCTCCGCAACGGATTCGATGATCTCACCATAGACCGCATCCTGAGCTCACAACTCACTCAGGAAG
>CAZNVW010000065.1:0-12801 GCA_964576595.1 uncultured Verrucomicrobiales bacterium
CCAGCGTGCAGTCGTACCCCATGGACTCGAGGCGGGTTTTCCACGACTCCGGAGTTCTGCCGCCGAGGTCGCGCAGGGAATGGTGGCCGATGGTAAAGAAGAAGGGGCGCAAAAGGACTTGTTCTTCCTCCCGGGCGTCTCCCCATTCCGCGAGGAGTTCTTCAAAGGAGTCTCCGCTCAGCAGGGCGAGCCGGGCGCCGGGATAGGTTCTGTCAAGCAGGTCATCGACATCCGTATAGGCGGCATTGCCTACTTCGTTGGAGCTGCCGTGTCCCATGAAGAGTATTTTTTCCGGGCATTCCTCTTCTTCCGGCAGGGATTCGAGGAGGGCGGTGGAGACGACGTCCGCGTCGCGGGCTTCGTGCAGGAGCGGGGCCGCGAGGGAATAGTGCTTGAGATGGGACAGGGGCAGGGTCACCTCGAGCTCTCCGGCGAGGCTCTGGTAGGCGCCGCCGCTGACGACGTAAAGGGGGAGGACGATGACGCGGGTTACTCCCCGCTCATCCAGTTTGTGCAGGGCGCCGTTTACGGAATCGACTTGAATGCCGTGATCCGCCAGGTCCTGGCGGAGAGGCTCCGAGGTGTACGCCCAGAGGAGTTCTGTTTTGGGGTACTTCTCTCTGACTTCGTCTTCGAGTTTTTGGTAAACATCCTGGCCTATTTCCGTCGTCGTTCCAAAAGCGACTAGGAGAATAGCTTCGTGATCGGTGGGCGCGTTGGTATGCACGGAATTGATGATAGGTACAAGTCTCCTTTCCCGGCGTTTGGCTGATGGGGCCGGCTTCCAGGAATAGGGACACAATATTCTATACCTGTTTATTTACAGGAACAAAGGCAAAAGTTCCGAAATGGCGCTAATTTCATGGAATCCTTCCTGCCGGATGGGGCCTTCTATTCGTTCATGCTCCCAGGTTGTCTCGTAGGGGATATGGATGGCCCGTCCTCCCAGGTTGAGGATGGGGAGGACGTCAGACTTCAGGGAGTTCCCTACCATGACAAAGCTGGCCGGGCTGATGTCGAGCCGGGCGAGCAGTCTGGAGTAGGCTGCCTCGTCCTTGCGGCTGATGACTTCCAGATGGTGGAAGAAGGGGGAGAGTCCCGAGACGGCCAGCTTTCTCTCCTGATCGACCAGGTCTCCCTTGGTGATGACGATCAGCTTGTAGCGGGCCGACAGTTTGGAGAGGACTTCCTCTACGTGGTCAAACAGGACGACCGGCTCACGGAGCATGGCTTTGCCCATGTTCATGATCTCCTGCAGCGTCCCGGCGGGGATGCGGCCTCCGGAGACCTCTATGGCCGTTTCCAGAAGGGCGAAGGTAAAGGCCTTGATGCCGTAGCCGTACAGGGGCAGATTGTTCATCTGCTTCCTGTAGATGACGTCGGGGACAGGCTCGGCCGACTCGTAGCGGGACAGCATCTCCGCCAGACGGTCTTCTGTGGTGCGAAAGAGGTTCTCGTTGTGCCACAGGGTGTCGTCCGCGTCAAAGCCGATGACCTGTACTCCTTCCGTAATCATTACTGGTAGCTCTTGACCAGCGTTTCCGTTCTTTGTGAGGCTCCGGCGATGCGCTCGGTCAGGTGCTTCACATAGGCGTCCATGTCCTTGATGGGGGACAGGGCGACGCCTGAGGCCATGGCGGCGCGGGCGACGGCGGGAGCCTCCCATTCGATGATGCGGGGGTCAAGCGGTTTGGGGATGACGTAGTCGACGCCGAACTCGAATTTCTGGTTGCCGTAGGCGGCGGAGACTTCTTCGGGGACGGGCTCCTTGGCGAGTGCGGCGAGAGCCCGGGCGGCGGCGATTTTCATCTCCTCATTGATGGTGACGGCCTGGACGTCCAGAGCCGCGCGGAAGATGAAGGGGAAGACGGAGACGTTGTTGATCTGGTTGGGCCAGTCGGAGCGGCCCGATCCCATGATGCAGTCGGGGCGGACGGCCTTGGCGTCGTTGTAGGTGATCTCCGGGTCGGGATTGGCGCAGGCGAAGATAATGGGGGCCGGGGCCATTTTTTTGACCATGTCTTGGGTGAGCAGTCCCTTTTTGGAGAGCCCGAGGAAAACGTCCGCTCCCTCAAGGGCTTCTTCCAGCGTGCAGATTTCATGCCGGGCAAAGTTGAATTTGGAGGAGTGAAGGTCTTTTCTCCCTTCATGGATGAGTCCCTTGGAGTCGAACATGTAGATGTTTTCCCGCAGGATGCCGAGGGACATGAAGAATTTGGTGCAGGCGATGCCAGCGGCTCCGGCTCCTACGACGACGGTCTTCATGTTTTTGAGTTCGCGGCCCGTCAGTTCCGCGGCGTTGAGCAGGGCGGCTCCTGTGACGACGGCGGTGCCGTGCTGGTCGTCATGGAAGACGGGGATGTTCATGATTTCCTTCAGGCGTTCTTCGATGACAAAGCAGTCCGGGGCCTTGATGTCTTCGAGGTTGATGGCGCCGAAGGTCGGCTCCAGAGCCTTGACCGTGTAAATGAGGAGTTCCGGATCGTTGATGTTGAGGCAGATGTCATAGACATCCACATCTGCGAATTTTTTGAACAGGACGCCTTTGCCCTCCATGACGGGTTTGGCGGCGTAGGGGCCGATGTTGCCCAGTCCGAGAACGGCGGTTCCGTTGGTGACGACCCCGATCAGATTGGCGCGTCCGGTGTAGAGACGGCTTTTTTCATAGTCCTCTTTGATTTCGAGGCAGGGGACGGCTACTCCGGGAGAATAGGCCAGGGTAAGATCCAGTTGAGTGGCGCAGGACTTGCTGGGGAGAACCTCCAGCTTGCCAGGGCGGGGGAATTGATGATAGCGGTTGGCTTGATCCGACAGGGATTCGTTCACGGTGGTACTAGTTGAAAAACGCCCCTGTATAGGGGGGGAGTCCTTCAATGTCGAGTCCTTTGCTTTGCAGGAAGGAATGTTTTTCTGTCTTAACGGACGGCGGGGAGCAAAAAGGGGCTATTTGACTGTCTTTATGGAGAGGCCCGCGTAGTGGTCCGGAATGAGCCACTCGGAGTTGTGGGAAAGGGAGGCTCCGTTGATCAGGCGGGACAGGGCCTTGACGATGCGGCGCGAGACCTGCTCGGGGTCTATTTTGTAATGGTGAATGGCGGGCCAGAGTTCATCCAGATAGGATTCGTAGGCCAGGCTGATGAGGCTGATATCATCGGGGATTTTGAGTCCCTGAGAGGCCGCCCATGTCATGAAGGTCAGAAGTTGTCTGGGGCGGGTCGTGATCAGGGCCGTGACTTCGGGGTGTTCTTTCCTGAAGTGTTCGAATTGTCTGATGAGGCCCTCCCGGTTGACGGGGTCTGAGATGACGTGGGTGTGCCAGTCGTTTTCCGGGAAGTTTCTGACGCCCTTGCAGGCTTCGAGGATTCCCCGGAGAGGCTGCTCCGGGGCAATGATGGCGACATGGCGGTGGCCCTCCCGCCACAGGGTGGCCGAGGCGTGCTGAGCGGTCGCCTGCCAGTTCGTATCCAGCTGGGGCAGGGAGATGCCCTCATGCACGACGCCGCGAATCAGGCAGGGGATGTTGTTTTTTTCAAACCAGTTTTGCGTTTCCCTTGAGGTGCGGTAGAGTATCCACAGGTTGCATTTTTCCCGGTTGAACAAGTCTTTCAGATAGTTTTCCGGCGAGCCTTTGGCCGCCCAGCTTCCCGAGACGACGCGAAGGGAGGCGTTTTTGGCGGACAGGGATTCTTCTATGCGGTGGATCTCAAGCAGGGTGCCCGGAAGCATTTTTTCCAGGGAGACGGAGGACAGGTAACCCACGGTAAAGGTATGGCCGTGTTTGCTGTGCTGTTCTCCGGAGGTGGCGCCGCTTTTGAGTATGAAACGCTTTTTCCCCTTGTTCGGGGCGGAGATCAGGCCCTGGGCTTCGAGAGCTACCAGGGCCTTGCGCACGGTGTCGCGGCCTACTTCCAGTATTTTGGAGAGATAGCGCTCGCCGGGGAGCTGTTCCCTCCATTCTCCTGTTCGTATGCGTTCGGAGATCACCCGGGCGGTTTCCTGCACCAGGCTGATTTTGTGGGGGAGGGGCGCTTCCATGGCGGGAATCGTGCGTTAATATGTTCTGTCCAGGAGGTAACGGGCGATCTGGATGAGTCTGCCCCGGTTTTCTTCCGGGAGGATGTCCAGGGCGGCCAGCGCGGCTTCGGTCAGTCTGCGGGCTTCTTCCCGGGCCCTGTCCAGACCGAGGATGGAGGGGTAGGTGGCCTTTTGCGCCGCGACGTCTTTGCCCGCCGTCTTGCCGAGCTGCTCGGTGGAGACGGTTACATCCAGAATGTCGTCGATGACCTGGAAGGCCAGCCCCAGATTCAGGCCGAAGTCCGTGATTCCCTGCAGGACGGGCGCGGGCGCGTTGGCCGTCATGGCTCCGAAGCGGAGGGCTGTGGTCAGCAGGGCGGCGGTTTTGCCCATGTGGATGTTGATCAGCTCCTGCTCGGAGAGCGGCTTGTGCTCTCCCTCCAGGTCCAGCACCTGGCCGCCGATGAGTTTGCGGCTGCCTCCCGTGCAGGCGTGCTCGGCAAGGAACTCCCTGACCGGATAAAGCGCGGTCGGTTTTGTGGCGGCGAGCACGGCAAAGGATTCCGTCAGCAGGGCGTCTCCGGCCAGTATGGCCATGCCGACGCCAAAGACCTTGTGGCTGGTGGGCTTGCCCCGGCGCAGGTCGTCATTGTCCATTCCCGGCAGGTCGTCGTGTATCAGGGAATAGGTGTGCATCATCTCTATGGCGCAGGCGGCGGGCAGGGCGTCTTCGGCAGAGCCTCCGCAGGCTTCGGCGGCGGCCAGGCAGAGGACGGGCCTCAGTCTCTTGCCCCCGGCAAAGATGCTGTAGCGCATCGCCTTGTGGATGATTTCCGGAGAGGTTGTCTCTGGCGGCAGAAAGCGGTCGAGGGCTTGATCCACCTGCTGACAGGTGCGGTCTATGTACTCTTTGAGGTCGGAGGTAGTCATGGTAAAAAGGACAGCCCCACTTTACGGAGGAGTAAAATGGGGCGGCCGATGGGATAGGGGACGGGATCAGATCTGGCAGAAGCGGTCTCCGAGGCAGATGTCCAGGTCACGGGCTGTCTGGACGAGCTGGCTCTCGGGGTTGACCAGTTTGAGCTGATCTACGGCGTCGGCGATCGGTACGGAGATCATGCAGCCGTCTTTCAGCGCGACCATGTGGTTGAACTTGCCCTCGTCAATGAGGTTGACGGCGACCGTGCCGAATCGGGTGCCCAGCACCCGGTCTCCGGCGGTGGGGGAGCCGCCCCGCTGGGTATGGCCCAGTACGCAGACGCGGGATTCCATGCCGGTACGTTTTTCCAGCTCTTGCGCGACGACTTCGCCGATGCCGCCCAGGCGCACTTCGCCGGCGACTTCGCCGTCTTTGAGGACGAGGCCCGTTTCGAGTTTGGCTCCTTCGGCGACGGCGACGATGATTTTACGCGCTCCGGCGGCGCGGCGCGCCTTGACGTAGTCGGTGATGACTTCAAAGGAGAAGGGGATTTCCGGCAGGAGGATGACATCCGCGTTTCCGGCGATGCCGCCGACGAGGGCGATCCATCCGGCATGGCGTCCCATGATTTCGGCGACCATGAGCCGCTGGTGGGCGCAGGCGGTCGTCTGCAGCCGGTCAAGGGCTTCCGAGACGACCGATACGGCGCTGTCAAAGCCAAAGGTGACTTCTGTCGAGTCCAGGTCGTTGTCGATGGTTTTGGGGACTCCGACGACGGGGATGCCCTGCTCGCCGAGAAGGAGGGCGGTGGACTGGGAGCCGTCGCCGCCGATGACGACGAGCGCGTCGATGCCCAGACGCTTGATTGTGTCCTTGGTCTTCTGCAGGACGGAGGGTTCTATTTCTCCCTTCTGGTTGACGCCTACCTTGATGGCGAAGTGCCCCTTGTTGACGGTGCCGAGGATCGTGCCGCCCAGGGAGCGAAGCCCCCGGCATTTTTCAGGAGTCAGCAATTCGTAGCGCTCATTTGTTTCGTCGGACAGGAGCCCTTCAAATCCGTCATGGAAGCCGATGACTTCCCATCCCTTGCTGCTGGCTGCGCCCACGACGCCCTCAATGACTGCATTCAATCCCGGGCAGTCTCCGCCGCTGTTCAATACGCCGATTTTCATAATATGAAGTGGAATAAATAAGAAAGTTAACCGTTCGCTCCCTTGAGGTAGAGGAATCTCTGCTCTTCTTCCCGGGGAAGTCCATTGTTGAGCCAGGCATCAAAGGCTCTCCATCCTTCGCGGATGAGCTCGCGGCACAGGGGATAACGGTCATCCGAGCCCAGGACGACGACGACCATGCGCTGGGGGTAGAGGGCTTCCCTCCCGGCGATTTTGTCGTATCTGCGGACGGAGGCGCGCTTGACGCCGATCATGGCGCAGGGGCCTGCGGGGCCGGAGTTGCCGGTTTTGATGCCGTCCACGCCCGGATCTCTCAGGAGGGCGTTGGAGTTTTTGACATCGTAGAATTTGGTGCCGCCGCTGGTTCTGACGCCGATGCGGCGGGAGGACTGCGAGACGATAAAGGTAAAGGCGTCATTGCGCATGGCGTACACGCCGAGCAGAGCCATGTCGGCCGCGGTCGATTCCGTCACTTTGCCGGAGTCCAGACCGTGGGGAGTGCGGAAGTCTGTATTCGTCATGCCGAGGGCCTCGGCGAGAGAGTTCATTTCCTTGACGAACTCTTTTTCCGGGTTGCTGGAGCCGCGGCGCATGGCGAGATCGCGGCCGACAAATTCGGCGATGGTCAGGGCGGAGGCCGTATCGGAGCCGAGCAGGGTGGAGTAGAGGGCGTCGCGCAGGGTCAGGCTGTCTCCGGGGGCAAGGTGCATCGGATTGGCTCCGGGGAGTCGTCCGACAGAGGCGGGGACGGTGATCACGCGGTTCATGTCCACCTTGGTCAGGGCGAGCCAGTCCAGAGTCACGATGGCTGTGGCGACCTGGCTCAGGGCGGCGACGGGGCGCGGCTTTTCCGCATTGTGGGAGTAGAGTACCCGTCCGGAGTTGACTTCAAGGGCAATATAGCTTTCGTTTCTGGCGGAAGCCTGGGAGGAAAGGGAGCTGGCAATCAAAGATGCTCCCGCAAGGGACAGGAAAAGGGCTCGTAAGATCTTTTTCATACGCTAAAAAGAGGTGGGGTCAATCTCTTCGGCGGAGAATGTTATTATTTCGCCTGCAAGGAAAGTCAAAAAATGGGGAAAGGGAGCTTTTCACAAAAAAAGCTCCCGAATACACCTCCCGGTGACGGAATCGTTTCTCCCAAAAGGGAAAAAGGCCGCGCGGCAGTGTTATTCGGGAGCTGGTGAGTCGGGGGCGTCGGCCTATTTGTTCCACGCGCCGCAGTAATGGGCGCAGCACCACATGGCCCGCGGGTGGTGGTAGAAGGATTTCCACAGGCTGCCCTTGAGCGTGTTGGCCGGGGAGCCGTCACGATTCAGGTAGCCGAACCATTCGCCGTGCTCCCTGTCCTGGAGGTGGTTGAACGACCACTCCTGCACCATGTTATGCCATTCCGCATAGCGGGCTTCTCCGGTGAGGGTATAGGCGAGCACCATGGCGATCAGGGCTTCGTCGTGGGGCCACCAGAACTTCATGTTGTGCCAGTATTCCTGGACGGGCTTGCCGTACACATCGACAAAGTACAGCAGACCGCCTTTTTCCTTGTCCCAGCCGCGTTCAAACATCCAGTCGATCATGCTGCACCCCATCGCGATGAGCCGGGGATCGTTGTTGCGGTAGCGGGCTTCCTCCAGAACGAACCAGCCGCCTTCGATGGCGTGGCCGGGGTTCAGCGTACGGCCGTCGAAGTGATCGACGATGGAGCCGTCCGGCGCGGTCGTTTCCATGACCGCCTTGATTTCCGGCTTCAGGAACAGGGCTTCGATGTCGTCCAGGCAGCGGTCTATCCACCGGGTAAAGAGGGGATCTTCCCCCAGATATTTGCGGATTTCCTGCAGCATGCCGATCGTCATGATGCGGGTGCCCAGCCCGGTCATCGGGCGCTCGTTCGTGAACTTGGGCGTGGTAAAGCCCGGCTCGAAGTTCACCTTGAGGTACATGTCCAGAAAGGCGCGGCACTTTTTCTCCGAGTCGGCGCTGCCGGCAATTTTGGCATGGGCGGCAAAGGCGATGGCGGCAAAGCACTCGGAGTAGGCGTAGCGGCGTTTCCGGATGGGGCGGCCGTCCTGCGTGACGTGGAAGAACATGCGCCCGTCCGTGTCCACGCAGTGGTCGGTGATGAACTTCAGGGTGGACTCCGCCCACTCCAGCCATTCCGGCTTTTGTTCGACGCTGTCGTACATGGTCAGGAGCATCCAGGCCATGCGGCCTTGCGCCCAGACGGATTTGTCGCTATCGACGAGCGTGCCGTCGCCGTCGAAGCAATGAAGGAGGCCGCCGTGCTCCCTGTCAACGGCCCGGGGGAACCAGAAGGGAACGACGTCGTTGAGGAGCTGGTTCTTGTAGAACTCGCCCAGTGTTTTGAGGTCAAGATGAGTAGCGCTCATGGAGTGAAGAGAAGAGTGTGCGCCCCAGACGGAAAGGGAATGTCCGGCGGGCGGACATTCCCCGGGGAAAGAGGCGGAACCCCGATTAGTTGTTCGACCACTGGAAGAACCCGATCTTTTCCAGATCGGCCCGTACTTCCTTGAGCGTTTCTTCGCTGGGGTTGCCCTGGGGCAGGCGGGCCGGGCCGACGGGGACGCCGAGCCAGCCCATGACCGCCTTGGCGCAGCCCATGTAGCCGCGGGCGGCCAGGATGTTGATCATCTGGACGGAGAGTTTCTGGCACTCGCGGGCGGTGTCCATGTCTCCGGCGTTGAAGGCGGCGATCATTTTCTGATACAGGGCCGGAGCGAAGTTGAAGGAGCTGCCGACTGCGCCCTTTGCCCCTGTGGCGAGCGCGCCGAGGAACCATTCATCTACGCCCCACGGGGTGTCGTACTTGCCGTTTTCAAACGTCAGCACGTCCATATAGTGGGCGAGGTCGGGATTGGTGAATTTGATGCCGGCGAAGTTTTTGATTTTCGCGGGAGCCAGCTTCAGGAAATCGACCATGGAGAAGCGGACGTTGGTCAGCACCGGGATGTCGTAGTAGTAGAAGGGCAGCTCGGGAGCCGCGGCGGCCATCTCGGCGCAGCAATCGACGAGAGCCTGTACCGACCCGGGGCGGAAGTAGGAGGGGGAGAGAGCCGCCGTGGCGGCGAGGCCGAGCTTCTGGGCGTGCGCCCCGAGTTCCATCCCGTCACGGAGACAGTTGCCGCCGACGTGGGCGATGACGGCGAGGCCGTACTTTTCTCCGGCTTCCTTCCACGCGCTGAGGATTTCCAGACGTTCGGCCAGCTGCATGGAGGAGGATTCCCCGGTGCTCCCGGTGACGAATACTTTTTCCACTTTTTGGGAGGCCAGGTGCTTTGCCTGGAGTTCAACGACGCCGGGGTTGATGGAACCATCGGCTTTGAAGGGAGTATGGGCCGCGGCGACGAGGCCTTCGAGACGCAATGTAGTAGACATGGGTTGAGAATAGTTTATTCAGAGAAGGCCGATGAGGCCCTGTAAAGACAGGGCTGACTATCGCATCGGCGCAGATTGATGGCAATACCAAGTTTAACGGGGACGGCTGGTTTTAAAAACGGGCCTGTTTGGAGATTTGCTACTTGCCGAGCAGGCAGGAGAGCCCGGCCTTTTCTTCGGCGGAGAACTCAATCTTGCCGCCCGTATCGCTCCGCCGGACGGTCACCATCTGGCCGACGGCGACGGTAACTCCCGTATGATTGTCATGAACATGGAAGTTCCAGGTCAGGGAGGATTCTCCCACCGCCTCCAGCCACAGGATGATCTCCGTCTTGTCTCCGAAGCGGAGCGGGGCCAGGAAATCGCAATCGACATGCACTCGGGGCCAGCCTTCGCCGGAGCCGTGGACGGTAAAGCCCGTCCTGCGGAGCGCTTCATGCTCCGCGTCTTCGACGTACTTCATCAGGGCGGTGAAATGCGCCACTCCGGCGGCGTCCGTATCGGAAAAGGAAACGGTGCGGCTGAAATGGAACGCGTTTTGAGGCGGGGAAACGGGAGTTCTCATGTAACCATCAAAGAATTCTCTCCAATGGCTGTCGAGATAAAAATACCTCTCCTTCCCTGAAAAACGAATGCCCTGTCCAAAACACCGCCCGACAAAAGCCGTAATTCCCTTTTCAGCACAGGACGATTCGGGTAGAATCCGCCCCATGTCCGATTCGTTCGTCCACTTGCACGTTCATACTCAATACTCCCTGCTTGATGGCGCCATCAAGACGGGCGCGCTGATGAAAAAGTGCAAGGAGCTGGGCATGCCCGCCGTCGCGATGACGGATCACGGCAATATTTTCGGCGCGATCAATTTTTACATGGATGCCCAAAAGAACGGCATCAAGCCCATCCTGGGGTGCGAAGTCTATCTGGCCCCCTTTTCCCTCAATGACAAGCGCGAGTTCCCCGGCAGGAAACGGGCGACCCACCTGACCCTGCTGGCGGAGAATAACGAGGGCTGGCACAATCTGGTCAAGCTCGTGTCGAGGGCGCACCTCGAGGGCGTGTTTTACAAGCCCCGCGTGGACCGCGAGACCCTGCGGGAGTTTTCAAAGGGCCTGATCTGCCTCTCCGGCTGCCTCGGCGGTCCCGTGAACGAATGGCTTCTCAAGGAACAGTACGACAAGGCGGACGAAGTCGTGGCGGAGCTGGCGGATATTTTCGGCCCCGATCATTTTTTCATCGAGATACAGGATCACGGAGACCCCGATCAGAAAAAGGTGCTGCCCCTCCTCGTCGGACTGGCGGAGAAGCACGGCCTGCCTCTCGTCGCGACCAACGACTCCCACTTCCTCGACCGGTCGGACCATGAGGCGCACGACGTGCTGATCTGCATAGGCATGGGCAAGATGCTCCTGGACCCTGACCGGATGCGCTACTCGACCGAGGTCTATATCAAGAGCCCGGAGGAAATGCGCGAAATCTTCGCCGACCATCCGGAAGCCTGCGACAATACCCTCAAAATAGCGGAGCGGTGTAATGTGGAGCTGAAACTCGACTCTACCAGCTCTGAAAAATACCCCCAGTTCCCCACTCCGGACGGCTCCCCCAGAGAAGAGTACCTGGCCAAAATATGCTTTGAAGGACTGGCGAAACGCTACGGAGAGGAACGGGCGAAAAATGACCGGGAACTGATCGACCGCCTGAACTATGAAATCGGCATCATCAACCAGCTCGGCTTCGCCTCCTACTTCCTCATCACCGCCGACTTCATCAACTGGGCCAGGGAGCAGGGCATCCCCGTAGGGCCGGGCCGCGGGTCCGCCGCCGGTTCCCTGGTGGCCTACTGCATGGCCATTACGGATATCTGCCCGATGCGGTTCGGCCTGTTGTTCGAACGCTTCCTCAACCCCGAGCGCGTCAGCCCGCCTGACGTGGATATCGACTTTTGCCCGCTCGGTCGGCAAAAAGTGATCGACTATGTGCGCCGCAAGTACGGGGAGCGGTCGGTCTCCAACATCATCACTTATGGTAAACTGGGCGCCAAGTCGGTCATCCGGGACGTCGCCCGCGTACTGGGCGTCAGCTACGGCGAGGCGGATACCCTCTCCAAAATGATTGAGACGGGCCCCAAGGTGCATCTGGAAGATGAGTATAAAAGCAAGCCGGAACTGCAGGAGGCCATTGAAGGCAACGAGACCTATCAGCAGCTCTGGAACTACGCCCTGAAGCTGGAGGGTCTCGTGCGCAATACGGGCGTGCACGCCGCCGGCGTCGTGATCGGCGACCGCCCTCTGGACGAGCACGTCGCTCTGACCCGTGATAATGAAGGCGGCGTCGTCGCCCAGTGCGACATGTCGGCCATTACCGAAGTCGGCCTGTTGAAGATGGACTTCCTCGGGTTGAAAAACCTGACCATCATCCAGGACGCGGTCAACTACATCAGGCGTCATACGCCCGGCTTCAACATTGAAGACGCGCCCCTGGACGATAAAAAGACATTTGAGCTGCTCAACGCCGGAGAGACGATGGGGATCTTTCAGCTGGAATCCGGCGGCATGGTCGATACCTGCCGCCGCTACGGCATACAGCGCATTGAGGACATCATCGACCTTCTCGCCCTCTACCGCCCGGGCGCGATGCAGTTCATCGACCAGATGATCGCCGTCAAAAAAGGGTTGCAGAAGCCCGTCTATGAGCACCCCCTGCTGGAGACCGTCTGCGGAGACACCTACGGGGTCATGATCTATCAGGAACAGGTGCAGAACGCGGCCAAACTCATCGCCGGCTACTCCCTCGGCGGGGCCGACCTGCTCCGGCGAGCCATGGGCAAGAAAAAGCTGGAGGTCATGATCGAACAGAGAAAGACCTTTGCCGAAGGTGCGATGAAGACCAACGGCATCCCGGAAAAACTCGCTCTGGAAATCTTCGCCAAAATCGAGACCTTCGCCGGATACGGCTTCAACAAGTCGCACTCGGCCTGCTACGGTCACATCTCCTACTGGACGGCCTACCTCAAGGCCAATTTCCCGGTGGAGTTCATGGCGGGCCTGCTCTCGAACGAAATCAACAATACCGACAAAATCGGCGTATTCGTTTGCGAAAGCTACCGCCTCGGCATCGAAATACTCCCGCCGGACGTGAACAAGTCCATGCTCCGTTTCGCTCCGGAGCAGCTCCCCAACGGCAAATGGGCGATTCGCTACGGCCTCTCCGCCGTCAAGAACGTCGGGGAGGGGGCGATGGAAGTCCTCGTGCAGGAGCGTGAAAAGAACGGCCCCTTCAAGAACATGGAGGACTTGAGCCGCCGCCTCG
>CAZNVW010000066.1:0-12751 GCA_964576595.1 uncultured Verrucomicrobiales bacterium
CCCGGTGCCTGCGTCCAAAAAGAAAAAAACCTCTTCGGGCCGCTCCGGAACAAAGAAGGCCCGCTCTCACAAATAACTGTTTTTTTATCATGTACAGCAAGCAACTTCATACGGCGGTCGTCGCCGCGAAACTCGCCGGCGCCTTTCTCAAGGAACATTACTATCTTGAGAAAAACGTGAACGAATCTTCCCAGTTCGACATCAAGCTGGAGCTGGACGTCCAGTCCCAGCAGCTCATTACGGACTATTTGCTCAAGGCCTATCCCGATCATGCCCTGTACGGTGAGGAGGGGATTGCCGGCAACGCCGACAGCGAATGGCAGTGGATCGTCGATCCCATTGACGGCACGGTGAACTATTTTTACGGAATCCCCCATTTTTGCGTCTCCATCGCCCTGCGCTTTCGCGGAGAAGTCGTCCTCGGCGTCATTTACGACCCGATGATGGATGAGCTCTGGAAGGTGCAGAAGGGCGGCGTCCCCACGTTGAACGGCAGGCCCATTCACGTCAGCGACCGCGACCGCATGGATCGCTCCATCATCTTTATTGGCCCGGGCAAATACGCGGGCTCGATGGAGAAGGGGCTGGAGCGTTTTGCCCGCATCTCCCGCAAGGTGCGTAAAATACGCATTACAGGCTCCGCCGCGCTCGCGCTCGCCTATATCGCGGCGGGGCGTTACGACGCCTACGTCGAGAGCACGATCTCCCTGTGGGACGTGGCCGCAGGCAATCTGCTCGTCGAGGCGGCGGGCGGCAAGGTGATCATGGTGCCGTCGGAAACGAATCGCGACCAGTCCTCCGTCATCGCGTGGAATGGCAGCATCCCCCTTCTGGAGGCTCTCGATGAATAAGAATATGATGATCCCCCTGACAGGCATAGGCTATGACGTCCACCGCTTTGCGGAGACTCCCCGTCCTCTGGTACTGGGCGGAGTCGTCATCCCCAGCCCGAGGGGGCTGGACGGGCACTCCGACGCGGACGTCCTCTGCCACGCGATTGCCGACGCCATCCTCGGCGCGGCCGGGCTGCAGGACATAGGCTACTGGTTCCCGCCCTCCGACCCTTCCATCAAGGGCATTTCCTCGCTCAAAATCGTAGGCCGGGCCGCCGGACTCATTCGTGAGCGGGGCGGACGTCTGCTCAACATCGACTCTACTCTGATCGCCGAGGCTCCCAAAATCCTGCCCCATATCGAGGCGATGAAACGCCAGCTGGCTCTGGTACTGGGGCTCAAAGAGACCCGGATAGGCATCAAGGCGACGACAAATGAGAAAATGGGCTTTTTGGGAAGAGGGGAAGGTATGGCCGCGTTTGCCGTCGCCAGCCTCCTGATGCCCGAGGGAGAGGAACCGGGAGCAGAGGAAGATGAATGACCGGACGAGAGAGGCCATAGAGCTTGACCGTCAATACTGCTGGCACCCCTTTACCCCCCAGTCCCTGTGGTGTTCGCCCGATTACGAGCCCATCATGATTGAGAAGGGGGAGGGCGTCTGGCTGACGGATACGGAGGGCCGGCGTTACTTTGACGGCAACAGCTCCATCTGGTGCTGTGTTCACGGGCATAACCATCCCCGCCTGACGCAGGCGATCAAGGCCCAGTACGACAAAGTGGCCCATACCTCCTATCTGGGGTACGGGCACCCTCTGGCGGGCATCCTGGCGAAGCGGCTGTGCGCCTTTTTCCCGGAGAATACGATGAGCCGGGTATTTTATGCGGACGATGGGGCGACGGCGGTGGAGACTGCCTTGCGGATGTCCATCCAGTACACGCGCCAGACGGGGCGGCTGGAGCGGACGGAGTTCATCTCCTTTGACAACTCCTATCACGGGGACACGCTGGGCGCGGCCTCTCTCGGAGACTGCGGTACATTCTTCAACAGTCTCAAGGGCTTTGGCTTCTCCTCCCGCATTGTGCGCGGCATGGATGAAGTAGAGGCCCTGCCCGACGATGTGGCCTCGCGTACACTGGCCGTCATCATTGAGCCCGTGCAGGGCGTCAACCAGCTCCATCTCTGGCCGGAGGGAACGCTGACCCGCCTGCGGGAGTGGACCAGCAGGCATGACATCCTGCTGATTTTTGACGAAGTCATGAATGGCTTCGGACGGACGGGCAAAATGTTCGCCTGCCAGCACGAGCAGGTCGTTCCCGACTTTCTCTGCCTCGCCAAGGCTCTCACAGGAGGCTACACGCCCATGGCGGCGGTGCTGACCCGTGAGCATATCTACGAGGCCTTCCTCGGGCAGCCGGGGGAACTCAAGACCTTTTTTTACGGGCATACCTTTACGGCCCATCAGGTGGGATGCGCCGCCGCGCTCGCCAGCCTCGATATCTTTGAGCAGGAGCGGACGCTGGAGAACCTGCCCCCCAGGGTGGACGCGATTGCCGCCGGGCTGAAGCGTCTGAAGGAGCGTCACCCCCACGTTTACGACTGCCGCCAGCTCGGATTTATCGCCGGGGTGGAGTTGAGACGCCCGGGCGGCTCCTGTTTCCCGAAAAACGACCGGACGGGATTCCGGGTGTGCGACGCGGCCTTGAAATACGGTCTGATGACCCGCCCCATTCTGGACACCATTGTGTTTATGCCGCCCTTGTGCGCCACTGTTGAAGAACTCGATTTTGCGCTAGAGGCCCTGAGCCGAGCCATTACGGATACCCTGGAATCATGAAAACCCTCCCCCTGACGCTCCGCGCGCCCGCGAAAGTAAATTTATCCCTGAAAATCAAGGGGAAACGGGAAGACGGCTTCCATGAAATGGAGACGGTCATGATCCCTCTGGAGCTGGCTGACGAGCTTGTTTTTGAGCCTTCCGGTCACTTCATTTTTTCCTGCGGCACTCCGGGCGTCCCTGTGGACGAGTCCAATCTGGTCGTCAGGGCCGTGCGCCTGTTCGAGCAAAAAACGGGCGTGACCGTTTCCCTGCATATCCGGCTGGTAAAAAACGTGCCTCATGGCGCGGGGCTGGGAGGCGGGAGCAGTGACGCGGCCTTTGCCCTGCTGGGGTTGAACGATCTTTACGAGACGGGCCTGTCCCTTGGGGAACTGGCCGTGCTGGCGGGAGAACTGGGCTCGGACGTCCCGTTTTTCCTGTACGAGACCATGAGCGTCTGCACGGGCCGGGGAGAAAAAATACAGCCCCTCTTCAAATCTCTGAAATGGAATATTTTGCTCGCAAAACCCGCATTCGGCGTCTCGACTCCGGACGCCTACCGGAGATGGGCTTCTTCCTCTCCATTGAAGGATGTTTTGTATGACACTCAGGAATGGGAGGGCGAATTGTTGTCAAATGATTTGGAACGTCCCGTGTTCGAAAAGCATCTTTTTCTTCCCTCGTTGAAAATGTGGATGTTGCGTCAGGAGGAAACCGGAGCGGCCTTGATGTCCGGCTCGGGTTCCACGCTTTTTGCCGTCTGCTCTTCGGCGGAAAAATGTGAAAGGCTGGCGGGGAAGTTAAAAAATTTAGACAAAAATCTATGGGTGTGGGTTGGTCTAACTCATTGATAGCGGGTGTTTACGTAATTCTTGCAAAAAAAATTGAAAGGTTATGACATTTTAGTGTTGTCTAAACAGGCTAAAATTAGGTAGCGTTTACCAACAGTTTTCAAACTCTATTCTTATGTGGCGCATTTTGACTATTATCTCCGGCATTGTTCTGATTGCCTCTGCATGGCTGGGTCTGCTCAATAAATCGAAGCTCTCCGTTGAAAAGGAGGACTGCGAAAAGAACCAGCTCCGGCTTGACAAGGTCAATGACATGATTGGCAAGGAAGAAGCCCTTATTGCTGAAGCCAAAAAGGTTCGTGAAGAAACCGAGGCATTCACCAAGAAGGCTTCCGCCGATCTCGCCGCCCTGACTGCGAAGAACGAAGAGCTCTCCGCCGAAATCGACTCCTCCAAGGGTAAAATCAAGGAATATACCGACAAGATCGCCGACATCACCAAGAAGATGGCCGGCATGCCCGACATGGATGCTCTTGCGGAAAACATCGCGACCATGGAAAAGGAAAAGGCCCGTATCAGCCAGGATGTGGCTGACAAGGAGGCCAAGCTTGCCGCTTCCGAGTCTCGCGTGACCTACCTGGAAACCCAGATACAGAGACTGGAGAAGAAGGAAGACGACATTCGCAATCGCGTTTCTCCCGCCGATCTGAGAGCTCAGGTTGCCACTGTTCATAATTCTCTCGGTTTTGTCATCATCAATGCGGGTATCAACAAGGGCATCATTCCCCAGTCCAAACTCGCCGTGATGCGGGGCAACGACAAGGTGGCCGAACTGATGGTCTCCACTGTTGAGAAAAACCGCTCCGCCGCCGACATCGTTCCCGGTTCCGTTGCTTCGGGCCAGGTGCTGTCTCCCGGCGACCAGGTTGTCTCCATCCGCCCCGTACAGGCGCCCAAGCCTGCCGCTCCGGCAGCCCAAAAGCCCGCTGCCGGAGAACAGAAACCCGCCGAAGAAGGTGCTGCCGCCGGAGATGATATCTTTGGCGACGGAGCTGCCGGAACGGACACCGCTTCAGAAACCTCTGATTCTTCCACGGAAACTCCCGCGGGAGACACCTCCTCCTCTACAGAAACAACCGGATCGGACGCTTCTTCCGATGGAGCCTCCTCCGATTCCGAGTTCTAAGACAGGGAATTGCCGCTACACACACTTTTCAACTCTTCTTTTATATGAAGCCTATCATACTTGTTGTTGCCATTCTGCTCGCCGGAGGTTCCGCTTATTGGGGTTATTCCAATCATAACGCTCTGGAAGAGGCCGGCCTGAAGAATCAGGAAATCAAGGACACTACGGATACCCGGGTGGCTGTGCAGAAGAAGACGGAACTCGACCGTCAGGACATGGAAAAGCACCGCGACCTGGCGATCGAAGAAAAGGCCCAGGTTTCCGCTTCTCTGGAAACGGCGACCAATGACAACGTCAAATACTCCTCGGAGATCACAACCATCAAAGCTGAGCTGGCCTCGCTCGAAAAGAGCCTGACCGAGAAACTCGGCGCGACGGATGACCGCGACCCCGACGCCCTGCTCGCGGAAGTGGAAGGCCTCAAGACCTCCATCGAAGAAAAGCAAAACCGTCTGAAGGAACTGGAAACCCTCACGGAAGCCGCCGTCAAGAAGTGCGCTCCCTTTGAAGCCGACCTCAAGAAGCTGGAAGACCGCATCGCCAAGTACAACAGCGACGTGACCAGGAACGGCATCGAGTACACGGTGACGGCCATCGATCCCAAGTGGGGCTTTGTGATCTTCAACGCCGGAGAAAAGGCCGAACTTGACTCGACCGTCCCGATGATTGTCTTCCGCAACGGTCAGCGTCAGGCTCTCCTGCGCATCACTCAGGTGGAAAAGAACCAGACTATCGCCGACATCGTGCCTTCCTCCGTGAAGCCGGGCAACACCATCCAGGTGGGCGACAAGGTCATCTCCCTCCGCCCTCAGGGTTAGGATTTTTGCAAATCAATTTTCAAAACCCCGTCCGAGCTTGTCAGCCGGCGGGGTTTTTGCTTTACTGGTTCCATGATCAAATCAATTTGTGCCGCCCTGTTCTCGGTATCTGCCCTTTTTTGCCTGAGTTCCTGCGCCGTTGATGAACGCCGTCCGGTAGAGCCCCAGAGCAACAAGTCGGATACCCCGTGGAATAAAATGGAGAAGTTCGAGCAGAACGCCATTTTCGGCCCGATGGAGCGCCGTCGCTAAAGGCGCGGAGAAAAGAGAGGCGTCTGGAGTTTTTGAGGGGCGGCTTGAGGCCTCCCCTTTTGTGTCAAACGGTAGTTTTGGCCGGTGCGGCTTCTATAGTCCGGCGGCGGGCTGCTGTTGGGTAATGCAGTGGACGGCTCCGCCCTCCAGCACCAGCTTGCGCGCGTCCAGTCCGATCACCTTGTGACGGGGGAAGGCTTCTCTCAGGATGCCCAGAGCGTGGTCGTCATTTTTCTCCTGCCGGAAGACGGGTACCAGAACGGCCTCGTTGACGATCAGGAAATTGGCGTAGCTTGCGGGCAGCTGCTCCAGCCGCCAGTCTTCGGCGACCAGGGGGTCGGGCATGGGGAGGGGGATGCGCTCGATGGTCTGGCCGTTTACCGTGCGTATGTCCTGGAGGCGTTCCCAGTTTTCCTCAAGTGTTTTGTAATGGGGCGAGCGGGTATCCTTTTCCCGGATGGCGACGAGGGCGTCTCTCCGGCAGAAGCGCACCATGTCGTCTATATGGCCGTCGGTGTCGTCCCCTTCGATGCCCTGTCCGAGCCAGAAGATGGAGAGGGTGCCCAGCAGGCGTTTGATCTCCGCCTCTATGTCGGCTTTGCTCCAGTCCCTGTTGCGGTTTTCATTCAGCAGGACGGCTTCGGTCGTAATGAGCAGGTCGTCTCCGTTTCCTTCTATCGCCCCGCCTTCCAGAATCATGCGGGAGGACTCCCGGGGCAGGGAGAGGGCGTCGGCTATGCGCTCGGGGATCAGGTTGTCCTGATCCCAGGGGGCGAATTTGCCGCCCCAGGCGTTGAACTGCCAGTCGGTCAGCAGGAGTTGGCCGGTTGCCCGGTCCTTGACGAAAATGGGGCCGTGGTCGCGGCACCAGACGTCGTTTGTCGGATGGTCGTAAAAGCGTACGCGGGAGAGATCGGCTTGCGCGGCGGTCAGGGCTTTGCGGATCGTTTCCTGCAGGGGGAGGGCCGCGTTGATGCGTACTTCGGCGTAGGGGGCGATGCCCGCGGCAACTTTGGAGAAGGTTGCGTGCAGCTCATCCAGACCGCCCTGCCAGAGGTCTGCGCGGTGCGGCCAGGAGAGCCAGACGGCGTCCTGGGGTTCCCATTCGGCGGGCCAGCGTACGGAGAGAGGAGAAGAGGTCATGTGGAGAGGGGCGCGAGGGGACGGTAGGGAGAATCAAGGATGTCGGCCAGGGGATAGCCCCGAAAATCGTCGAGTTTGTCCGAATCCTGTTTTTGCAGGACTCCGGCTTCTATCAGGTGGAAGACGATTTCGCCGACATGGACGGAGTCGGTGATCCCCCATTCCCGGAAGACGACGGCCGCCATGGGGCCCATTTCCTGAAGTCCGAATTCACAGAATCCCTCCAGCAGGTCCCGGCAATTGGTGTGAGTCACGCCGGACTCGTTTGAGTCGTCCTGCTGGTTTTTTTCGACGGTAAAGTCCAGAGCTCTCAGCAGGAAGACATAGGCTTCCGGAGCGAAGCGGGGGTCGCTTTTCCTGATGGAGGAAACAATGAGGCGGAAGCGTTTGGGGTTCATGAGCGAGAGACGTCCGGCGCAGTTTAGCATCAGTCTTTGCGCCGGGCAATGGGGAATTGGCCGAGATGACCCCGTAGCGGGGAAACGTTTTGTTCACTGCCGGCCTTGCGGCGGTGACGGCAGGTGGGGAAATAACGGGTAAAAACGCTTTTATGGCAGATGTAACGCCGTATTGTTCTACTGGCTCCTTGATTTTCAGCGGAGTTATGATAAATCTACCGGGATGACGAGCAAGGTTGATGTTTTTGGTGCAGAGCATATTCGAAACAAGGGGGCTTTTGTAGTGCCCAACAAGCTCAGTGCGGAAGACGTCATTCAGCTTGAGGGGATCATCGGCGCCGCCCGCATTACTTATGTGCTGTCTGAGACGGAGAGTCCGAGTGAAGAGATGAATCGCCTGTTTTCCCGCCCCGGGCTGGACGGTATTGTGCTCTCGCCGAATGACCCCGACCCCGCCGCTCTGGGGGAGAAGCTGCGCCATAGTCTTGAAGAGGGGCGGGTGCTTTTGTTCGTCCCGGGGGCGGTCACCGTGTATCGCGGCACGCTGACGAATATCCCCATACAGACGCTCGACTTCCTGTGCCGTCTGGATGTGCCGGTCACTCCTCTTTTTGTCGGGCACTACGGGGAGACGGGAGAGGTGTCTCACCGGGACACCGTTTTGCGGACGGTGCTTGATTTTCGCCCCGCGCTCGATCAGTCGGGGCTGGATGCCCTGCCTTTTTTGCGACAGGCCTGGAATGCCGGGTCCGAGGCGGGGATGAGTTCCCTCCCCTTTTTGAAAGGGAGTCTGGCATCGGCCGTGGTGCGGGGCATGAAGGCTCACCCCCACGCCCGCGTAATTGACGGGATAGACGACAGCAGCCTGCCGAATCACATTCTGCTGGGGGCGGCCATCGCGTTCTCCAAGCGGTTGAAGGAGCTGACGTCGCGCCGCCGCATCGGCATCATTCTGCCTCCGGGGAAGGGCGCGACTCTGGCGAATCTCGCTTGTCTGCTGGCGGGTAAAATCCCGGTCAATATCAACTTCACCGCATCAGCCGAAGCTGTTGAAAGCTCCATCCGCCAGGCGGAGGTGGATCGCTTCATTACCGCCGATCCCTTTGTGCGGAAGCTGCCCGATTTCCCCTGGCCGCCGATGCGCGACCTGATTTTGCTGGAGCGGGAGCGCATGTCCTTCCAGAAATCGGCGAAAAAATGGGTCATCCTCGCCCGCTTCCTGCCGGCCTCCGCCCTGATACGTCTGCTGGATCTGGACTCGAGCGGCGATGATGACGAGGCCGTGCTCCTGTTTACCTCGGGCTCCTCCGGCGCCCCGAAGGGAGTGCCGCTGACGCACCGCAACATTCTGGGCAATATCGCCCAGTGCCGCTCCCGGATAGATCTGACGCCCGATTCCCGTCTGCTGGGGTGCCTGCCCATCTTCCACAGTTTCGGCTGCACGATTACGCTGTGGTTCCCTCTGGTTTTTGGCTATGACGTGGTCACTTACCCGTCTCCCAAGGAGGCCCGTCGTCTCGGCGAGCTGGTAGAGCAGTACGCCGTCGATCTGGTCGTGACGACTCCCACGTTTATGCGCGGGATTATCAAGCGGGTCCCGTCAAAGAGTCTGGCCTCGGTCAAGTATCTGATAGCCGGGGCGGAGAAGCTCTCGCCCGACTTGGCGGAATCGTTCAAGAGCAAGTTCGGCTTCTATCCCGTCGAGGGTTACGGTTTGACCGAGACCTCGCCCGTGTGCTGTGTGAATATGCCGACTCCTCCCGTGCCGGAGGGCTCCCGCGTGCTGGCCTCGGAGAAGATGGGGACAGTGGGGCAGCTGTTGCCCGGCATTGCGGTGAAGGTAACCGATCCTGTCACGGCAGAGATCTTCCCCATGACTCGTACGGGCATGTTGTGGCTCAAGGGCGCCAATGTCTTTGGCGGTTACTTGAATCAGGAGAAATTGAATCGCGAGATTCTCGTGGACGGCTGGTTCTGTACCGGAGATGTGGGGAGGATGGACCCCGAGGGATTCCTGCATATTGAAGGGCGCATTTCGCGCTTCTCCAAAATCGGGGGAGAGATGGTGCCTCACGAGCAGCTGGAAATCGCGATTTTGCGCGCGATGAGCCTTGATCCTACGGATTCCGAGCGTCATGTCGCCGTCGTCAGCGTGCCGGACAAGCAGAAGGGGGAGGCGATCGTACTCCTGACGACGGTCGTCGGGCCGTCGGTATATCAGGATTTGATGGTTCTCCGCTACAAACTGATGGATCTCGGCATCCCCTCTCTCTGGTGCCCGAAGTACCTTCTGCCCGTCAAGTCCATTCCCATTTTCACCTCCGGCAAGCTGGACATTCCCCAGTGCGAGGCCATTGTCAAAGAAGCCCGGGAGTCGGGTAATCTTTGATTACATCCATTCAGTGGAGGCGCGGAGGCCTGTCACGCTCTTTTTAGGGAGAGGTGGCGCAGTCGTCTGTAGTCTGCAACCCATTGGCTGCCGTTCCAGAGGTGCGGTATCAGCTCCTGCTCCGTTTCTGCAAAAATCGTTGACTGCTCCTCTTCCGTGAATGCGTGGAGGGAACTGGCGTAAAATTGCTGCATCCATGTACGCAGGCCGTTTTTACCTCCCTTGAGCGGAGTGGGGCGGTCGAAGGCGAAAAGAGTCTCCGTCTGGAATCCCGTTTGCTCCAGCAGGAGACGGTACTCTTCCATGGAAGGGAAGTTGAAGAGCGAGACACAGGAGGCGCCCCGTTTGGCGAGCGCTGTTTGGAATGCTTTTTCAATTTGGGCGATATTTCCCTGTGCGCCGAATTCGCAGAGGAAGACGCCGCCCGGAGTCAATGCCCGGTAGACCGCGCGAAGGACAGCGCGCTGATCCATGATCCAGTGCAGGACGGCATTGGAGAAGACCAGGTCGAACGTGTTTTGCCATTCCAGAGAGCCGGCGTCCATGGGGAGGAAGTCAAGGCCGGGGTGGAGGGCGCGGGCTTTTTCGATCATGTCCGGAGAGCTGTCCACTCCCATGATGTGAGGAGACTTGCGGGAGAGTTCCGCTGTCAAATCTCCTGTACCGCAACCCAAATCAAGAATCTTCATTCGCGGGTCGTCCGGGACGTAATCAAGAAGCTCCCTGCCGTAGGCAGAGACAAAATCGTGACTGTTCTGATAAAGATCCGCATTCCATTTCATGGCTGTCTCCCTTTCAGCCGTTATCCGGCGACAGGAGGGTGTTGTCAACGATTGGGAGAGGTTTGTCGTGTTAATGACAGGAAAATAAAAAGCGTCCCGGTTTGAAGCGGGACGCTGGAGAGGGGAGCGGGATTAACCCAGGACGATGTATTTCTCCGACTTGGTGCCGCACAGGGGGCAGGAGGCGACGCCGTCAAGGCTGCTGAATGTGTCGCCGCAGACCGGGCAGATCCAGTAGGTGGAGGGCAGATCGACGGTTTTGCCGGCTTCGAGGGCTTCCAGGGCGATCGTGTAGAGTTTGGCGTGTTCCTTTTCGGCTTCGTTGGCCCAGGTGAAGGTGCGGATGGCTCCTTTTTCTCCTTCGGCTTCCGCTTCGGCGATGAAGCCGGGGTACATGCTTTCAAACTCGTGGGTTTCTCCCGCGATGGCGTGTCTGAGGTTGTCGGCGGTACTGCCGACGTGGATTTCGATGTCGAAGGAGTCGAGGCTGCCGCTCAGTTTTTCCAGCACCTTCTTGTGGTTGGCCGCATGGATGGATTCCGCCTTGGAGGCGGCTTCGAACAGCTTCTGGATCAGGGGCTGACCGTCCTGAGCCGCTTTTGCGGCAAAGGCGGCGTAGGTTGCGGCGGCGGTGCTTTCGCCGATGATGGCGGCTTTGAGATTTTCAATGGTTTTGCTCATGAAGAAATAAAAATAGGAATTATTCTTAAAAATGAAAAGAGAAAAGGTAAAAAAAGAGAGAGAATGGAGAAAAAGCCCCCGGCAAACGGCCCTGGGGAAGGGAAAAGGGGCTTTTATCGGCTGCAGCAGGGGCAGTGCGGGTCTTTTCTCAGGGGAATGAGCCGGGACTGCCCGGAGAGGGCATTCAGATGAAACAGCCGTCCGATATGGGGAGTGCCCGTGCCGAGGATCAGTTTCAGAGCCTCCATGGCCTGGAGAGAGCCGATTACTCCGGGTACGGCTCCGATGATGCCTGTGGCCGACGCGGGCGGGACGGCGCCGGGCGCGGGCGGTTCCGGCAGCATGCAGCGGTAGCAGGGGCCGCCCAGATGGGGGGCGAAGACGGAGATCATGCCGCTCCACTGCGAGACGGCTCCAAAGACCATCGGCTTGCCTGCGGCCGTGCAGGCGTCGTTGCTGACAAAGCGGGTCTCGTAGTTGTCGGAGGCGTCGAGGAGCAGATCATAGCCGGAGAGGATCTGTCCGCCGTTTTCAGGAGTGAACCGCTCGGTGTATGTCTCTATTTGCACATGGGGGTTCAGGCTGGTGAGCCGTTGCCGCGCGCTGTCCGTTTTTTCGACGCCGAGAGAGGATTGACCGTGCAGGATTTGCCGCTGGAGGTTGGAGAGCTCCACCCGGTCCGAGTCCACGAGTCCGAGACGGCCTACTCCGGCCGCCGTCAGATACAGTTCGGCGGGAGAGCCGAGGCCGCCCGTGCCAATACAGAGGACGGAGGCGTTTTTCAGCTTTTCCTGCCCTTCGTCGCCCAGCTCCGGGAGCAGGAGCTGGCGGGCGTAACGCAGGCGCTCTTCTTCGGAAAAAGGCATGGAGAGGAGTTATTTGAAGAGGAAGTGGCGGGCTTTCCATGTGTAATTGACGCCGGACCAGGCGGTCAGGGCGATGGAGACCCACAGGAGGATGTAATAGGGGACGTTGTCGGTCGCGCAGAACCATTGGAAGAAGTTCGCGATTTTGCCCGGGGCGTCGAGTTCTCCCAGCATCAGGACGATCAGGCCGTCAATGCAGAAGGCGAGCTGGAAGCCCGTCTTGAATTTGCCCCACTGGTCGGCGGGGATGACGACGCCGTGTTCCACGGCGACCTGGCGGATGCCCGTCACGAGGAATTCCCGGCCGATGATGAGAGCCGTCACCCAGACGGGGACGATTCCGGCGACGGAGAGATACACAAAAGCCGTACAGACCAGCATTTTGTCCGCCAGAGGGTCGATGAGTTTGCCGAAGGCCGTCACCAGATTCAGTCTGCGGGCCAGATAACCGTCGAGCCAGTCGCTGAAAGTGGCGATGACAAAGGCGAGGAAGGCGACTGTGTAAAGGCCTACGTCAAAGACATTGGCGAGAGAGGCCGCCGTGGCGAACACGACGACGAGAAAGATGCGGCAGAGGGTGATGCAGTTGGGGAGATTCACGTCGCCCCATTCTAACGCCCGGCAGTCGCTCTGCAATCTCAAACAGGAGAATGTCGGAAAAAGGCGCGGGCGGAAAAAAGTCCGCCCGGCTCACTTTTGGCTTGCGCAAGCTCCGGGCGGGTTCTATGCTCCGCCCGCCGTGTAACTCCTGCGTAGCTCAGCGGTAGAGCGGGTGACTGTTAATCACTAGGTCGT
>CAZNVW010000067.1:0-12734 GCA_964576595.1 uncultured Verrucomicrobiales bacterium
GGGCCGGAGACTTCCTCCATGGCCGCGATAGTGGCGTCACGGGGGGACTTGCCCTGATCCATATGGTGCTCTACCGCCTCGACGACCACGATGGCGTCGTCCACCACCAGACCGATGGCCAACACCATCGCCATAAGACAGATCGTGTTGATCGTGAATCCGATCAACGGGAATACGGCAAAGGTGCCGACCAGAGACACGGGTACGGCAAAGGCGGGAATGAGCGTCGCGCGCCATCCCTGAAGGAAGACGAAGACGACGATCACAACCAGTACCAGAGCCTCTATCAGAGTATGGATAATTTCTTCAATACCGGCGCGGACGGCGAGCGTCGTATCCATGGACTTGCTGATGACCATGTCCGGCGGCAGCTTCATGTTCGAGAAGAGTTCGTCAACGGCATCCGCCACGTCGATCGCGTTGGAGCCCGGCATCTGGGAGACGGCGACGGCGGCGGACAGCAGCCCGTTTGTCCGGGCCAGCGTGTCGTATGTCTGGGAGCCCAGATCCACCTTGGCGATATCCTTGAGGCGCACGACGGCGTCACCGGATCCGCGCACAATGATGTTCGAGAACTCGTCGGCCGTCACGAGACGGCCCTTGGCGCGGATGGTATAGGTAAACTCCTGTCCGGCGGGGGCGGGTTCCGCCCCGACCTTGCCCGCAGGATTCACGCGGTTCTGGGACTTGATCGCGTTCGATACTTCCGCGACGGAGATATTCAGAGCAGACATCTTGTCCGGGTCGAGCCAGACGCGCATGGCGTAGCGGCCGGCGCCGAAGACCTGCACGTCCCCTACCCCCTTGACGCGCTTCAGCTGGTCAACCAGGTTGATATAGGCGTAGTTGGTCAGCCAGATGTTGTCGTAGGAGCCGTTCGGAGACGTCAGGCTGTACAGAACGATCGGGATACCGGTGGACTTGCTGAGCGTCACTCCCATCTGGGAGACTTCGCCGGGGAGCTGGGAGGTGGCCTGCCCATAGCGGAGATAGGTCAGGATCTGGTCGGTATCGGGGTTGCTGCCTACTTCGAACACGACCGTCATGGACATCTGCCCGTTGTTCGCGTTGACGGAGGTCATGTAGTCCATCTTGTCCACCCCGGACATCTGCTGTTCGATGGGGGAGGCGACGGACTCGGCCACCGTCTGACAGTCGGCTCCGGGATAGGAGGCGGAAATCTTGATCTGGGGAGGAACAATATCGGGATACTGCTCCGTCGGGAGCTGGACGATAGCCAGCGCGCCCAGAATAACCATAATGATGGAAATCACTATGGCGACAATGGGCCTGTTAATGAAAAATCGAGCCATAACGGAAAATTCCTGTGATAGTGATCGGATTGACGGCTGTTAGCCAATCAGGTTCGCGGGCAGGACGCTCAACGCAGTCGCTCCCTTTTCCTCTCCGCCCTTCTTGTCGTCGGCAGGCTTGCCGGCTCCGGCCGGAGACAGGGCCTTGGTCGGAGCGGGGACGTAGGGCACTACTTTTACTCTGGCGGAAGCGTGTTCGCCCGGGTTGCGGGGGGCCACCATCATGGCCTGATAGGTTCCCACGACGACGACGTCCTTGTCAGGCGTCAGCGTCCCTTCAAAAATCGGAGTCACTACCTGCTCATGGCCGCTGATCACTCCCGGCTTGACCGGTACGATGGCGGGGGCGCCCTGTGCATCGACCGTAACGACGAAATAGGCTCCCTGCTGGGCGACGATCGACAGAGTCGGCACCACCATCGCATCCTTGATCTCGTCAATCTGGGCGCGGACGCGGACGAACATTCCGGGACGAAGCATCTTGATCGGGTTGTCCACTTCGGCTTCAATGTTGATGCTGCCCGTATTGGCGTTCACTTCGCGGTTAACCGCGACGGAGCGGGCGGTGCGGTCATAGGTCTCGCCATTGGCGAGGATGACTTCCATGTTCTGGGTGACGCCGGGCATCGTATCCATGCCGCCCTTCTTCATCGCGCCCATGATGGTGCTCAGCCAGTCCTGCTCGGTGATGGCGAAGTCAACGCGGATGGGATCAACGGAGGAGACCTGGGTCAGTACCATGCCGTTCGGGCTGACCAGGTCGCCGATCTGGGCCTGGGCGATGCCCACGATGCCGTCAATGGGAGAAATAACGGTGGTAAATCCGAGATCCAGCTTGGCCTTGTCAACGGACGCCTGAGCTATTTCCACGGCCGCCTGAGACTCCTTGGTCGCCTGGATAGCGTCGTCGAGTTGCTTCTGGCTGACCGCCTTTACTTCGACCAGGGGAGTGTAGCGCTCCACATCCATCTGATTCTTGGTCAGGGAGGCCCGGGCTCTCGCCAGATCGCCTTCGGCCTGCTCCAGAGCGGCCTTGAAGGTACGCGGGTCAATGCGGAAGAGGACGTCGCCCTTCTTGACATACTGACCGTTCTGATAAACCTGTTCGATAAGGTACCCCGACACCTGGGGAAGAATCGTGGCATTCACCTTCCCGTTCAGTTTGGCTACCCATTCCTTGAAAATGGGGACATTTTTAATCTGCGGCTTGATGGCCTGCACGGTCGCGGCGATTCTGTCCTGCGCGGCTGCGGCGTCAGGGGCCTTTTCTTTTTTCTGGCAGGAAACCGAGCCAAGTCCGAAAACAGCGAACGCAAGAGCCGCTGTCGCTACAAATGTTGCACGGGGGTGTCTCATAATATGAATTTACAAACAGTTGTTTAATATCTAGAAAACTATAGTGTCAAAGATGTCCGTGAATTAATTAATCCCGGCAGGCTGACTTGTCAACGAATATCGCCCAAACGGACAAAAGAATGACAAATAAAAATTACAAATAACTGATATTCAGTATTTTTATAAAAAATACCCTACTGGTTTTTATGAACGCCCGCTCCCGAAAACGGGGTCATCGACCATTCCGGTTTTTCCAGCGGTCCCTGCCCGTGGAAGTCGAACAATCCGCCGAACGGGATCAAAACCGGTTTTAAAATCAATCCGATCAGGCTCTTCAAATTGACGCGGATGTCCATATCGAGCCACAATTTGTCCATATTGACGCTGGCCACTCCCTCGATACGTATATTCCCCCCCTTGGCGACAAAGTTCTTGGTCACCAGATTGCCATCGGAGAAAAAGTAATCGCACGAGGCCTGGTTGATGCGGGACCCCGTCAGGTCGCCGAATCCGGGGATGAAGCCGAATACGGTGTTGAATATGGTAGTCAGGGGGCCAAAAAAGGGAATGGTCAGCAAATCGCCCTCCGTCAGCTCTATTTTGCCGCCCCCCTTCAAGTCCTTTGTCCGGGAGCCGTCCATGCTAAAGTCGATATTGGCGTTGGTCCAGGCCTTGTCGAACTTGCCGCCATAAGTGGCGCCCACTTCCTTCAGGTTGCAGTTGATAAACTTGAGAGAGCCGTCATATCCCTCTTTTCCGACAATTTTGACGCCAATGCGCCCCTCAAAGCTGCCGTCCCATATGCGCCCCTTGAAGTTATTGAGATACAGTTTGTCGCGCACAATGTGCAGATTTCCCGAAGGGTTGAACAGATTCAGCGTCTTGCCCAGAAAGTCGTAATCAATACGCCCGGAGGAGCAGGAGATATTCAGCTGCGTATTTTTCAACGTTGGGTCGATGACATCCACGACGCCATTGGCCCGTATCATGGGAGGATCGTAAAAACGATACGCCTTCAGAGCCTGCCCCACTTCCGGCGCAAACATCTGCATCAGGGGCTCGGGGTAGGCTTTGCCCTCCAGCGCGACGATTTTCAAGGTAGAGTTTTTCTCGTCATTAATGATGCTTTTGGCGGTAAATGTTCCCTTGGAGGGGCGGGGCGAGTACTTCGTTTTGTCCAGCAGGTCGTACCCGTCGTACAACAGCACCAGCTTTACATTATTCATCGTCAGCAGTCCCGGCTCATAGCGGAACGAGGCGGACGCACTCTCTACAGGCACCTTGTTGTACAGGGCGTCTGAGCCGGAGGCGCTCCCCTCCGCCCAAAAGTCATGCCAGCCATTCGTATCAATCTGCATGTTGACATCGACATTCAGCTTACCCTTCTTGCCGAATATCATGTTGTCGCTGTGCATTTTGACAATGGGGTCTCGGGACAATTTGTAGATGTCGCTCAACAGGAGGGTACTGTTCGCCTTCAGGGTGAGCAGTCCATTGACGATCTGGGCGGCGGCGCGGGCCTCCCGGCCGTCGGCGGTCGTCACCAGAAATTTGGGCATGAATCCCTTGCCGTCCTTGTAAAAGGCCTCTACTTCCACCGTCGGGAATTTGACGTCCCTGAAGTCCAAATCACGGGCGTTCAACACCAGATGACCATTCGATACATCCGGCGACGATTCCTCCCCCCCCTGGGAAAAGGTATCAAAACGGGAATCCAGGGACAGGCTCCCCAATCCGACGTCATCGACCATGACATGATCGCACTGGAAGGAAAAAGCCCCGTCTTTGGCGGAAAGGCCGCCCTTTTGTCCTTGCGTCCAGAGGAGTTCTCCCAATTTCACATCCAGGGCCAGCTCCTGACAGGTGAATTTTTTATAGGTCAGGCTGTCGCATTTGAGCGAGACGCGCCCGTCTATTTTGACGCGGTCGCCCGGCTGCTTCGGAAAATCCACACCAAGGTTGGCGAAAAACACGGGCGTTCCTGTCAGCACGAAATCCTCGGGGAGGCGGATTTCGGATCCCAGTTCCCGCGCCAAAGTCAAATACGTCTCCAGAGGCACGTTACTGTCAAGTTTCAGCTTCAACTGATCTTTGGAGTAAAGCACCGCTCCGGAAAGCCGGGAATCGTTCAGCACAATGTCCAGATTGTCAAAAAAACAGGAGTCCGGCCCCAGGGAAAAATCCGCGGCCATTCTCTTGATTTCCACTCCGGCGAGACGCATATCGCGCGAGTTGATCGCGCCCAGAACTTGATAATCTTCGACATCAAATGATGATTCGGAGAACTTGAGGCGCACATCGGCCATCACTCCGACCGGATAGGAGAACTTCAGGCCGAAGGGGAGAGGTTTGTCATAGATGAAGGCGCGCCGTACGGGAGCCAGGAGCAATGAGGAGCGGAGACGCCCCAAAAGGATGCGCGTATCCAGGGAATAGTTTCCCACCCAGCTGAATGAGCCTCCCGTTTTATCCTTGAAGGAAAGCTGCTCTATTGTCAGGACGTTCGACTGGTAATCCACTTCGGCATTAAGCTGGGAGAAGAGGTACCCGTTCCACTCCAGAGAGGGAAAACGCAGGGTTACTCCTCCCCTGCTCGCGGACAGGTCATCCAGATTGACATCAAACTGCAGGGTTAGGGAGGGGCGCGGAGACTGGGAGACTTTCATTTTCCGCACCGTTTCAAGGAAAGATTTCCATTTTCCTCCGGAACGGCGCAATTCCTGGAAAAGAACGTCCAGTTGCCCGCCCCCGGCTCCGGGGGCCGTCAGCATCCGGTGAGACTGCGGCGCAGATTCGACAGGGGGAGTCGACTCGGGCAGAGGGTAGCGAAGCCGCCCCTGCAAGTGAAAATCCATGCCCTCGAATGTGCAGAAAAAGTCTGAGAAGTAGGCCAGGCCGGGAGACAGGGATATGATCTCCCCGCCCAAATGTCTTATTTCCAGACAGGAGGGATCCCGACCGCTCTCAAGAGGCAGGGAGACGAAGACTTCTTTCAGTTCAAGCCCTTTTAAATCGTCCAGTCCCAGCTGCCCCGACCACAGGGCATCCATCGCGACATCGACCCGCATGCGTGAAATGAGCAGGAAGGGCGAGGAATGCTGCGCCGGAGGGGATTCAAATAATTCCAGCCGCTTGACGACAAAGCCGAATCCGTCAAACAGGTCCAGACGGATCTTGTCCACAGAGAGGTAAATTCCCCGTTGTGCCGCTTCGCGCTCAATGGCCCTGAGGGCAAAACCGGGCAACCCGGCCGTGGACAGGACAATCAGCAGCAAGGTGACCGCCAATACGCATACGATCAGACAAGCGGGCAGCAACGCCCTGATCCATCGAAGCAAAGCCGGAGATCTCATAACTTGTCTGATAGGGAAGGGAACACGAAATTCGGAAGGCTCTTTCCGAATAAGCGCAAAAAAAGAGACCTCCTGACGGTCGCGCGCGATCGTCAGGAGAAATTTTCAAGGAAGCAGGGCTTCAGATCTCGTCTTCTTTGGGAGAGGATTCTTCCGAAGGATCTTCCAAAGGAGCCGAGTCGTCGAGAAGCGGAGAGTCCGCCATTTCCTCATCGAGCTCTTCTTCTTCCAGCTCCTCATTCAAGTGAGCCTTGAACTTGAGGACGCGCTGATGCTCGGGCAGAGGAGACAGAACCATCCCAATGGCGCGCCCCGCAAGACGGGGGGGCTGATCGACATTGCCGACAGTCTTCATGTCCTGAATGACTTTTTCCATCACGCCATAGCCCAGATCCTGGTGCGCGTTTTCACGCCCGCGGAACTGAAGCTGGATGCGGACTTTATGTCCCGAGGCAAGGAAGGATTCGGCCCGGGCCATTTTGATGTTATAGTCATGCGTTCCCGTACCGACGCGGAATTTCACTTCCTTCATACGGGTGGATTTGCTCTTGCTGGACTTCTGCAGTTTGGCCTGTTGGTATTTGTAGCGACCGTAGTCAATAATACGGCAAACAGGCGGGTCGGCTGTAGTAGCGACCTCGACGAGATCCATCCCGAGTTCCTTGGCCCTGGATAAGGCGTCCCGCGTATTCATGACGCCGAGCTGTTCCCCCGTGGAAAGAACCACGCGAACTTTGGGAGCCCGGATTCTTTCATTGATGCGGGTTGTGTCCATTTGACGTCCGCGATTGCGGAACGAGTCCTTGCCTGAATTTTTTTTGATTGGTTTGTTGATGGCTGTGCCTCCGTTTTATGTTCTATGAGAGGGGAGCGGCAAAAACGCTCCCCTGATCCTGCGTCACTCTGCGTTTTTTTCCTGTTTTTGGCAAGATGAAATAAGGGGCTTGAGGCTCCGTGTCGCTATTTCCTGCCCGAATTTTTCGCAGAATTCCTCTACAGGCATGCTGCCGAGATCGCCCAGGTCGCGGTGACGTACGGAGACGCACCCGGTCTCCGCCTCACGCTGCCCGATGACAAGCATGTAGGGCACGCGGTCGAGCTGGGTATTGCGTATCTTGGCGCCGATTTTGTCAGAGGCGTTGTCCACCGTCACGCGAGCGCGCAGGGCGGCCAGTTTTTCGCGCACGACGGCGGCGTCCTGCTCGTATTTCTCGGAGATCGGCAGGACGCGCACCTGCTCGGGAGCGAGCCAGGTCGGGAACTTGCCTTCAAAGTGTTCAATCAGCAGCCCGCAGAAACGCTCCATGGAGCCAAAGGGAGCGCGGTGCACCATCACCGGGCGGTGGGGCTTGTTATCCGCGCCGACATAGGACAGGTCAAAGCGCTCAGGCAGATTGTAGTCCACCTGTACCGTGCCGAGCTGCCAGTCGCGGCCGATGACGTCCTTGACGATGAAGTCGATCTTGGGCCCGTAGAAGGCGGCCTCTCCCGGCTCCTCCGTATATTCGACGCCCAGCCACTGGGCCGCTTCGCGGAGGGCGGCCTCCGCCTTGTCCCAGTTCTCGGGGTCTCCGACATACTTGGTGCTGTCGGGATCGCGGAGGGAAAGGCGTACGCGGTAGTTTTTCATCTCCAGAGTGCCCAGAATGGTCTTCACAATGCCGAGACACATCTGTATTTCCTGAGCCAGCTGGTCGGGCGTACAGAAAATATGGGCGTCATCCTGGGTAAAGCCGCGCACGCGGGTCATGCCTCCCAGCTCGCCGCTTTGCTCCCATCGATAGACCGTGCCGAACTCGGCCAGACGTACCGGGAGATCCCTGTAGGAATGGGCCTGACTGCCGTATATCTTGATGTGATGCGGGCAGTTCATCGGCTTGAGCATGTAGCCTTCTATCGTTCCCTCGCGAAGGGAATTGAGCAGCTCGGCGCAGGTGCAACCCTCGTCGGAGAGTCTGTCGAGCGTATCGCGCTCCGCAAAGGGAGGATACTGGCTCTCCTGATAGTAGGGAAAGTGTCCCGAAGTCTGGTACAGATCCAGCTTGCCGATGTGGGGGGTAAAGACCTGGCTGTAGCCGAGGCGGTCCAGCTCTTCGGTAATGAAATCCTGCAGGGAGCGGCGGATGAGCGCGCCCTTGGGCTTCCAGAGGATAAGACCCTGCCCTACCGCTTCATCGATATGGAACAGGTTCATCTCGCGCCCGATGCGGCGGTGGTCGCGGCGGCGGGCTTCTTCCAGACGGGCCAGATGCTCGTCAAGCTGGGTGCGGTTGGGGAAGCAGGTCGCATACAGACGCTGGAGCATGGGCCGGGTCTTGTCGCCCTTGTAAAAGGCGGAGGCGATTCCCATGATTTTAAAGGCCTTGCAGTTTCCGGTACGCCCGACGTGAGGCCCGGCACAGAGATCCACAAACTCCCCGTTCCGATAGAGAATGATTTCTTCGTCATCCGGAATGTTTTCCAGAATGTCCACTTTGAACTTCGAGGGAGCCGTCCGCTCGGACAACGCGCCCAAACGCCCGGACTGGGCCATTTCCATGGCTTCACGACGGGAGATGACCGAACGTTCGAAGGCCTGGTTTTCCTTCACCAGCTTCTTCATCTCGGCCTCTATTTTTTCAAAATCGTCCTGGCTGATGCGATGAGCCATCTCCACATCATAGTAAAACCCATTCTCAATGGGAGGCCCGGCCGCAAGCTGTGCATCGGGCCACAGGCGCAGCAGAGCCGTGGCCATCATGTGAGCGCAGGAATGGCGCAGACGCTCCAGATCGGACATCTGGCTGCGTTCTTCAAGAGTCTTTCGTTCTTTGGCTTCAGACATGTCAAGGGAAGAAAACACGAGACACAATCATTTAGCAAACCAAAATAAACGGCCTGACGGAAAAAATGCGGCGCGTATTAAGGGATTTCAACGGCGTACGCCACCCCTTCCCGGCCCGTGCTACTGTCCCGGTTTATCCGCCGTGTCCCCCGTTTTTGTACACCTCCTCCGGCAGCAGACGCTTGTCGGCCAGCTTCATGGCCATGCCCATGTATAAATCGCTCATCTTCCCGTAGAATTTGAACTTGTTGCGCCACCGCTTCCAGGCGACCTTGTGTACATATCCCTCGTTGTTCCGCAAGGTGCAATAAATGCCCCCGACCAGAGGCTGCCACTTCCCGTCCACTTTTACCACGGGGAGAGCGACCATGTATTCCGGCTCCTTCCGCAAAAAGATGCCCAGCATGGCCCAGTCGCCGCTTTGAAGCGCCGTCAGGATGGTGCGCCGGCCCGGAGGGGCGCCCGCCTTCCATTCAAAAGCCGTCTCCCGCACACACCGCCCGTCATCCGTATTCTTAAGATCTTCATACTGCTGATAATGGGCGTAGTCGTCGCGCTCTCCTTCCATCCTCACGCCAAAAGGCTTGTCAAAAAAGTCATATAACCCGTTTCCGCCAAAGGTCTGTTCCATCCAGCGTTTCAGCTCGTCGTCAGGCTCTCCAGTGATCAGGGACTCGATCTTGTCGGGCAGAGAGGGCAGCTGCGCCCACTTGATCGTCTCGACATCCTTCATCACCTGTTTGCCGAGATGATTCAGCACTTCATTTTTCAGCCTCAAAAGCAGTTTATTATGAGTAAGCTGCCCGTTATCTCCTCTCCATGAGTCCACATCCTCCCCCCATCCCCAGGAATCGCCCCGGCGTTCAATCGTGACGAAATGAGAAGCGGTAGATCCCCAAAGCATTTTCGGCCCGGTAAGAAACAGGACGAAGGCTGTTCTGTTTTCATCTATTTTGACCAGTCTGGAGAACTTCTTTTTAACCTTGTCCCAATCGGGGTAACGTTCTCTCATGCGCTTCTGATAAGCCCATTCGTAAGCCATATCGCGCCACTTGCTCCCGGCCCGGGCAACGGCCTCTGCCCCCCGGATGCCGTCCCGCCCTCTCAGGGTGAGGAATTCGGCCACTCCGGGAGCCGCTCCATCTCCAAAAACACAGTCCGTATAAGCCTGCGCAAACTCCTCCGGCGTAGCGTATTTCTTCTCGACCATGCCTTCGGAGAAACGGGCGAGAATGGTCTGCGTGAGCTCCATGGATTCCTTCTCCCCCATGTTGTTCGCGGTATCGTATTCCTTCTGCATGGCAGGAGAAAAGGCTCGCGGATAAAAGAGAGTACGTCCTCCGCCTCCAGGAGAGTCCTTCACTTGAAAGGACAGCAGAGAGACGGCGGCGGGAGTGCCCGGGATCTCGTTGAAATTGATCACGCCCAGATCCATTCTGTCTTCTGAGGATTCCTTTGCCGGCAGGGGAATGACCAGAGAGGAGTCGCCCCCTACGAAAAAGCTCAGGCGAAACTCCCAGATACTCCGCTCCTTTGTCGGGATAAAGCTCAGGGCGTCTCTCAATCGCCCGCTCCAGGAGGAAGGTTGAGAGCCCTCCATCTCTCCGAGAGCGGCCAGAGCCAACGCATTTCCCGTTCGGAGGGCCGCCACCCAATCCATCAACAGTTTTTGGGGAGCAGCCTCATCCCACCGATTCTTCTTTCTGAGAGACTTCAGTATGTCCGCCGTTTTCCGCTCCACCTTTCCACCCCCTTCCTCCAGGCGCGTCCGGCTTCTTTCCGCCGCCCATTGGGACAATTCCCGGCTCTTCTGCCTGATGTTTTTCTCAAACGGCAGGCGGGTATTGCCAAAATCGGTCAAAAAGGGAGCGACCAGCCACCGTCCCTTCTCCCTGTACATCATCACGGGCAACACCCCCAGGTCCAGCGGCTGGCGTTCATCAAACAGATACGCGACAAAAGCGGCCAGATCGCCCTCCGTCCTGCTGTCCGTTACCTCCAGCGTCAACTGTCCCCGCTCATCCCGCTTGCGGTCTTTGAGCCAATCCCGCATTTCCCCGGCAAAGGCCCTCCACTGCTCGCGCCGCCTCGGGCTCAGCGACAAGGACGCTCCGGAGCGGTTGAGCAGGGCCTCCTCATCCGCCCCCCGGCTCCCGGCCAGCAGAGACAAGTACTGCCGGGCCTCTTCCAGAGCCTCCGGCGGCAACGTCGCGGCCGCGGCTCCCGCGGTCGCCCGTCCGGCCTCGTCTCCCGCATCCGCAAGATCTCCCAGAGCGGGCGACAGGGATAGGCCGACCGACAGGAGCAAAACGACGCCCGGATGAATCAGGGAGAAATTCATACGCAATTCTATGACTTTTCAGGGGATGCGGACGGCGGCGGCTCAGGCAGCAGATTCTTTTCCAGTATTATTTTCGCCGCGCGGTGGCAAAAGGTGGTGATCATGCCGTAAAAACTGCTCTTGTTCACACCGCTGGAGCTCATTGTGAGGAACTTGCCGTCCTTGCCCCTCTGCGGAGTGGTAACATAGACTCCCGCCAGCAGAGGCTGCCATTTGCCGTCTTTTTTAATCAGGGGAATCGCCCCCATCTTCAACGGCTCCCCGCGAAGGAAAATTCCCATCATGGCCCAGTCTCCGCACTGGAGCGCCGTCAAAATCGTCTGGTCTTTGCGAGGAGCCTTCTCCTCCCATTCAAAGACAATATCGCGGATGTCCTGCCCGTTATTCCTGAGTTTGATTTCTTCATAATCCTGATAATACAGGAAAGTATCCTGGTCACCCGCCAGCCCCACCCCGTACGGTCTGTCCAGGAACTGGTACAGCCCGCCTCTCCCGAATGTTTTTTTCATCCAGTTTTTCAATTCATCGTCGGGTTCCCTGAAATCGGAAGCGACGACCTTGCCGGGACAAGCCGGCAATTCATCCAGTTTGACCGCCTCAACCGCCCCCATCACCTGAGAGGCGATTTGCTCTTTTATCTCCCTGTTGAATTTGCCGACTTCGTCTTTTTTATTAAACTCGCTCTTCCCCGCGTCCTCTCCCCATCCCCATGAGTCGCCGCGGCGTTCGATCGTCACCAGATAAAAGGTATAGGACTCCTTGAAAAAGCGCGGCCCGGTGAGATACAGCATCAGCACGCTCTTGTCGTCGTTTATTTTGACCAGCTTGGAAAACTTCCTTTTGATCTTTTCCCAATCGGGGTGCCGCTCCCGCATATTCTGCTGAAAACGGCCCCAGCCGAGACGGCTCCACTTCTCCCGCTCCTTGAGCACGGAGTCTATATCCCGGACACTCTCCCGGCCTCTCAACATCAGGAAATCCGCTACTTCGCCCCCCTTCTCCCCACAAACGCATTCTGTAAAATCTGCGGCAAACTCCATCGGAGACGCATACTTCCTTTGCGGCATTCCTTCCTCGAAACGAAACAGAATCTTCCGGGTCAGGGCCTCGGCCTCCTTCTCCTCCATGTCCGCCGCGTAATACTCCTTCTGTACGGCGGGAGAAAATTCGCGGGGATAAAAGAGCGTGCGCCCCTTGCCGCCGGTCGAGTCTCCGACCTGAAAGGACAATGAAGACACCGAAGACGGCGTCCCCGGAGTATCCTTGAAGTTCAGTACTCCCAGATCCATTCTGCCGGCCTGAGCCTCCCCGGCGGGCAGCGGGACAACCAGAGAGGCGTTGCTCCCGACCGCATAGCTCAGGCGAAACTCCCACATACTCCGCTCCTTTGTCGGCACAAAGCTCTGGGCGTCCCTCAGCCGGGCGCTCCATGAGGACGACTGCGCGTCAGCCATCTCTCCCAGAGCCGCCATTTCCAGCGCATCCCCCTTTTTCAGGGCAGCCACCCAGTCCATCAACAATTTCTCCGGGGGAGCTTCATCCCATTGCTTCTTTTTGCGGAGGGCGAC
>CAZNVW010000068.1:0-12691 GCA_964576595.1 uncultured Verrucomicrobiales bacterium
AGATTCCGAGAGTTAGGTGAAAGTGGGGTAAGCAAAAGTATGCCGTCAGCAAGAATGTACTTGAAGGGATATCCAAAGCACTCGAAGAAAAAGGTGCAGATACCCTTCAGGTTGGAGAAGTTTGCGATCTGGAGCATAGAATCCATACCCTGATAAACTTGATGGTGTCGTTTAACGCGGACGAATTCGGCGTGTCCTTAAAAACCATGAATATTGACGCCACGAAGCTCCTTTATGCGTTGCGTCCGTTGATTAATAGCCGTGAAGTTGGGAGTACAAGCCTGGGTTTGAATAATATACTCTATATTGCCCTCATCCTTCTCTTGATCAAGGACGATACAATTAAGACTTATTTGCCTGGTGATTTGTATCGCGAATTAGAAAAGAAAGGCGAACCCGACCTACTCCAGCGTTGTTACGACAAAATAGAGGCGACTGATGGATATGCCCTCAGCAATGATGCTCTTAAGGCCGAATCTCTATATGACGATTTGTATTCGTTTCTGTCTGACGCAATCCCGAATGCCCATGGATCAACGATTCTTGCCGTCGAAGAACCAGAAGCTCATTTGCATCCAATATACCAGAGGTTGCTGTATAAGCATGTGATGAATGAAACCGACACATCGGTGATTATCACAACCCACTCCACGCATATTTCTTCGGTTGCGCCGATAACTTCGCTTGTGCATTTGATTGCGAAGCCAGACGGTACTTGTGTAAGAACCACCGCAGGACTTAGGCTTTCCGTCGAAGAGTACGCAGACTTATCGAGGTACATCGATGTTAAGCGTGGAGAGCTGTATACTGCAAAAGGTATCCTCTTCGTGGAGGGTATCGCCGAGGAATATTTGATTACGAGCTTTGCGAAATCTATGGGTTTCGAGCTAGATCGGATTGGGTTGGTTGTTTGTAATATCAACTCAACAGATTTCCAGCCATACTGTCGGTTTATCGAGGCACTCGGTATTCCGTATGTAATAATCACAGACGGTGATTATTACTATTATAATGATGATGGGGAAAAACTCTTCGGTTCCATGGCTTGCGAAGATCACAAAGGCAAAGGATTTGATGGGCTCGATCGTGCTATGCGCATACACGGGGAAATCATCGCAGCGCAACATGGCCAGGCATTCGACGAGCTCGGATTTGACCAACAGCGCGAAGCCTTTGCTAAACTCGACATGTTTATCGGGGAATATACGCTGGAAGTCGAAATTTTTAGCAATGCTAATGCTGCCGATAGAGATATTCTGTGTTCTGTGTTCAATAGAATTGACAAGCGGCGGCGATCGGCAGAAGCGGAACTTCTCGAAGAACCTAACATCGGGAAAGTATTATAAGTGCCTTCGTCAGATCGAATCCTCTCACAGTGGCATTGGGAAAGGGCGATTCGCACAACGTCTTGCCGAAAAGGTTACTCTTACGATGATTCCTGGGTACGTAAAAGAAGCGATAGATGCGATAGTGAAGAAGGTTAAGGGGGTTAGCAATTGACGGAATACTTCCAAAGGAAGTTATGGGAAATCCGCAGTGATCCCGAACAACTTTCTGCATATAACACATGTGGAAATGCGGTTGTTATAGCGGGTCCAGGAAGCGGCAAAACAACCGTGCTAACGCTTAAGGTGATGCGCCTCTTGAACGAAGCCATCTATCCCCCTAGAGGGCTGGCTTGCTTGACTTACAGTACGGAGGCTGCTCGTGAGTTCAAAGATCGGTTTAGGAAACTCGGGCTTACAAAGAGCAGGAATGTGTTTCTTGGTACCGCTCATAGCTTCTGTCTTGCGGAGGTTATAACTCCATTCGCGCATTTGTATCCTAAATACAGAATCCCGCACCCCGTACGGATCATCTCGAAGTCGGAAAAAGCAAAGCTCTTCGATGCACAGAAATACGAGGGACAGCCCACGATGGATGATGTCGACAAAGAGCGCGCGCGGAACATACGCGGGATTAGTCGCGTTGATCTTGAGACCCACGAGGTTGCGCTCAAAGCGGCTATTTCATTCGATGAACTGTTGTTACAGAATGGCTACATCGACTTCACTAGCATGGTAAAATTGTCCGTGGAGCTTATCCACAAAGAGCCGTACATTCGCAAGGCGCTCGAAGCGAAATTTCCGTGGATTGTCATTGATGAGTATCAGGATTTGGGAAAGCCCTTGCATGAAATTGTTCTTGCGCTATTACATTTCACAAACATCAAGGTATTTGTTGTCGGCGATGCAGACCAGTCCATTTACGATTTCCAAGGTGCTGCACCAGATTATCTGACCGAACTAAGCCTTCGCGATGATGTGGAATGCATTCGGTTGAAAAATAACTATCGTAGTTCGCAGATCATTGTTGATGCATCCCAGCATGTCCTAGAATGCAAGAGAGAGTATGTCGCTTCTGGGCAGTTGCGCGAATATGAAGCGACGATTGAGTTTTGCGAATGTGATAAGGGGATGGATGAGCAATACGATACAGCTATAAAGTTGGTTAGAAGATTCCACGAGAAAGGGATCCCATATCATGAGATAGCTGTTTTGGTTAGTGGTAACAAACTTGTAAAAGAACTATTCGCCAAATGTACTTCCCAAGGTATCCCAACTTATATCGCTCGCCAAGACTTCAGAAACACAGAGTTCATCCTTTGGCTTCAAAGCTGCGCCCGTTGGCTTCACGATAAAAGAATGGCTTCGTTTGATGAGATATGCTCCACGTGGAAAGGCTTCTTGCTGGTTAAAAGAAAAAGTGAAATCTACGAGGAAGAATATCGTGCCATTAGGCGGAATCTAATCCGTGTTTTGACGAATAGCATAGTCCACGAAGGCAATCTTTATGAGTGGCTTCGTTATATTTTTGTAGAGTTAGATGTCCGCGCTGTGTTCCGTGATTCAGACCGTTTCTCTGATGAAATCCAGAATTTCAGAAAGCTGGCTCTCATCGCAAGCGAACAGGAACCGCCAATGACGATCGAATTTATGACTCGACTTGATGCGCCAGATAATCAAGTCGTACTATCCACCAGACATAGTGCAAAAGGTCTCGAATTCGATGTTGTGATCATGCTCGGCATGGAAAAGGGCAGCTTTCCTAGTTATCGCGATACCACAGCTAGGAAAATCGAAGAGGCTCGACGGCTTTGCTTTGTGGCTGTTAGCAGAGCAAGAAAGGCATGTGTATTAGTTCGGTCGAAACAGCTATTTAATAACGGTGAGTGGTTCCGAAAGAAGCCGTCTCCGTTCTGGAATGCTCTTCAGGAGTTCCAAGCACGGCGGCATCGTTTATGTTAGCGGTGCTCTGCCCATAATCCAAGGCATTTCATCAAGCAGTTCTCATGTCCGCCGAGTGCGTGCCGTATAAGCCGCTCTTGGCCAACCCACCTCCGCTGAAACCATCTCACGCGCTCCAGGACGGCATCTGTCGTCTTGATTTGGGGTACACATTCGGGGATACACAGTCCACGGTGCTGTTCTGTGCTCCTGTGTGGCTCCTGGTCGTGTATGGAGTCCATCGGCTTGGTATGGGCAGCAGACAGTGCGTACGCAGGGATGCCTACGGCTCCGAAGATAACATCCACATGATCCAAGCGCATTAACTTAACACAAAGCCCCTGACACTTCAGCCATAGCACTCTAAGAGCCCGTTTCGGCTACATACTTGCCAAAATACTCACGCCGCCTGGTCTACTCGAAGGCGGCGTTCGTTTTGCTTGCGCAGTGTGTCAACACCCCCGCAGATATGTACAGTATTGGCGATGGTCATCTTGTTTTGCACCCAAAATATGCTGTGCGGTACTCGATAGGAAACGGCATTGACAATGTTTAATAAAAAAACCGAATATTGCGGTCATGTCAATAATGTGCTATACTGTAACCACGGAATCGCAGAGTGGTGCATCAGAGAAGCTGTTTGATGAATTATCCACTTCGATAAACGACTTAAACGATAGGGACAGGCTTGGCGTAGGCGAGGCACGGACGTTTCAGTGCAGTAATTACATTGTTCGCGAGCTCGAACGTTATGCCCTCAAACTCTTCTAATTGTTGCCATTCGTGCCCCGTTTGTATCATTCGCAACCGCGAACAATACAGCCCTAAAATATCCTATATTTTACCACTTAAGCGCAAGTTACGAATATTACGGAAGAAAAAACTTTCGAAGTCTACATCAGCAGAAAACCCCGTATAGTACGGCATTTTGTCTTGTATACGGCTATTATAGAATATTGTAGTTGAGCTTTACCGAGAGCTTATAACCCATTTATAAACGGGGGTTGAATAAAGCTGATGTTCAGTCATGAAAGTCGTTATTCGACAGTCAGTACCTTGACATCATTACCTAACATGATACCTAATACTCAATATCCAAATGACAACCAGCAAGATGCAAAGTGCAAGAGATGAAAGGTTTGATGCTTCTGGATCAATGGTGTTTGGAGATGCAAGTCGCCATCCGCCATTTGCAGTTGATAGCCTTGATGCCTTTAACGATTGTATGCCCTTTAAGATGTCACAGAGATTGACGTTTGAAATGCTTTTGAGTATTGTATGCTTTTAAGGGTTTTAGGTGTTTACATATGCTCTTTGCAGTTGAATGCCTTTTGCAGTTGATGATTGTGAGCTGATGCCTTTCCGTTTGTGCCTTTGGGAGATGCGATGTTTGCAAAAAGAAATCCTTTTGAGGTTTTGAGTATCTACATATCAGCATTTGAGGTTTGCAGGGCTTGCATGAGCTGGCAAATAGGATATAAGAATGACTTTTAGGGTGTTGCCGCTTTCCTACATACAAAGTACCATATGCATTTGCCGCCAAGGATACCCCCTGCCTTGGCTTTTTTGTTTGTATGGATGCCAGAGGATGAATTCGATAGGTCAAAGTATGTGTTTTCAGAGATTCTCCCCTTTGGCTTTTTGCTTGGAGTTTATTCCCCCAAAAAGCAATTTACAGAATCAGACTCCCTTTTCCTTTCTTCGTGTTCCCTTTTGTTGAGCAAAAGGAGACCGCTCCACTATGGGCATATAGGGAAAGAAGAAGCAGGGAGTCTCTGCAGGGGTTATCTCGTAATAGTTTCTTGATGTGGTTCCCTCATGCGAGGTCACTACCATTAACTCCCCCCAAAGAAGCGCACATGCGAGAGCCACATTCGCTTTTTAGTGTATCTGCCTTTTGAGCGAGGGGCTTCCTTTTTGCTTAGGCGCACGCTTGCATGTGTTTTAGCCAGAGGCGTTTGTTGGAGGTTGCATAGGCTACAGAGGCAATGGGGTCAGAGAAGGTTTGCTGGGCTTCATGCATATTCGCATATACGCGTATTATGCGCAATGCGCAGATATGCGAAGGTTTTTGCTTTAACTAATTCATAGGGCAAGGGCGTAAAGGGGATTATCGTTTGTCTGGGTTGGTAAGGAGCAGGGGATTTCTCATAGGTGGTTTGTTGACGCCCCATTGTCGTTTGATAGGGTGTGCATAGGTAGCGGAGACAATGGTGGGCATGGGGGGTTAAAGAGCCTGCTGACTTCGCGGATAGTCGCACATGCGCGTATTGTGCGTAATGCGCAGGATATACGAGGGTTTTGCTTTGATAGAATTTATAGCGCAAGGGCATAGAGGCATTGTGGTTTGTCTGGGTAGTAGATGGCAAGAGATTTCTCACAAACAGCTTGTCGATGCCCCTATTTGTATGTCCTACCCCTTGGCATTCGGGAGTTGGTATGGATGCAGGAGTGATAAGAACAAGAGATATGCCGAGGAGGTTTGGCGACTTCGCGGATAGGGTGCATATCTGCGTATTTCGCGTAGTACGCATAATGCGCACCTTGGCCTTGTTGGAGGGCATTATTCATTAGGCGCATAGAAGGTAATGACAAACAGGAGTGTCTGTTAGCATGTCGCTCTTTCGCGTATCCACATTCTGTTTGTTTGACGGGGTACACAGGCTACAAGAGAGTAAGGTTGGGAGAGTCAGAGCATGGTTTGCAGGATTATACATAGGCGTAATCAGCAGAGTCATTGTGCCGCCAGCATAGTGCGCCAATGCGCGTAGTCGCGTAAGGCGAGAGGCATCAGAGGTGGTTTGTTGGCTTCCTGTCGCCCCTTCCGCGTTCGTCTGGATAGGCAAGCGGTATGCAAGCAGAACAGGCCATGAGAAGACTGTGACCACCCTTATCTGTCTTGTATATGTATCACGCGGGGGTTTGTTGGCACTCATTTGCCCATTGACTTCTGCCGAAGGCGGTTGTTTCCGTTTTGAGTAGATAAACAAACGGAGAGCCAGTTGTTCTTGGAGATGCCTTTTATTTTGAGTTTGTTGGCGCGAAGGTAATGCACAACAGTTGTAGCAAGGACTGGGTACATAAGTTGGGATACCAACTTATGTACATGATGCATTACTGATGAAAAACAAAGACTACCGAGGAGGTATACAGGATGTTCCAACCTATATATATGATAACATGTAGTTAATGAGAGAAATACTACCAACCCCAGCCCATTTCGTCCGCGACCCCCTTTTCCCACACCAGTTCTCCCGCTCATTAACCCGCTTCCCATGCGCTTCCGCACCCCCGCCCCTCGCCTTTCAGGGTACGCAACAAGCATATTTGGTATCCCGAATGTATTATTGCCATCGAGAATAATGGGGATGTTTTCCCCTAATTGCTTCCAGATTGCCTTTCTACCGCAATATGAGGTGGGAGTTCCTATACCCCCTGTTTAGGGAGTCTGCGCTTGATGTTTGCAGGAGCATATAGGTGGGATTTAAGTCAGAAGAATCAGAGGGACTTATGGGGCTAAACAGATCGAATAGTCAGAGTGACTGGTACCTTTGCAGCATAGGCGCATATGTGCATGTACGCACATTTGCGCATTGCGCCCATGCGTCTCTCGCATTTTAAGAGGATTATGTAGGACAAAGGGAGAGGGTTTGCTGGTATGTCAGATTGATCATTGCGCGATATTAATCCACAGGCTTCTGTCACGTCATATCATAAGTGGTTTGTTATCCCAAATAGCGAGATGCACCTTTCTCCCTGCCCATTTATCAGCTCACAAAGAGGATGGGTTTATCGGTAGGATAGATGTAACCCAAGTCTTGATGCTGCCTTGTTTGTCAGATATTTTCGCCAGCGTCATGATTTCGAATGTTAAAACATTGCCTATCCGTTCTCGCGCCCACTCATTCGCTCATTTACTCACTCTCACTTTTTACTCAGGCTTATCTGGACTCTATTGGCAATTCCTTAACGATAGTCGCATCAAGAGCATAATGGAGCGTAGTCATGCCCTATCGCCATTATAATAAGCCTTTCGATGCTGTTTGTTTGGTACTGCATGAGAGGCAAGGTATCAAAAGTCATTCAAGGTATCAAAAGTCATTATAGTATGCGTTTGCGCCCTATTTGGCTACAGATGTCTGGATTTTTCTCTCCCATTTGTCGGATAGTACCTACAACATCATATCAATAGCAGCGTAATGAGCAAGGTAGAGGGCTCGCACCCGAGGGAGTGAGATGGCTAACAGGGGGTGTGACACACTGTTTTTCGTTAACTTTGTCATGCTTTATTGGCTACAGTATTCGAGATGCAAGAGCTATAGTCGCAGCAACTCACTTTGTAGAGCCATCCCATTCCATCGCTGTTTACAGTTGTTTCTGTAGGGGTTTTGTCGGGAACAGTTCCTGAAACACCGTAGCAATACAATAGCGCACCGCACCTACTCGCGCCCACTATCTGCGAGTTCGTATGCTCGCGTATGCGCCAATTGCGGGTTTATGGGGACAGTCCTCGCAACGCCACATCAAAAGTGATGCAATAGAAATCGAAACGGAATCCATGTCCATGATAATAAGATAGTAAATAATTAGCGTGTCACACATCGTCCCTGCGGCATACCGCTTGTCCATGTATTCTACTACGAGAATATCGCGTACAGCACGAGGGTCAGGGTATTAAAAGCCGTTGAAAACAGAGCGACATGCTCCGCCCGTCCCTCGTTGCAACAGCTTTTTGTGGGCGTTTGTTAGGCCAGTTCCTGCAACGCTATCGCAATAGTCATCGAGGTTTGTAAAGCAAGAAGAACTTACTTCTACTGCTTTTTATGCTACGATTGTCGGATGCCTCCTGGAACGTCATGTTAATGATGAACTCTTGGCTCCTACTTACACAGGCGTTATCGCCATGATACGCATCGCATACTGCGCACAAGCGCAAGTTACCTCGCGTATGTCGTGTACTATACAAGAGGCGGAGCATCGATAGTGGTATTATAGGTTAGGGGAGCATCTTGAGTTATGTGTTCTTGCAGAAAAAGTGAAGATTTATGTTGCACTATTTGGAAAGGTGTGTTATAATGACAGTAGAACACAAACATACATATATGCTAATACCACTAATACCAAAGAAAACCAAGCCAAAACCAAATCGCGTATCGCTCAGATACCGCTACCCGTGCGGGATTTTCCGCTTCCAAAACCAGAAAACCAGTCGAACCACTTTTATAAATTTTTTTATATAGTTCAGGCAGTCACAGTTTCTTGTTGGTGGAAGGTACGACATTAAACCTTGCTCGCTTGTCAACAACGCTCGTCCGTTTGTCAACAACCACCTCACTTTTGTCAACAATTAAATGTCTTTTGTCAACAACTAAATCACTTTTGTCAGCAAGCATCGTTCTTTTGTCAACAAGAAAATCAGTTTTGTCAGCAACCGCTGCTCTTTTGTCAACAAGAAAATGACTTTTGTCAACAAGTCCACCCGTTTTAGATTATCCATTTAATCCCATTTCATTTAGAAGACTCCCAAGTGTTTGTCGGGAGTTTTTCTGTTATTACTCCGTTTCGTCTGCAAGGTATTCCTCGCGCGGTTAAGTTAATTTTGTACTTGACAATGACCTAGCAGCGAAGGTATACTACCACAACCAAGGAGGAATGACTATGACCTATTCTCATTTTTTAACCGCCACAGCCATCTACTCTCTGTCTGCTATTAGCACCCCCAAAGCCGATTTGCTATGGGCTGTGTATCAAAATGCTATTGCCAATGAGCACTCGGTGGAAGAGATAAAGAAGACGCTTAACGAACTGTGCTTGTATGTCGGAGAGCTCGATTACTTTTTGGGTTTCCCCGAGGAGTTTCAGGAGGCCTATGAAGCTGCTATTGCGACAGCAACGGAGCCAATGCCAGAGTTCACTACTGTGTATGACGTGGTAAAAGCGTATGTCGAGCCTTTTGCCGCAGATAGTCTCCGCTTGGAGCTGCCCAGTTTGACAGATATGAGCGATTACGTCCCGCCCCGCTTTGCGCCTATCGAAAGTCAAAGTCCACTCGAAGTAATAAAGGCGTTGTTGCCTACTCAGTTTCCTGCTGTTATCGTTTGCCGTAGGACTGCAGCTGTAATTCATAATCTAACATTCTGCGGTTTCCCGCTGGAGTTTTATGTACCTGAAGGAACGAATATTATAGGTTCGAGTACCATAAAACCTATCGTTATCCCCCTTGCAATGATGGATACCGCTTGCGCTACAATGATTGACGGCATTATGGTCACAAGCGAGGAAAGAACGCTCGCGGAATTGATTGCGATGCGTTTTAGCGTCCACACTGTTTATGATGCTGTTGAACGGTATCTTGCCAAGCATGAGGATGCGAGCCTTTTATACGATGTAGCACAGCGATACGGGGTACCCAAAAGTCTAATGGATCGTTTGGTTGTCGATGTTGAAAAAAGAAAGGATAGGCTGTTTATATGTTAAGTCCCGATAAGCTGTGCCTTGAGTTAATCAAGGCTATTTCCTATGGTGGTACTACAAAAGAGCTCGTTACGCAAATGTACGATTTATATCGCCTCACGAAAATACCTGATGTTTGTCTGTCAAAAATGGGCACTGATGATGCTACTACCTTCGGCGACTTCCACGATTTCCTGACCAAGACCACAGAGTTCGAGCGTGTTTTCGTTCGTCGTGAAAAATACGAGTTGATTTCTTTTGCCGATTTCTACGCGCGACTGCGTGATTTTCTTGCGCCTTTTATTATGGATAGCAAGCGAAGCGGCGACGATACGTCCTTTATTGATTTGGGCTGGTTTGAGTCCTTCGGCTCATGGGGCGCTTTTATGGGCCTTCATGGTCACAGCCACGGCTGTGGCTGTGGTTGTGAAGACGATGACGACGATGGGGAAGAGATAGACCGTATTAACTCGCGCATGCTTTCGTTCTTAATTTGCGAGGATATTACCCCTGATTACGTTCCTGTTGTGTGGCGAAAGGTTGGCTTGTATCTGAAGACGGCATGCGACCTCGAGCAAATGGCTGCATTGGCCAAAGGTTTAATTGAGGACAGCCCCTTGATACTGCCGCTCCATCAGGCTTATATCACCGCTTTCGTTGAGTACGCCTACAGCAAGGCGGGAGCGGAGTCGCCCGAATGGGCGCTCGATGAGAATTATCGTTTAGACGAGCCGTATTACTCCGTGGATTATGATGGGAGCCAGACTCCGATTCCCGAGTTTGTACGGCGTAATCTTTATGTGACAGAAGTGGCAGGTGATATTGTTGATGTCGTTAACTGAAATGATACGTACTCTATTTCCTCATATGTACGGCGAAATCGTGGTTTGCAGGGATACAGCCGCGAAAATACAACTTATGTGCAATAGCGTGGATGGCCTACCGCTTCGGTTTTTCGCCCCTCGCAAGTACGGGATTATTAGCTCCTATTATGTTGAGGCAATTCCTGTAGATGACCTCGACCTCGAGCATACCGAGATTATCGACGGCATAAGGGTGACTGATGAGATTCGGACTTTTCTGGAGATAGTCCACCATGACGCTCCCGACCGAGTTTTGTTTGAATGTTTGGACTATTTCTTCGCCCATTATACAATCTCAGAGATTTTTCCTTATGCCTCGCGTTATGGCATAACGAAAGCAACAATTCAATCGCTAATGCCCTTTGCTACTGAGTATTTTCGTGATAAAAGGGGGTAACTATGTCGACTGATGCTCGCGTTATCGTAGCTATAGCCAACTTGATTGTCCGCACCTCGCGTATGTCCGTTGTGGGCGTGGATTGTGTGCTGTCCTTATATCGCCTTACTTTCCTCGATGGTATTCTACTTTCTGACCTTGACAGCGGCTTACTGGGCGTGACTTTAAGTGATTTCAGCTGTTTCCTCACTGAGTATTCAGCTTTAGAGAGAGCTTATGAGGCATTACCCATCGAGGGCGAGTTATCGTTTGCCACGGTTTATGGTCGTGTGAGGGATTTTCTGATGCCGTACTGCGTTCAGTTATACAGACCCGACCCTCTTTTCCCGCCCGATTGGACGGAGGATTGGGTGGCTGAGTGGGAACCAAGGAGCGGCAAATGGCAGAACAACTTTTTCACGGATAAATATATGAATTGGTATAAGTAGGATGTAAGTAGTATGTGTTTGTCGAAGAAGAGCCGTCCACGAGGGCGGCTGTTGTTTTGTGTAGGGTTGCGGCGTGTACCTGAGTATCCGCGTTGCAGGCCACTTATACACCCCACACGTCGCGTCCGCCCATGACGCCCTCTGCTGTGCCACCCCCTCGTCCTGCCGCTCATACGTGGCGTGTGGCCGCAGTACGGGCAGGCATGGTGTGTACGCTGCGGTATGCGCGTAGATTTTATAGGCAAGTAGTGGCGGTCAAGGTGCGAGATCGTCAGCAGCAATTGTGCCTCGGGGTCAGGCATCCCCTTGGCGATAGCCATCGTTTATTAGGCCGTCCTTGGGGCGGCTTTTTCGTTGTCATACAGACATACACACCAAGAACTGGCCTACAAAGCTGATTATGCCCTCTCACGGCGCTTCACGCCGCTCACACACCGCGTCCGCCTGCGATGTCTTTGTGATGATAGCACCGTCGATGTCCCGTCGCTCACGCGGGGCTTGTGGCCGATGCAGGGGCGTTTCGGCATATACGCTGTGATATGTACAAGGACTTAGGGACGTGTCGTAGTGATTGAAGTACAAGATCATCTGTAATGATTATGCTGCAGGGATCGTGTACTCCGCCAATTTAGTAATGATATCATTTGTTCTGCGTTCCTCGGGATGGATTTTTTCTACAAAAAAGTTTCTTAAGATATTTTCCAGATACTAACATTGCGATGAGGAATCCCGTAGCAGTCGGGGTTTTGACAATCTGTTTTTGAGATGTTTCTTTGTGAGAAATATATAGACAAACTAGCTTCTATATGGTATAATATAGTTTATAGTTCACAATAGAAAGCGAAGAGAAGGCCGTATACGATAGGAGACAAGTTAGTTATCTCATTATGCGAACGGTGGAAAGTAATTGCCGAATTAACAGTTGAGCGTATGCGTATGCTTCAATCGTATTACCAATTAGCGGCGCAGTCTCTGCGCGGAAAAAATCAAATTTAGGAGGCATCCATATGTTGCAACACAATTCTGTTATGAAGTATTATGAGGAGTATAAGGCAGGCAATTTGATATTCGATGGTCTGGTTCAGCGTAAGGCTGACCAGTGGAGTGATGTACAAAAGTCCGAATGGATTTATACTTTTCTAACCACAAACCTAACAACCCTCGTTCATTTCGTTAAACGTGACCTTAAGTCCTGCGTTTTGGACGGTCATCAACGATTGAAGACTCTGTTCGATTATATCGACGGCAAGTTTGCTATCTCCAAGAAAATCCTTAGTCCCAAGT
>CAZNVW010000069.1:0-12572 GCA_964576595.1 uncultured Verrucomicrobiales bacterium
TTTAGGTCGCTGGGGGTCATTCCGGGCGGCGGAATTGCTGTTCCTGGGGCGGGGGGACGGTACCCAGCAGGGCGCGGAGGAGCTCGGGCAGGTTTTGAGACACGGTTTGGGGCTTGTCCTGCGGGGCTTCGTCGGAGGCGTCGGGGTGGCCTGCGAGCTTGTTGTCTTCGATCAGAGCCTTGAATTTGTCGCTGAGACTGAGTTCAAAGCCCTGATGCTGTCCGCTGGTGTCTCTCAGGATGCGGGCGAGCCACTTTCTTTTTTCCTCGAGAGTCAGGAAGGGCGTACGGGACCTTGAGGAGTCTGTTGTCTCCGCAGGAGGAAGCGGTGTTTGCTGTAGTGAGGCGGAGTCCGGAGATTCGAGCGCTTCGACAGGGAGGGGGGGAGGTGTATCAAGGGGTGTTTTCTTTTTGGGACGGGGCATGACGGGGTGAAGTTATTGAAATTTTGTTCACAAAGTTGTTCACATGTTTTTTGTCTCTGTAATGTTTTTATAATAAGTAATTATGATGAGATGTTGAGAGGTTGTTCACAAAGTTGTTCACAATGGGGAACGGGGAAAATTCAGATTTTCAGGGACTTGTTCACAAGGAGGCCCTCTGCGTGGTCGCCCTGTTCCTCTTCCAGCTCTTCCCGTGCGAGACGGAGCTGGTGGCGGATGTACAGGAAGACTTCGCGGTACGCGTCGCGGCGCATGGCGTCGAGCGGGTCGTAGTGTCCCGCCGTTCCCTGAAAAGCGGGGAGGTGGACATCGAACTGCAGTTCCAGAGCTTCCAGAGTTTCCTGCCCGGCAGGGGAGCCGAGGCAGGAGTAGAGGCGCTTTCTGATTTTCTTGTGATTTTGTCGGGAGTCCATGGGGTCAAAGGAGATTCAGTAGTTCGGGGATCTGGTCGGGCGTCAGGGCAGAGGACAGGATGTCTCCGGGCGCGGCGGCCGGGAGGGACGGTGCGGCGGCGGCCTCCTGGGCCGATCTTGCTGCCTCCTGCCGCTGCCTGCGCACCGCCTCCACTCTTTCCTGCGGGACGAGGAAGTCCTCCGGGATGCCGTCGATACGGGCGGTGTCGCGCAGCCCGGTATCCCAGTTGAAGTTGTCCGCGGCTTCCGGATGGTAGGGCATGATGGCGGCGAGCCTCTGGAGAGCCCGGTCAAAGCTCTCTGTCTGCAGTTTTCTCAAAGACAGGGCTATGCGCGACAGGTAGATGACCTGGGGGTCGAGCAGACCGCCTCCGGGCGTTCTTGCATCGAGAAGCTCACGCGGCGGCTCCGGGAATTTTCCCTGTCGGTAGAGCAGGCCGAAGACTCTCTTCATGATAGGCAGGAAGTCATTGACAAACAGCGTAAAAGAAGGGGAGAACTGGAGGATTTTCTCATTTTCGCGCGCCATGACTTCTGTCGCCGTCATGGTATGGGTGGTATTGGCCCACTGCTCGAACAGAGGGAGATAAAAGGCGTTTTTGATCTCGGTCTGTTTATTGGCGAGACGGGCCAGACCGATATCGTACCGGCCCGACGTGGCCCATTCTTTCGGGTAGCCGAGCTGGGCGGCCTCGGGACTGATGAGCGTCCTCCCGCCGGCCCGGAAGTCTATCTCTCCCGTTTGATTGGCCAGTTCCAGAATACGGGGGAAGGCGGAGATCTCCGCGAGTGTGTCCAGAATTCTGTTCAGGAACTGCGCCTGCCGTATGGCGGGGAAGACAAGCCGCCCCGGAGGGAGGCCGTAGGGGCCTTCCCCCCATTTCAGGAACCGGGTCACAAGGTAGGGAAACTCATGATACCCGCTCTCTTCGACAATGTTTTTGTCGTCGAGGCTGATATAGAGACTTCGGAAGGGCCTGTTTCCGGCGTCCTGTCGGGTGGGGGCCCGGTCTTCGCGGGGATGCACGACATGGAGGAATCGCAGACTCCCCGTGTGCTTCGCGTTTTCCCGCTCCAGCATGGCCCGGCATCTTTCACCGAGCCGCTCCCGTCCGAACATGCGCTCGGCCTGGTAGGGGGTGAAGGTGAATTCCCGGTAGTAGGTATCTACGGTACCCTCTTCATTTTCCGCGCAGGCGAAACTCCCGCAGGGAATGTGGGTAAACAGGAGCCGGCCGTCCTGCCGCACGCCGCAGAAGAGGCTGCCCGTGCCGAGCGCGGCCCGGTCAAGGAAGGTCTCGTGAATCTCCGTATAAAAATTGGAGAAGGACAGCTCCTTCAACGCGATTTCGGAGGCCTTGTTGTACCAGGACTCGATTTTGTCCTTTCCCTCGAAGCCTTGCGGCGCGGTCCACTTGAACCAGATCTCATGACCGGGCGTAATATAGGAAATATGGCCCGAGGCCAGCTTCTGGCAGGCCTCTATGGCGGTCGTGTCGTAGAGATGGTCAAAGTGCCCGTTCTCCGGGATTTGCTTTGTTCCCCGGGATTCTTCCGGGCATACTCGCCGGGGCAGGACATAATGGCGCAAAGTCTGCCACCAGTCTTCCCAGCTGCTCCTCTCTGTTTTGAGAGAAGCGTAGGAGGAGAGCAGAGTATCTATAGTCATGGGAAAAGAAGAGGAGATCAGCCGAGGGTTTTTCTCGTAGCGTAGGGGGTGGGGCCGCCGGCGGGAGGCTGGGGCGTACTGCCGGAGAGCGTGTCCTCCCGTTCCTTTTGAGAAAGGAGAGTTGATTCAAGACCTTTTCGGCGGCGTTGCTTTGCGCCGACCTCGTCAAAAGTCTCCTGCTCTATCTGTTCCACACTGGGGGCGGGATCGGGAGCTGGAGCGACGGGAGTGGCGGGGACGGACATTTTTGGCGTGAGGAATCCCATGGTAAAGGAGTAGATGTGTATTAAAGTGAAAAGTGTGAGGAGAGAAGGCGAAGCAGGCGAGCGGAATCATATACCCGCAGTTCGGGAGAACGGTTGCCGCTTCCCCGTTGGAAAACGACTTTGGGGAAACGGACGATTTCCTCTCCGAGAGCGGGAAGGAGCGCGCGAGGATCGCCGACCAGCAAATGGACGTGCCAGGCGTTGCAGCGGTCGGCGGAGAAGTGATGGGCGGGATTGATAATATGCCTTTGCGGCGCGTCCAGATTGACCGGACGGGCGAGCAGGAGATGATCCCTGCTCATGTAAATAAAGGCATCTTCATGAAGCGTGTGATAGATCAGGTCGTCTTCGAAATTTCGCTCGGAATGGCGATAGTAGTCCTGAATTTGATCTTGAAGGGGCATGGTGATAGCTTGGCTTGGCTTTGTCGCGGGGACGTCATTCACGGGGCGTATCGGTGTTTTCCGGCTGGAGAACGAGATCGAGAAGCTTGTTGTATCGGAAGTAATCGCACTCAAGACACTTCATCTCGGAGGATTGGAGCCGTTTCCTCTCCTCTTGAAGAGTTTTGAATGCTTCATCCCGCTCGCTTTTCAATATTTTGACAGCCCAAAGAAGCACGGCGATGGAGCCCATGCCCGTTCCCTCGGCAAGAGGGAGCGCATTTTCCGCGGCCGTGGTTGCGAGAACAAGGGAGGTAATGGCGCCCAGTCCTCCCAGATAAAGGGTGGCGATCATGTCGGGAGGATCAGGACTTTATCCAGCGTTCATAATCATCGTCGGGAGAGGATTTGCCGGAGTTGTCGTCTCCGTCTTCCTTGTCCCTGGCGAACCAGCCCAGGCCGAGGGCGCCGAGCCCGGTGGCGACGCCGCTCCAGTCAATGGCGGAGGGATCTCCGTTCAACAGGGGGAGGGCGAGGGAATTGATAAGCAGTACGGTACCGGTCAGGAGACCTGTCAGTGAAGTTTTCCAGTTATTGGTCATATAAAAAACAGGGGTTTCGGCGGTGACGTTTTTCACTCGCCTTGAGTCAATTTAATCACGCAAATGCCGTCCCTTCGGCATCAATTGAGGCCGTTCCTCACACCCATCTCTCGTTCTTCACTTGGTAACATATCTATTATAAATGTGTTGCGTTTTGCGTAGCGGGAGATTTTCCCGGAGTGTTGCATCCTTCTCTCCAGAGTGAATGAAAGCCGCTCTTGCCTTATAATGGAAGGCCCAGGCGGAAATATCGTTTCGCCATTCAACTCATTTTTCTTATGCTTACTACTTTGGAAATATGCAACAGGGCCTTGAGCAAGCTCGGGCAGCGGCACATTGAGGCCCTGTCACGCGCCCAGGACCCTGTCTCCATGCAATGCTCGCTCCTGTATCACCCCGCCCGGAAAGAAACGCTGAGCGCCTGTCGATGGAGCTTTGCCGTCAAGGCGGAGCGGCTCATGCCTCTCCCTGTCATGGAGGGAGTGGAAGTACTGCCCCCTCCCTTTACGGCCCGGTTTCTCCTGCCGACGCGATGCCTGCGCGTTCTGGATGTCCCGCTCAAGCGGTGGAGCCTGAGCGGGCGCTCCCTGCTGACCATGACCGGGGGGGACTCCCTGACCATCACCTATCTCGAAGACATTGAAGACGCCTCCAAATTCGATCCCCTGTTTGTGGACGCCCTCGTGTGTCGTTTGGCCGAGAAGCTGGCCCTCCCTGTTACGGGATCTCATTCTCTCCGAAGAGACCTGCTCAACGAATATCACAAAATACTGCTGCCGCAGGCTGCCCACTTCAACCAGGTACAGCACTGCTCGAATGACCAGCATCCGCTGGACTATATTTTGAAAAACTCACTTTTCTCCCGCTGACCCCATGCTTTCGACACCCATCCGATTTAGCTTCACTTCGGGAGAGGTGAGCCCCTGGGCGGCTTCTCGCGTGGATATGGAACTGTATGCGCGGTCGGCCTCCTGCATACGCAATTTCCGCATTACCCCCTTTGGCGGACTATGCCGACGGCCGGGCTTCCAGTTCATCCGCGAGACCGTCTCTTCGGAAAAGATACGGCTGATCCCGTTCCAGTATTCGACGGGAGACGCGTTTGTACTGGAGTTTTCTCCCCGCCGCGTCCGTTTTTACACCAGAGGCGCGATCTTGACCCGGGAGGACGGGCCCCCCTATGAACTGGTCACCCCCTGGGATGACCCCGCCGCCCTCTCGTACCAGCAAATCAACGACGTCATATTTATTTGCTCGGGCAATGAGATGCCTCAAAGGCTCGTCCGTTACGCAGACCGTGACTGGCGGCTGGAGGAAATCTCCTGGAAAAACATGCCCTGGCGCTACAACTCCCTGCGGGAGAACAAGCTCACCTTTTATAAAACAAGCAGCCAGGATCAGAACAAGAGGGACGTCTATCAATTTTATTGTGCGGGGATGGAGTGGTCCGGCCGTTTTGGAGGATCTAATTATCTGAGAGTTTCCACAATCGCTCCCGATGAGAACCGCTGGGTCAATGGCGGAGCGATGGCCGATCACTGGATATCCCAGACGAATAATATGGACATGAGCACCCTCGTTATCAACGCCGGAACCGCCTGCCGCTATGAGGACGGGAGCGGGTACATCTCCTTCTACATGTGCACCAGATCCTACTCCGCATCAAAAGATTTCAAGCCGGGCTTTTTGGACCCCCGTGACTACGGCAGCCATTTTGAATTGGGCGTTGACGTCGGAATGGTGCCCCTGAGAGTGACAAAGACCTGGGAATTCCGCTCCACGGGCACCTGGGCGGGAGAATGGCTGCTGCAAAAAAGCTATGACGACGGTGTGAGCTGGACAACCATACGTTCCTTTTTTTCCAACTCGGACGCCAATTTCATCGTCAACGGCGACGAGAGCGAAGAATCTTGCCTGCTGCGGCTGAGATTGGCCCAGTCACTGAAAGGCGTCGGCATGAAAACCGTCAACCTCCGCCGCCTGTCTCACAAAGTGGATCACACGTTTCATGTATCCTTCGTTACCTCCGACTCCACCCAGTGCCGGGCGTCAAAACTGGATTCGGAGCCGATGAGCCTTAGCGGCGAGACCAGAGACTGGTCGCTGGGCGCGTTTGGGCCGCATTACGGTTACCCCTCTGTCATGACCTGGCATCAGAACCGGCTGGTCTTTGCCTCCTCCTGGGGGCAGCCCCAGACCGTCTGGCTTTCCAGAACGGACGACTATTACAACTTCCGGCTGGGGAGCAATGACGACGACGCGATGGAGCTGACACTCTCCGCCTCCTCTCAGAACAAAATACGCTGGATGCACAGCCAGCAAAAACTGTTTCTGGGAACAAGCGCGTCGGAATGGACGCTGGACTCCTCGGACGGCAAGGCCCTGTCGCCGTCCAATGCCCGTTTTGTCTGCCATTCCTATCAGGGCTCTTCCGGCATTAGTCCCGTGCCGATGGAGTCCTCCCTGCTGTTTGTCCAGCGGGGAGACCGGAAAGTCCGGGAACTGTCCTACCGGCTGGACAGCGACGGCTACCGAAGCAATGAACTGACCATTTTTGCCGAGCATATCACCTCATCCGGACTGCGTGAACTATGCCTGAACAAGGGGTGCGAGTCCAATCTTTGGGCCTTGACTGCGTCGGGAGAAGCCGCCGTCATGAGCTGGATACCGGAGCAGAATATCCTCGCCTGGCGGCGTTGCTCCCTGTCGGGAGACGCCCGCCTCCTTTCTCTGGCGAGCATACAGAATGAGGGCCGCAGTGAAGAACTTTGGGCGGCCGTCGCGCGGGGGACAGGGGCAAACCTGCATGTGACGGTCGAGCGTCTGGAAGATTCCTTTATCTGGCCGTCGGTCGACACCGCCGTTTTCCCGGAGCAGACGCCCGTCTATCTGGACTCTCACAGCACCCGCAGGGCGGTATCGGGCGCTCTCCGGGACCTGGAACATCTGGGCGGCCTCAAAGTGACGGCCTACCCCGTATCCGACCGCAGGCGCGCCTTTTCCGGCAGAGTGGCGGACAATGGAGTTCTAACGCTCCCCGAAGCCGCGGACGGCGAGGAATGGCTGGTCGGCGTCGGCTATGAATCAAGCGTCTCTGTCTCCGCCCTGGAACAGGTCAATGATATGGGATGTGTCAAAAACCACATATCCACCCGTCTCCACGTTCTACACTCGGACTGTAGCGTAGAGTACTCCTCGTCGCCCCGGGGACCCTGGTATTCGGTAAATTCGGAGGCCGCTCTCATGACCTCCTCATCCGAGCAGCCCGAAGAAGGCAGCTATTTTACCGGCTATTTTTCCCTGAACCAGGAAGCCGTTCACAGAGAATCTCCCGGACTTTGCGTGAGAACCTCTTCTCCCCACCCCCTCAACATCACCTCTATCATCCCCGTCCTCTCGACGGAAAATCCCCATTACTATTCAAAATAACAACCAGCCTATCCATCATTATGGGATTCATACAATACGCAGCACAGGCGGGAGCGCACCTCCTGACGGGCGCTCAAACCTATACGGACGCCAAATACCAGCAGAAACAAAACGCCTCCATAGCCGATTACTATCAAAAGCGGGGAGAGGCGGCCGTCCGGGACGCCCAGCAAAAAATGAGAACCGACCGACGCGACGCGGAATCGGCGCTCTCCTCGCGCCGGGCGGCGTCAGGGGCCTCGGGCGTCGCGCCGTCGGGAACATCCGCCGTGAACGAAACGACGCTTGCCTCCCGACTTGAACAGAACATACGCGATACGGCCCACCAGGCCATGCGAACCAAGCAGGACATGGACTATCAGGCGGACATGAGCCTCTGGAGCGGAAAATACGCCCGCGAGTCGGCCCGGAGCCGCACCCTCTCCAGCACCCTGCTTGCAGGGGCGAACCTGATAGCAATGGGAGTAGGAAACGAATAGGGTAGGGCCATCCGCTTCCGCGAAGAAAAACCGGGGGCTGTTTTGTTCTTTACAATAATTCTAACAACAGTTAAAAGAAAGGGGAAGGCGGGAGCTGGTCTCCCTTCCTTGAAATACAGGAATAACAAAGAATAAAAATCATGAAAAATATCTATCTTCCCCAGGAAATATTCAACGGCAAGGAATTCGTACTCCCTCCGCTCCCGTATGCCTATGACGCGCTGGAACCCTATGTGGACGAGGCCACCGTCAGACTGCACCACGACAAGCACCATGCGGCCTATGTCGCCGGGGCCAACGCCGCCCTCGCCAAGTTGAAGGAAATTGCGGAAGGTACGGGTGACGCCTCCCTGACCACCCACTGGGTACGCCAGCTCTCTTTCCACAAATCGGGCCATGTCCTGCACTCCATCCTGTGGAACAACATGACGCCGGCTCCCCAGGGCGCGCCGTCCGGCAAACTTGCGGAAAAACTGACGGCCTCCTTTGGCAGCGTCGATAACTTCATCCGCCTCTTCAAAGCGGCCTCCACCGGCGTGGAAGGCTCCGGCTGGGGCATCCTCGGCTACGACCCGGCCTCCGGCGCGCTCAGCGTCCTCGGCGTGGAAAAACACCAGAATCTGACCACCCCCGGCCTCATCCCCCTGCTCGTCCTCGACGTCTGGGAACACGCCTACTATCTGAAGCATCAGAACAACCGCGCCGGGCATGTGGAAGACTTCATGAAAATCGTCAACTGGGACGACGTTGCCAAGCGCCTGGAAACGGCGTGCGGCTGCTGAACCCGTTAAGGCTTTTTCAAAGGCGTCCCGTCCGGAATGGCGGGGCGCTTTTTTTGTACCCGTTTATTCGCGCGGCTCCGTAATAAAGGGAAGGCGGACAAACGGAGGGGAAACCCGGAAAAAATCGCCCCCGTTAAGAAGCAGCTGGCCACAAAAGGCGGAACTCCCCGGAAGCTCTTTCACAAAAACCCGGAGAGGAGTCTTTTTTCTCCCTTTTGCGTCTTAGGTCTTTTCAGGGAAAAAGTATTTTGATACAATGGGGTGTAAATTTTCTCTTATGAAAAATCTCCTTTCCATAGAACAATTGACCGCTGACGAAATTCGGGACCTGATCGCCCTGGGGCACCAGTTGAAGGCGGAACGGGGAGCGCCTGCATCCAGGCCTCTTGACGGCCAGACCTGGGCTCTTATCTTTTCCAAAGCCTCGACCCGCACACGCGTTTCCTTTGAAGTCGGCATCAGCGAACTGGGAGGCAGACCCATGTTCCTCTCCTCCCACGACATCCAGCTCGGGCGCGGAGAGCCCATCAGGGACACGGCCCGGGTACTGGGCCGCATGGTACACGGCGCGGTCATCCGCACCTTTGCCCAGCAGGATGTAGCGGACTTTGCCGATTATTCCGGCATCCCGACAGTCAACGCCCTGACAGATGACGAACACCCCTGCCAGATACTCGCCGACCTGATGACCATCGACGAAGTACTCGGCGGATGGGACGGCAAAAAAATCGTCTTCATCGGCGATGGCTTCAACAACATGTCCCGCTCGTGGATGTGGGCGGCCAAGCGTCTGGGCTTTTCCTTCGTCGTCGCGGGGCCTGCCGAGTACCTGCCTCCGGCCGACTTCATGGCCGCTCTCGATGCGCCCAATGTCAGCTGCACAACTGACGCGGAAGAAGCAGTGCGCGGCGCGCATGTCATCAATACAGACGTCTGGCTCAGCATGGGACAGGAGAGCGAAGGGGAGGGGAAGGAAAAATTCTTCCGACCTTATCAGGTAAACGAATCCCTCCTTTCCCTGGCGGCTCCCGACCATATCGCCCTGCACTGCCTGCCGGCGTACCGTGGCAAGGAAATCACGGAAGAAACACTCGAAAAATTCGCTCCCGTCATCTTCCGCGAGGCTGAAAACAGACTCCACGCGCAAAAGGCCGTCCTTGTGACTCTGGCGAACGCCCGTCAAAACTAGCTCCGACCATGGATATCAAACAAACTCAGCAGGAACTGCTCGACGAACTCGACCTTTTCCCAGACTGGACGGAGCGCTACGAATACGTCATCGGCATGGGGCGCAAGCTCCCTGCCATGGAGGACTCTCTCAAGACGGACGATCGCCTCATACAGGGCTGCCAGTCCCGCGTGTGGCTCAACTCCCGCTACGAAGACGGTCGCATGTGGTTCGACGCGGACAGTGACTCTGTCATCACCAAAGGACTGATTGCGCTGTTTATCAGAGTATTCTCCGGCCATACTCCGGAAGAAATCGTCGCCGCCGACCTGGAATTTGTGGAAAAAACGGGACTCAGGGAACATTTGGCTCCGACCCGGGCGAATGCCCTGAATTTGATGGCCCTTCAAATGAAACAGGCGGCTCTCTCCCACTGCGCGGGCAAAAACGAATGATTTTGTCCGCCGGGAAGGCATCTTTTTTTCTTGAGCTGCCTGGACTTTAATACTAGATATATTCCGATATGAGACTGATTCTTTTTGTTGCTCCCTTATTCCTCGGCGCGTGTGCCTTGCAGGACAATGCCTCCATCGGCAGCCGCCAATCGACCGCCAACTTTCTCGAAGGCTACCGCGGCACCCTGCCGCTGAACCAGATGAGCGGAAGTGCGGCCACCATCGATCAAGTCAAATACATCGCCTCGCATTACGTTTACAACGTACCTGCCGCCCAGTTTGAAAACGTCCAGGTAGCCGGCTACCGTCCTGCCGTTTCCGAAGGCGTCAATGAAAAAGGCCTGCCGACCCTCTCCCTCAATACGGGAAATGGCGGAGCCTACTTCGTCTTTGACAAGGGCGGCCGTCTGCGCGACGCCATGCCCGCCGGTACGGGCCAGTCCTCTCATGCCAGAGGCAAAAAAGCCTACGGCAATTAATCAACCTTTCTTCGCACACACAACACAACCTTGGGGCAAAGTTCGCTTTGCCCCTTTTTTTGTTAATAAAAATCGGACAGGCGGACACCCATGAAATCATCCCACTCAAGAGGGGGCGGACAAAAAAGATCGACCATCTCCTCCTGATAGGGGAACCTGAGGCGGCTGGCGTGCAGCGCGTGACGCGGGAGCAGGAGCCTCTCCTCAAGAGCGGGCGTCCAGCCTGTGTCGATATGCTCCAGATAACACTCCTCCGAAAGACCGTAAATCTTGTCGCCCGCCAGCGGGTGGCCCAGATGGGAAAGATGCACCCGTATCTGGTGCATGCGCCCCGTATGAGGGCGGCAGAGAACCAGGGCAAAGGGCGCGCCCTCCCGCTCCAGCCGGGCCAGCACCGTGAAATCCGTCAGGCAGGGCCTCCCCTCGGGATGAATACACTGCTTGATCCAGACACGGCTCTCCTGCACATCCTTTTGCCGCAGAATGGGGAAGTCGGCCCGGCACTCATCCCAGCCGGGGTGCCCCGTCACAAGAGCCAGATATTCCTTTTGAAACAGCCTCTTTTGCATGGCCTTGCCCAGCTCGCTGGCGGCGGCTGACGTCTTGGACACAAGCGTGATGCCGCTGGTCTCCCTGTCCAGCCGATTTATCAGGGCAGGGTGGCCGCCCGTCTCGCACTCGAAGACAAGAAGCTGCCTGAGCCCGTGCCAGAGCGTCGGCTCACCGCTGCGGTCGGAGGGATGAACCAGAAGCGGCGCGGGCTTGTTGACGGCGAGCCAGTCGCCGGATTCTGCGAGAACCTCGAAATCGGCGATGACGGACAGCGGCTCTCCGTGCCTCCGGCTCATGCGAAAAGAGAGGGGGAAATCTCCTTCCAGTCGCCTTCCTCCAGCTCAAGGGACTCCAGCGTCACCTGGCCGATCGCGCTACGATGCAGAGTGGCGACGGGCGCTCCCTGCGACTCCATCATGCGGCGCACCTGGTGATAGCGTCCCTCCGTAAGAACCAGCCGCCCCGAACGGGGCGACAATATCTCCAGCCGGGCCGGCTGAAGCGGGGTGCGCTCGCCCTCGAGCATATACTCTCCCGAGGCGAACAACTCCACGCAGCCGGCGGGAATATCCTCTGTCGTCGTGAACTCGTACACCTTGTCCACATGATGCCTGGGCGAACTCAGCCTGTGAATCAGTGTCCCGTTGTCGGTCAGCAGAATCAGGCCGCTGGTATCCTTGTCGAGACGGCCGATAGTAGAAACCGCCGGATTCCTGCGGCTCCAGCGGGGAGGCAGAATATCGTACACCAGCTCCCCCTCCCGCTCGTCATGACTGCATGTACAACCCGCAGGCTTGTGAAAAGCGACAAACAGCCCGTGGGGAAACTCGACCGGCTCCCCCTCGACAAGCACCTCGTCGGGAGCCGCCTTTTCCGAAGGAGACTTGAACCGTTCGCCGTTCAGAGTGATCCGGCCCGACTTGACCCAGGAGGCCGCCTCCTTGCGGGAACAGTAGCCGTAGCGGGACAAAAGGGCATCCAGACGTATCTTGGGAGAACTCATGACAGCGCAGTCTTGGCGTTTTGACTTCCTATGGCAAGAATAATTGAGAAAATGGAAAAAGAAGATTGAAGAAGGGAGGAAAGACCTTTAGAAATAAGAAAATAATTCCCTCCTTTTTGATCGGGAGGGGATGCCTGTTTTTACCTCTTCTCGTTCCTATGTTAGAAACAATCACTGAATCGAAACTGACCCCCCAGCAGGCCGACCTCTGGCTCAAAGCCAAAAAGGCCATTGACGCGAACAACACGGAATATGCCATCAACCTGATCAAGGCCCTTGTGAAAAACATACCGGGCTTCCTCGACGGGCGCAAACTCCTGCGGAGCTGTGAAATCAACCTCAACCCCACCCCCAAAAAGAAGGGGGGGCTTTTTGGCGGCCTGAAACTCTCCTCCACCCGCAAGGACCCCATGGTCACGCTGGCCTCCGTAGAAGACGAGTTGGAAAAAG
>CAZNVW010000070.1:0-11940 GCA_964576595.1 uncultured Verrucomicrobiales bacterium
AACGCGACAGTCGATATCATCGTCGAGACGCGCGCCCCCTTCTCCCTTCCTCCCTCCCTGTCCTCCGCGGTCAAGGAGATCTCCTTCCCCATACAGCCCATAGGGAGCTATCAGGACGGCTTCCCCAAAGACTGCCTCAAAAAGAGGAATGTCATCAAAATGACGGCGGACTGGCTCGCCGCCCAGCAAAAGGAGGATGGCTCCTGGGATCGCCCGGGAGGCTACACGGGCAACATCTACGATACGGCCGTCGCCGGGCTGGCTCTCATGGCGACAGGAGACCCCGCCTATAACAAAACAATAGAAAAAGCGGCGCACTACATCACCTTCTGCGGCTTCCAGGACAAGTGGACGACTCCCCTGTCCCATTCCGTCATCTTCCTGTGCGAATATTATCTCCGCTTCCAGGACAAGACCGTACTCCCGTATATCCGCAACAATACGCTCAGATTGTGCAACGAGATGATGTACGGGGAATTCTGCTCAGGCCACGGGGCGCACCCCGGCTATGCAGGGACGGGGGTGAGCGTAGGCGGCTCTCACATGACCCTCGCTTTGGCCCTGGCTTGCAAAACTCCCATTGATTTTGACAAAAACCTCGTGGACAAATGTCTGAACCGGGCTCAGCAAATCGCCCCCGACGGGGTCGTCCCCTATGGCCGCACCATCGGTCACCTGAGCCTGGAGCCCAATCTCCAGAGCGGCTCCACCTATTCGGGCCGTCACGGCCCCTACCTCTGCGCCTCCTACATACATGGAGGCCCCAGGCACTTTACCAAAGTCTGCTCCGCCCTCTACGAGCAGGGAGAGCTGGGCGGCGCCGACCAGGGGCACTCGACCGAGACGCTGACCATCCTGTGGAACTTCCCCGCCGCCGCCAGCGTAAGCGAAAAAGCGCTCGAACGGCAGCTCGAATCCTTTATCTGGAAACTGACCCTCCTCCGCACTTTTGACGGGAGCTTCTGCTTCAACGCCAACAGGACGGAATATCAGGGGGCGGAAGGCGTGCTGGGCGTTTACATACGCACCGGAGCCTGGCTGACCGCGCTTTGCGCCGACAAGCATAATCTGGCTATCACGGGCAAACCCGAGTTCCGGGCAAAAAGCTTTACGGAGGTCGCTCCCGTCGCCGACCCGGAGGCCCGTATCGTCGGCACCTACAAGCGCAACTACGCCTTTGCCATCTGGGCACTCGGGAAGCAGGCCCCCGCCCGGCTCAAGGAAACCTTGAAGGCCATGAACCGTATTCCCCTGAAGGCGGGCTGCCGTCAGGAGCTCATGAAATTATTGAGAGACAACGCCCCGGCCGTCGCGCAAAGCATCCTCGATTTGAAGGGAAAAGAGCCCCGGCTTCTGGCCTACTGCGCGGAAATCGCGCTCGGCATGGATGTCCGCATCGATTTTGAACCCAAGGCAGACAACAAGCAGGAGTTCGATCTCAAAGTCATGATGGACGCTCCCCTGTCGGGCCGCTCCCTCGGCTTCTCGGGGAAAGAACGGGACGAGGCCAAAAAAGCGGGCCTGCCGTTCACGACAAAAATCTCCTTTGCGGACTCCGGCAAAATCTTCTCGCCCGTCGCTCCCCTCTCGCTGGATGAAAAGCGGAATACCAATGACATGGACTGTACGGAACAAGCCATTCCCCTGTCCCTGGCCGGCGGCTCCGCACCGGAAAAACCCACCCTCTCCGTAAAAGTGGAGCATCAGGTCGGCAACCTCAAATTCGAATACATCCGCCCCATCACCGCCAACAAGGAAGAGGCCGGATGCGGAGAGAAAATGAGAAAAATCACCAATGACCGCATCCTCCGCATTCCCGGCATCCTGATGAGAGACCACGGCAACTGGGGTCTGTGCTTCTATCTGCCGGACGGAACCTATGTTTCCAACGCCTCCCAGGGCAACCAGGTCACAGTGACGGAAAAAGGCAAAACCTGGCTGAGCCCCCGCACCCGCACCCTGATGGCCGGCTCCAAATGCTTCTTCAACGTCTCCACAGGATGGCTCGCCATAGAAAGCCGCACCGGAGAAGTGGAACTGCTCGCGCAGGGAACCCCCGAAATCAAATATACGCGCGCTTCCGTCAACCACGACAGCCTCCCCATTGACGCCCTGACCGACGACAATCTGGAAACAGGCTCCGACATTCCCTTGCAAAACTCGGCGGAAGTCATCGTCACCCTTCCCCGGAAGACAGTCGTCAGCGGCGTCGATATAAGGGCGAAAAGACAGGCTCGGTGCAAAATCACCATTTCCTGCAACAACAACGGCAAATGGATTCCCATCCACTGGTCCCAGCTCAAGGACTTCGGGCCGACGTCGGACTCTCAGCAAACCATCTGTGATTTCCATGAAATCTCAACGGACAAGCTGAAAATCACCTTCGAAAATCAGGGAAACATGACCGTCCCTCTGGCGGAGCTTCGCGTATATGGAGAAAAAAGCGCTTTTAAAACAGGAGAAAAATAGAGGTTACTCTTCTTCTCTTTCTCTGGCGGCAGTATCAACCGGAGTTGACTTGCCGCCGCAGAAAGATATTGTCCCTTAACACTCTCCCCCGGATACAGCGTCTTTCCCCATGCCTCACCTTTATAAATGGCTCCTTCTCTGCCTGTTCCCCCTGCTCGTCCAGTGCTCCTCGCCGTACGGGCCGGATTGCGCGCAGTATGACGGAAAAGACGCGCCCACGCAGGAGCAGCTGGTTGCACAAGCCAGATCCTGCTGGGAAACACTCAAGAATAAAAGAAAAGAGGCGGACTGGCCCCGGGCCGCCCGGGAATACAACCGGGCGGTTTACGCACTGGTAGAGTCCATGCGCTGCGACGACGCCCGCCTGGGGATCAGGTCGGAGGAATCCCACTCCCGCCTGTTTGCCTTTTCCCACGGTTACAGCGCGCGGCAGAGCCGCCCTCTCTATGAAACGGTCATCCCCTCAGATAAAATAGAACTGGAACGGCTCAAGGAAAAAATAACGGTTCCCGGAATAGGCGTCCCCCTGGCAGGCCGCACCCTGAGAGACCGGGCGCAAAATATCCAGGCCCAGCTGGGAGACATCTCCGGCATCCATACCCTGACGGCCATCCTCGATTTCGATCGAAAGACAAAGGGCCTCCCTACCTTCCGCCTCGTTCCCCGGCTAAAAGAAAACTTCGTCCGCATAGGGCGGCAGCGGCATCACCTGGCCGCCGACTTCTCCGCGCCGATTGATTACTTCTGGAGCCAGGCCAAAATCGACGATTACAGAATACTGGGCCTGTTCCGCCCCTCCGAGGCCATCAATACCATGGGGCTTTTCTTCATGGAGCCCTATGACCCCGATAAAATCCCCGTTATCTTCACCCACGGCCTCCAGTCCAGCCCGGACACCTTCTCCAATCTGACCAACCGCCTGCTCGCCTACCCGGAAATCAGGAAAAACTACCAGTTCTGGTTCTTCGGCTATCCGACCGGTATGCCCTGGGTCTCGACCGCCGCCCAATTCCGCGAAGAAATCAATCGGGCCAGAGCCCGGTTCGATCCCTCCGGCAAGGACAGGAACTTTGACAAAATGGTTCTGGTGGGCCACTCCATGGGAGGACTCATCACCCGGTACAGTATCTCGCAAGACTCGTGGAAACTGCTAAAGTACGCACTCAAGGAATCGGAACGGGGCAAATTGGACCGCCATTACATGAGAAGCCACATGAGCCGTGAAGAATACGAGAAACTCTCTCCCAAATTCGACTTCACGCCTTTAAGCTACCCCAAACGGGCGGTCTTCCTCGCAACGCCGCACAGGGGCTCCGATTTTGCCGACAACTGGATAGGACGTCTGGCGATCGCCCTAATCAGCCTGCCGCAGGATATGGTCAAGGAGCTCTACAATATCGCAACGCTGAACAAAAACATCCTGCTCCTCAATCCCGAGCGCATCGCGGACGACTTTACCAGCATCAGCCAGCTCTCCCCAAAAAATCCGACCATCAAGGGCCTCGACCCGCTTCGCCCCTCTCCGAAACTGCCCGTCCACTCCATCATAGGAGACCGGGGGAAAAACAATACTCCCGACAGCTCGGACGGAATCGTCGCCTACTCCTCCTCCCATCTGGACTGGGCCGCCTCGGAGAAAATAGTGGCCGAAGATCACAGCGTTCAGGAACATGCGGATACGGCGGGAGAACTTTACCGCATCCTGCGGGAGCATCTCCGTCAAAACGGGCAGAGCCGCTCCCTGCAATTTACGGAGGGGCAACCGGCGCCGTCCTCCTGCCTGCCCGCGCAGACGGGAGAAAAAAACATCTTCCGTCCCGAGAGCTACCAGCCCGCAGGACTGCCTCTTCAGAGCCGTTCCTGACCGATCTCGAGGCTAAACCGGAAAGAAAACGAGAGTCATCTCCGTTATTTGCGCTCTTTCAGCAAATCGCGGATTTCCTCGAGCAAAACAATATCGTCGGGCTTGGGTGCGGCCGCTTTTTCTTCGGCGGCTTCCTCCTGTTTGCGGAAGTTCAGCTTCCCTATCATGCGTATCGCCAGAAAGATAAAAAAGGCGATAATCAGAAAATCGATAATGGACTGAATAAACGAGCCGTACTTGAGCAGAACAGGCGCGCCTCCGTCCACTCCGGGTTTGACCACCCAGGACAGATCCTTGAAATCGACGCCGGAGGTAAGCACTCCCATAAGAGGCATGATGACATCGGCGACAAAAGAATTGACGATCTTGCCAAACGCGCCGCCGATTACAACGGCAACCGCCAGATCAATGACATTGCCCTTCATGGCGAACGCCTTGAAATCCTGAATAAATGTAGTAGCTGAGTTTTTAACGGACATATTGAGAGGAAGTTGTTTACATTTACCCATTAAAACTCCGCCCGCACAAGCCATTTCCCCGTTTTTTCGCACCGCATTTTTGAAAAAAACTAACAAGGGATCAGGCTGAAATTGAAATTTATCCTTCCCTTGCCTTCGTACTAAAAAGATATTGTATTAAATTTATTCTACACCTATCTGTCATGTCTCCTGCAAAATCGTTCTTCCGCTTCCTGCTCGTTCCCGCGCTCATTGCCGCGGCACAACCCTCTTACGCCAAAAAACCGGATTTGACGGAATGGAACTATCTGCCGTCCTACGGACAATCCCTTTCCGTCGGCTGGACGGCAAAGCCGGTCGTGACAACGGAGCAAAAAGACGGGCACCTGATGTTCAAGAGCGGCGTCCGTCCCTACGAAACCGGCAATGACAGAAGCGCGCTGGTTCCCCTGGTAGAGAGCGTCTCCCCGGACAATAACCGGGGAGAGACGCCCATCGCGGGCGCGGCCGGCAGCTTTACCCGCCTGTTGAAGCAAAAATCCCCCGGTCCCGCCTCAAAAATTCACTTTCTCTGCTCCGCCAACGGAGTAGGCGGCATTAGCATCAGCGGATTGACCAGGGGACAGGGCGCCTACAACAGAATCCTGGACGATCTGAAGGCGGGTAAAGAGCTCGCGGACCAGGCGAAAAAAACCTTCTCCATGCCCGGCTTCGTCTGGACGCAAGGTGAGACCGACCAGCAGAATAAACAAACGGCCGAATGGTACAAGGAGCGGATGAAAACGCTGATCCGGGACATAGACGCCGATGCCAAAGCAATTACCGGACAAACCAACGACGTGCTGTGTTTTGGTTATCAAGTCGGCTCCCACCTCAATTATTTCCAGTACAACCCGACGGACTACCCCGTCATAGCCGTCGCTCAGCTGGATCTTGCCCTGGAGGAAGACAGCCCCTACATCATGACGACGCCGATGTACCACTTCACCTATAGTGACGGAGTGCATCTGACCGCGCCCATGTCCCGTCTCTACGGCGAATATGTCGGCTATGTGATGAAAAAGGTTCTCGTGGACGGCGTGAAGTGGAAACCCGTACACCCCGTCTCCCACAAAATCAAAAAATCGGGCAATGAATGGGCCGTAGATGTCCAGTTCTTCGCTCCCGTCCCGCCCCTCGTTCTGGATACGAAAGCCGTGACCGACCCCGGCAGCTTCGGCTTCACACTGGTGACGGAGCAGGGAGAACCGCAGGAAATAAAATCCGTCGCTCTGAGCGGCAAAAACACGGTTCGCCTCATTACCGCCTCCGACCCCTCCGGCTGCCATTTGAGATATGGCATGAATCTGAAGCAGCACCTGCCCTCCGGCCCCAAAACGGGCGCGCGCGGCTGTCTTCGCGACTCCCAGGGGGACAAGGTAAAAACGAAAATACAAGATACGGTCTATCGCATGGACAACTGGTGCCCCTTCTTTGACTATTCCCTGGCCGCCCTCCCGGCCTCTCCCAAAACAAAATAACTACGAGCTGCTTTTACACTTATGAAACACCTATTCACCCTGCACGGCGCCTTGCTGACGGCGGCCCTGCTTCTGACGCCCGCCGCCCTGGCCCAAGACAGGCCCCTCAAGAGTTCCTCGCCCGTCAAACCACCCAAAGCCGTCATTCTGATGGTCGCCGACGACCTGGGCTTTGGAGACATCGGCTGTAACGGGGCCAAACTGATCCCCACGCCTCATGTGGACAAACTGGCGAAGGAAGGACTGCGCTTCACCAGTGCCTACTGCACTTCTGGCACCTGCACGCCATCCCGCTACGCCCTGCTGACGGGACAATACCCCTGGAGGAAAAAAGGTACGGGCGTACTGCCCGGAAACGCGGCCATGATCATCCCGGCGGCGACGGAGAGGGAAACCCTGCCCTCCATCATGCAAAAGGCCGGGTACAAGACCTGCGCCATCGGCAAATGGCACCTGGGGCTCGGAAAAGGCAATGTGGACTGGAACCAGCCCATTACCTTCGGCCCCAAAGAGATCGGCTTTGACGAGAGCTACATCATGGCCGCCACCGCCGACCGCGTCCCCTGCGTCTATATCAAAAACGGCAAGGTTGACAAACTTGACCCCAAAGACCCCATTCAGGTCAGCTACCGGAAAAATTTCGAAGGCGAGCCTACCGGAAAAGACCATCCCGAGCTCCTGCGCTGGCACCCCTCCCACGGTCATGATCAAAGTATCGTGGACGGCATCAGCCGTATCGGCTTCATGAAAGGCGGGAAGGCCGCCCTGTGGAAAGACCAGGACCTGGCCGACAACCTGACCGACCATGCCGTCGATTTTATCATGAAAAACAAAAAACAGCCGTTCTTCATGTACTTCGCCACCAACGACATCCATGTCCCCCGCGACCCGCATCAGCGGTTCATCGGCAAAAGCGGCTGCGGCATACGTGGCGACGTAACGGTCCAGATGGACGCGTGCCTGGGGCGCATCATGACCGCGCTGGAAAAAGCGGGGCTGAAAGACGACGCCCTCGTCATCTTCACCAGCGACAATGGCCCCGTCGTTGACGACGGGTACAAGGACGGCGCCAAAAAAGACCTTAACAACCACAAGCCGGCCGGCCCCTTCAGCGGCGGCAAATACAGCCTGATGGAAGGGGGCACGCGCATGCCGTTCATCGTCTGGTGGCCCGCCCTCGTCAAACCCGGCACGAGCGACGCCATTATCAGCCAGATGGACCTGGGGCCGACCTTTGCCGCCATGACCGGCAAACAGGCCTCCGCAAACGCCTTCCCCGATGGAGAAAACATGCTCCCCGCCCTCCTCGGCAAACAAAAGCAGGGCCGCGACTGTGTCGTCATCCACGACGGCATAAGTAGCAACCTCGCCCTGCGCCAGGGAGACTTCAAATACTATCCGCCCAACGCCTTCCGCAGACGCTCCATCAACGGAGCGGACGGCAGCGGCGACAAGGCCAGCCCCAAGGGCTCTCTCTACAATGTCGTCGAAGATCCCGCGGAATCCCGAGACCTCATCGGGGAGAAGGCCGAGCTTGCCGGACAAATGGCCGCCAAACTGGCGGAACTCCGTCAAAAGGGAACCGGAGACTCCCAATAACAGACGAGCTCCGGCTCAGACTTCAAACGGGAGAGGCGGTTCGCTCCGCGTCTCCCGTTTTGCATGGGAGCGGGGCAGAATACTCATCCCGCCCGCAAGCGTTATTCTCCCCCGCCCCCAATTCCGAAGCTATTCTCTTGCGGGCACAAAAAATCCCGTCCTTCCATGAGGAAGAACGGGACAAAAAAGAAAGGAAAATTACTTGGACAGTTTTTCCATTTCTTTCGCGAACTTTTCCGCATCTGCCTGCATCTGGGCCTGGATTTCCTGAACGGCCTTCATGTCGCCCTTGGCCTGGGCTTCCTGCAGTTTTTTACTCAGCTCAACCTGTTGCTTGATCTGTTCAGTCCCCGAGGAGAGGGCGGCGCGGGCGTCCTTGTTGCCGGCAAGAGAGGTCACGCAACTGGCGGGGCCGCCGATCAGAATCGTCACAATCAGCATCACGATGCCGAATACCTTGGCGCCTTTGACAATGCAAAGGATGCTGCACACAATGGCGGCCAGAAGGAGAAGGGCGCCGACAGGCCAGCCGAGGAGGGGAAGGATAATCCCCAACACAAGAGAGGCAATAACGGCGATTTTCAATTTACCCGTACAAGCGCAGTTGCAGGAGGCGGGAGATTCTACAGCGGGAGGAGTATCCATAGTCTTATTTTTGATAGTTATAGGTGAAAACCGCTTGTGCGGTTGACCTTTTTTAGCACTCCAAATCTTTTCTATCAATAGAAAGTGACTCCAGAAATGAGAATAAAGACGCCGGGAACTTGCATGGAGCGTCATCCGCCGGGGAAATTCCCTGGCTGAAAATCATAAAAAAAACACAGGCGACGAAAGAAAAAGCCCTAAAGTAAACCGGGCGATTCCGGAGCCGTTTCCGCCCTTTTCTTTAAAGGAAAAGGGCTGCAGCACGCCAGGTGAAGCAGCCCTTTGAAGTTGACGGAAAAGCAATTAAAGCTTGTGGTACTCCTGAAGCGTGCAAACGGAAAGCTCGCGCTCTCCGAGGTGCTTCATGGCATTTACGCAAGCCGTCGCGGAAGCCATGTTGGTGGCGTAGGAGATCTTGTTGGAGATCGCCCCCGCGCGAATGCTCACTTCGTCCTGACGGGACTCATGACTGTCCGGCGTATTGATGATAAAGGAGATTTCTCCGTTCTTCATCCGGTCAACCACATTGGGGCGGGCCCCTTCGTTGACCTTGCTCACCCGGTCGCACTCCAGCCCGTTTTCACGGAGCAGGCGGCAGGTGCCTCCGGTCGCGCACAGGGAGAATCCCATGCCGCTCAAAATGCGAGCCAAAGGCAGCAGGGCGGGCTTGTCGCGATCAGTGACGGAGAGGAATACCTTGCCCTGACGCGGCAGAGGGTTGAAAGAGCTGATTTGCGACTTGGCGAACGCCATGCCCAGCTCCTTGTCCATCCCCATCACCTCCCCGGTGGACTTCATTTCCGGCCCGAGTACGGTATCGATACCGGGGAAACGGTTCCAGGGGAAGACGGCTTCCTTGACGCAGAAGTGATCCGGCAGAACCTCCCGGGTAAAGCCCAGTTCCTTTAGCGTCTTGCCTGCCATCACCTTGGCGGCCAGCTTCGCGAGAGGCACGCCGATGGATTTGGAGACAAAGGGCACGGTACGGGAAGCGCGCGGGTTCACTTCAATGACATACAACTGCTCATCCTTGACAGCGAACTGGATATTCATCAGGCCGCGCACCTTGAGCTCGCGGGCCAGCTCGCGGGCAGCCCGGTCGATCTCGGCGAGAACGGGCTGGCTGACGCCGAACGCGGGAATGACGCAGGCGGAGTCTCCGGAGTGAATCCCGGCGGGTTCGATATGCTGCATGATAGCGCCGATGACGGAGGTCTCGCCGTCGCTGATGACATCGACATCCATTTCAATCGCGTTTTGCAGGAAGCGGTCCACCAGTACGGGACGCTCGGGAGACGCGGAGACCGCCTCGCGCATATAGCGGCGCAGCTCCGTCTCGTCATGCACGATCATCATCGCCCGCCCGCCCAGTACAAACGAGGGACGGACGAGAACGGGGTACCCGATGCGGGTCGCGGCCTCCACGGCTTCATCCTCCGATGTGGCGGTCCCGGCCTCGGCCTGTTTGAGTCCCAGCTTGTCGAGCAGGGCGGAGAAAAACTTACGGTCTTCCGCCAGCTCGATGGAGCGGGGGCTGGTACCGATGACCGGTACGCCGCGAGACTCCAGAGCCTGCGCCAGATTCAGCGGAGTCTGCCCGCCGAACTGGACAATCACGCCCCAGGGCTGCTCCTGGTCGCAAATATTCAGCACGTCCTCAAGAGTCAGCGGCTCGAAGAACAGCTTGTCGGACGTATCGTAGTCGGTCGAGACGGTCTCGGGGTTGGAGTTGACCATGATGGTCTCGAACCCCAGCTCCTTCAAGGCGAAGGAAGCATGCACGCAGCAATAGTCGAACTCGATGCCCTGCCCGATGCGGTTCGGGCCGCCGCCGAGAATCATGATCTTTTTGCGATCGGTCGGGCGGGCCTCATTCTCGTCTCCATATGTCGAATAGTAATAGGGAGTATAAGCCTCGAACTCCGCCGCGCACGTATCTACCAGCCGGTAAGTCGGCAGGATGCCCGCCTCCTTGCGCTCCTGGCGCACGGCATCCTCCGTCGTTCCGCGGGCCAGAGCGATCTGGCGGTCGGAAAAGCCCATTTTCTTCGCCTTGCGCAAATCAAGGGAGGCCAGATTCTTCCCGGCTTCCGCAAGATCCCGCAACTGGTTCAGGAACCAGCGGTCTATCTGGGTAATGTCAAAAATCTCCTCAACCGTAAAGCCGTTCACGAACGCCGTCTGAAGCCAGAAAATACGCTCGCAGTTCGGCACGACCAGTTTGCGCACGATTTCATCGCGAGAGGGCGTAATACGGGCCTTTTCATCAAAGCCCCAGCCCCATCGCCCCGTCTCCAGAGAACGAAGGGCCTTTTGCAGGGATTCCTTGAAAGTCCGGCCAATCGCCATCACCTCCCCGACCGACTTCATCGAAGTCGTCAGCACGGGGTCGGCATCCTTGAACTTTTCAAACGTAAAGCGAGGCACCTTGGTCACGACATAGTCGATCGTCGGCTCGAAAGAGGCGGGCGTCTCGCGGGTAATGTCGTTGCGTATCTCGTCAAGCGTATATCCCACGGCAAGCTTGGCCGCGATCTTGGCAATCGGGAAGCCCGTCGCCTTGGAAGCCAGCGCCGAGGAGCGGCTCACGCGGGGATTCATCTCGATCACGATCATGCGCCCCGTCCGGGGATCAATGGAAAACTGGATGTTGGAGCCGCCTGTCTCGACGCCGATCTCCCGGATGACGGCGAACGAAGCGTCGCGCATCGCCTGGTACTCCCGGTCGGTCAAGGTCTGAATGGGGGCCACTGTAATGGAGTCGCCCGTATGCACGCCCATGGGGTCGAAGTTTTCAATCGAGCAAATAACCACGCAGTTGTCGGCGCGGTCGCGCATCACCTCCATCTCGAACTCCTTCCAGCCCAGCAGGGACTCCTCTATCAGCACCTCGTTGACGGGGGAGAGATCCAGGCCGCGAGCCGAGATCTCCTCAAACTCGTCCACATTGTAGGCGATGCCGCCCCCCGTGCCGCCGAGCGTAAAGGCGGGGCGGATGATCAGCGGGTACCTGCCGATCTCGGCGGCGATCCGGCGGCAGTCCTCAAGAGTATGAGCCACGCCGGATTGGGGGACATCCAGCCCTATCTTGAGCATGGCTTCCTTGAAGCGGAGCCGGTCTTCCCCCTTGTCGATGGCATCGGCGTTCGCCCCGATCATACGCACATTTTCCCGGTCGAGCACGCCGCTCTTGAAGAGGGACATCGCCGTATTCAACGCCGTTTGTCCGCCCAGCGTGGGGAGGAGGGCATCCGGTTTTTCCCGAATGATGATCTTCTCCACCACTTCCGGTGTAATGGGTTCTATGTAAGTCCTGGGAGCGAACTCCGGGTCGGTCATGATCGTCGCCGGGTTCGAATTGACCAGAACCACTTCATACCCTTCT
>CAZNVW010000071.1:0-11870 GCA_964576595.1 uncultured Verrucomicrobiales bacterium
GCAGTTCGGAGAGTCCTTCAACTCTCCGTGGTATTCCTTTAAGACTTTCTCTCCCCAGTCCGTCCGCTGTTCCCTGATTGCGATGAGCGATGTACACGACAGGCCGGAGCAGCTGGTAAAACTGCTGGACCAGGGGAGCGTCGGCTCCTGCGACGCGGTGTTTCTGGTAGGAGATATGATGAGCTATTGTACCAGGCCCTATCAGGCGTTTGACAGTTATATGGACAAATGCGTTGAAAAATTCGCAAAGGAAAAGCCGTTTGTTCTGGTGCGCGGCAATCATGAGACACGGGGGCCGCTGGCCCGGGAATTCTCGAGTCTGGTGCCGCGGCAAAACGGCCGGATTTATGGCTCCCAGCAGATAGGCGACTGTTTTTGTCTCTTTCTGGATGCCGGGGAGGACAAGCCGGATACGCACTCCGTTTACGCAGGTCTGACCGACTTTGACCAGTACAGGACGGAGCAGGCCGAATGGCTCAAGGAGGTGGTCGGGAGCCGTGAATTCAAAAACGCCCGGCACCGCGTCGTGTTCAGCCACTTTCCCGTGTCAAATATCGACTCATACAACAGGGAGCACGGGATGGGGGATTTCAGCCGCAAGGCCTACGAGACGCTCAACAATGCGGGGATAGATCTGATGATCAGCGGACACACGCATCAATTCGCCTTTCATCCCGCCGAATCCGGTGAATCGGGACGGAAATATCCTGTCCTGGTAGGGAGTGACCGCAGCGCCGCCCGTCTGGATGTCGGCCCCGAGGGAATCAGCGTCAAGGCGTACGATATGGACGGAAAGGTGCTCCTGGAGAAGAAGTTGGAATAACCGGAGACCCCGAGAAGAAGGAGTGAATCAGGAGGCGCCGCCGGAAACTCAGCCTTTTTTTACGGAGAGCTTCCACAAAACATCCGGCGTCAGGTCGGAGGGAAGCTCCGTTCCCTGCAAAAGGTGATCCGCCAGCGTCTGCGCCACCCAGGGGGCCGTGGTAACGCCCTTGCTCCCCAGGCCGGAGAAGACAAGCTGGTGCGGCAGACCGGGCAGGGGGCCTGCTACGGGCTGGCTGCGTCTTACCGTGGGGCGGATGGCGGAGCGGTAGCGCAGGACTTCCGGCTCCCCGTCCCAATGCTGGGCCAGGCCGTGCATGAGCTCGACCGTCGCGGCGAGGTCGGGCTGGTTCCGGTCGTCCCAGCTCCAGGAGTAGGTCGCGCCCAGCCGCCAGAATCCCTTGTTGTGCACGAGCCAGTGCCCATAGTGCAGGACTCCGGCCTCCCAGTGAAAGCCGGGCAGTTTCAGGTCGATGATGGTTCCCTTGGAGGGGCGGCCCTTGAGGGGGGCCATGTGGGGATGGGTGCTGACCTCCCAGCCGATGGCCCAGACGATTTTATGGAAAAATTCCCCGTTCCAGAGGATGCCTTCCTCCGTCGTGACGATTGACTCGGGCGATACTTCCGCTTCGCAAAAGCGTCCGGTTTCCGTCAGCCATTGGCGGACGGCGTTGGTCAGATCCTCCGCGTGAAGGACAAAGGAACCGCTCGTGTAACCCGCGACGCCTTTTCCCGTCCAGCCGGGGGGCCAGGGCAGCATGGGGCCGGCCCAGCGGGAGGTGTCGGGGTCGGTCTGCCGCTCCTGCCATATTTCCCGCTGGTCTTCCGTTTCCAGCTCACGCCAGATGGGGACGCGCTGCCACCATTTACCGCCGAGACGAGCCTCCGTCTCAGGGTAAAAGGCAGCGGCCCTGTCCATGCACTCGGCCTGTCTCCATCCGGCCCGGAAGACTTTGCCCATCATCGGATTGACCAGCCCGGCCGCGACTCGCGAGGCGGTTTCGCCCAGGGGGCGGTCCGCTACTATAAAGTCCACGCCCAGTCTGTCCAGTTCCCAGGCCAGAGTGCTCCCGGCCAGTCCCTGTCCGACGATAAGAATGCGCATAAAAAAGGGGAAGAGAGGGAGGCGGGCCGCCCCCCGGGGTGTTTGTTGGGTCAGCGTCCTTTCAGGGCGGCGACGATGGCGTCGCCCATGGCGGCTGTGCCGACTTTGGTTTCTCCGGCGGCTCCCGTATAAAGGTCTCCGGTACGGAGGCCGGAATCAATGACGGCGCGCACGGCCCGGTCGATGGCGTCGGCGGCGGCCTGTTCTCCCAGAGAATAGCGCAGAAGCATGGAGAGGGAGAGTATCTGGGCGATGGGATTGGCGATGCCTTTGCCCGCGATGTCGGGCGCGGAACCGCCGGACGGCTCGTAAAGGCCGAAGAAAAGGTCGCCCTGTTTCCGGTCGTCCTGGCAGAGGGAGGCGCTGGGGAGCATGCCCAGGGAGCCGCAGATCATCGCCATTTCATCGGACAGGATGTCGCCGAAGAGATTCTCTGTCACCAGTACGTCGAATTGCCCCGGGTTGCGGACGAGCTGCATGGCCGCGTTGTCCACATACATATGAGTGAGCGTCACGTCGGGGTAGTCTTTGGCGACCTCCTCCATGGTCTCGCGCCACATCAGCGAATTGGTCAGGACGTTGGCCTTGTCCACAGAGCAAACCTGCTTGCGGCGGCCTCTTGCCGCTTCAAAGGCGACGCGGGCGATGCGCTCGACTTCGCTCTTTTTATAGCGCATCGTATCGACGGTCATGACGTCTCCGTCGGGCAGCTCTTCGCGGAAGCGCGGCTCTCCGAAGTACAGGCCTCCGGTCAGTTCGCGGACGCAAAGGATGTCGAACCCTCCGGCGATCAGCTCGTTTTTGACGGGAGAGGCGTGTGTCAGGGCGGGCAGACAGACTCCCGGGCGAAGATTGGCGTACAGGCCGAAGTGCTTGCGGAGAGGGAGGAGTGCTCCTCGCTCCGGCTGTTCATTCGGGGGCAGGTGAGTCCACTGCGGGCCGCCGACGGAACCGAAAAGAACGGCATCGGCCTTTTCACACGCTTCTATGGTTTCCTGAGGCAGGGCCTTGCCTTTGGCGTCGATGGCGGCGCCTCCGACATACTGCTCCTCACGGGTTACTTCGAAATTAAACTCCAGCTGGACGGCATCCAGCACCTTCAGGGCCTCCTGCATGACTTCGGGGCCAATTCCGTCTCCGGCCAAAACCGCGATATGATACTTCGACGACATGCGGCTAAAGTGGTGGATTACGCCAGCGGAGTCAAGCCCGCGCCTGTGCCGGGGGCGGCAATAACGTTTTGGGGCGTGTTTTTTCGTTTCCTTTTTGTGAGGATTTGGCTCAGCTCCTCCCGTTGCGCAAAAAAGAATTGCCAAACATGGCGACATGAGTGATAGTCGCGCCACCGGGAATGAGGCAGATGGCCCGCTCCCCTGGGGAATGAAGGTGCGGAAAGCGCTGTATTTTATACGCCGGAATCCCGGAAACGCTCCGCACGAGGAAAAGGGCACTCCGCTTATCCGGGTACTATAAAAGCTCTTTTGCCTCTCTTCGCCGATTTCGGCCCGTTCCCCCAGTCAATCCATTTTTCCTTTTTCAGGCCGAGCGGCCGTCCTCCCCACATACTCATCTCCTACATATAACTTATGTCTGGTCACAATAAATGGTCCAAGATCAAGCACGTCAAAGCCAAGGAAGACGCCAAGAAGGGCAAGGTCTTCAGCAAGTGCGCTCATGAAATCTCCCTCGCAGCCAAGAGCGGCGGAGATCCCGATATGAACCCCCGTTTGCGCGCGGCCATTGACAGCGCCAAGGCGGTCTCGATGCCCAAGGAAAATATCGACCGGGCGATCAAGAAAGGCACGGGCGAGCTGGGCGGCAACGTCATCCAGGAAGTGACCTATGAGGGATACGGCCCCGCCGGTACGGCTCTGCTGGTCGAAGTGGCGACGGATAATACGAACCGCTCCGCCTCGGAGCTGCGCACCCTGTTTGGCAAGAACGGCGGCAGCATCGGCACGCCCGGTTCTGTAGCCTACCAGTTTGACCGCAAGGGCGAAGTACGTCTCCGCGGTATCGTTTTTGACGAGGACAAAGCGATGGAAATGGCTCTCGAATCCGGCGCGGACGACGTCCAGCCCGGAGACGATGAGGATGAAATCGTCTTCATCACCGAAGCGGGAAATCTGAATGAAGTGGCCACATCCCTGCGTGAAGCCGGGTACAAGGTTACCGGCCAGGGGTTGATCTCCGTCGCCCAGAATCCCCAGGTCATTACCGATCTGGAAACCGCAAAAGCCGCCCTGAAACTGTATGAGCTTCTGGACGAGTATGACGACACAATGAATGTGTTCACCAATTTCGACATTTCCGAGGAGATCCTGGAACAGCTTGATTCCTAGCGTCCTTGTTCTCCTTTTTTATTTTTTATCATGAGTGATTTGGAATCACAGGTACCGGAAAAGCCCGTCAGGAAGCGCCGGACAGTCGCCGCGTCTTCTCCGGAAGAACCCCCTGCCGCTCCCAAGCGAGTTGCCCGGAAAAAAACGGAAGCCGTTTCCGCGGAAACGGCGGGAGAAAAGCCCAGGGCTCCCCGCAAAACTTCCGTCAAAAAGAAGCCCGTCGAAGACGCCGCTCAAATGCCCGCTTCTCCGGAATCTCCTGAAGCCAAGCCCAAAAGGGCTTATGTCAGGAAAAAGCCTGTGACCGCGGGAGAGGAACCGGCGGTAGCGCCCGCTGCGGAATCTCCGGCTCCCAAACGCCGGGCAACCGCCCGCAAGACGGTGGAAACCTCCACGGAGGCCGAAGCGGCCCCGACTCCCCCCGTACGGGCGAAACGGGTTGCCCGTAAAATCGCGGAAGAACCGTCGTCCGCTCCGGAACCCCGGGCAGAATCGGAGTCCGCTCCCCGCAAGACGGAACGCCGGGTGAAATCTCCCCGGAATGAGGAAGCCGCTCCCGGGAACGAAATGCCCGAGCCGCCCGCCGCCTCCGCAGAAGATCCCCGCTCCCGTGTCCGCCGTGTAACCGTCAAACGGCCCGGTAGTCTGCCGGAATCTCGCGGCGAAGACTCCCAGGCAGTAGTGGAGCGCGTCTCTTCCCTGACAGACCGGACTCCGGTCGAGGGACTCCCCGTCAAAGACGCCAACTACCGGGACAACCGCAACCGCCGTGACCGCGATATGCGCGAGGGGCGCGACAATCGGGACGGCAACCGCCGCCAGAACGGCAAGTTTGCCCAGAGGGATCGCCGCAACAACGGCCCCAATTCCCAGAACGGCCCCGAGCGGCGCAACAACAAGTTCAACAAAAACAACAGAAACCGCAACAACTACGGAGAACGCAACGAGCGTTACAACCGCGACGGAGCCATGCAGGAGCAGGCCCCGGTGGAAGTGGGACCTCCCTATGAAGTGAACGGCCTTTTGGAACTGGCCCCCAAGGGATACGGCTTCCTCCGCACTCCCGACAACGACTTTGACCAGACCATAGGCGGCGTCTATGTCTCCCCCGAAATCATTCGGAAAAACGGCTTGCGCTCCTGCCAGTGGCTGCACGGCATGGCTCATAATACCAACCGGGGCGTACAACTCTGCGAGCTGATCTCCGTAAACCGCCTGGCCCCGGCGGAAGCGAAGGTACTGCCTCATTTTGAAGATTTGAAGGCGGTCAACCCCAACCGGAGATTGAGCCTGGAGACCACGCCCGAGCGTTACACGACCCGGGTAGTCGATTTGATGGCTCCCATCGGCCGCGGGCAGCGCGGTCTGATCGTGGCGCCGCCCCGTACGGGCAAGACAGTCCTGCTTCAGCACATGGCCGAGGCCGTCGTCGAAAAATACGAAGAAGAAATCCACCTGATGATTCTCCTGATTGACGAGCGCCCCGAGGAAGTGACCGAGTTCAAGCGAGGCATCAAGGGGGCGGAGGTCTATGCCTCCTCCAATGACGGCAGGGTCAGAGACCATTGCCGTCTGGCGGAACTCTGCATTGAGCGCGCCAAGCGGCTCGTCGAAGCCGGTAAGCACGTCCTGCTGCTGATGGACTCCATTACCCGTCTGGCCCGCGCCTATAACAATGCCTCCAGCGGCAATGGGCGTACCATGTCCGGCGGCATAGACGCCCGGGCGCTGGAAATGCCCCGCCGCCTGTTCGCCGCCGCCCGCAATACCCGCGACGCGGGCTCCCTGACCATCATCGCGACCGCCCTGATTGAAACCAACAGCCGCATGGACGACCTGATTTTCCAGGAATTCAAGGGCACGGGCAACATGGAGCTGGTGCTGAACCGCCGCGTGGCGGAGCAGTACATCTACCCCGCCGTAGATATACTGAAATCGGGAACCCGCCGTGAAGAACTTATCCTGCCCGAGCTGGTGCTGGACAAGGTGAATCTCATACGCCGGGCTCTTGCCGGGCATCGCCCGATCGAAGCGATGGAGCGTCTGCTCTTCTTCCTTAAAAAATATCCCAACAACGCCCAGATGCTGATTGATCTCAAACAGCGGGCCTGACGGATGCCCCCCTTTTATTATGGCATTTTATGATGAATTACCCGGCCTGATGGCTGACCCGACGCCGAACGTGCGCCGCTTCATGAAATTGATGGCGCCTGTTTCCGATGAACAGTTGGAATCCATGGCTCAGGAAAGCGCGTCTCTGACCCGCCGTTACTTCGGCAAGACGATGCGCATGTTCGCTCCGATCTATTTATCGAACGAATGCGTAAACAACTGCAAGTACTGCGGCTTCTCCCGGGACAATCCCATCCTGCGCACGACCCTGACGGTCGATGAAGTCGTGCAGGAGGCACGGTACCTCTACGACAAGGGCTTCCGCAGCATCCTTCTGGTGGCGGGAGAACACCCCAAGTTCGTCAACGACGGCTACCTGCAGGAGTGCATTGACGCTCTGAAAACCTTCATCCCCGCCATCTCTTTGGAAATAGGGCCTCTCCCCGACGACCGTTATGCGGAAATCGTGGATCATGGAGCCGAGGGGCTGATTGTTTTCCAGGAAACCTACAATCAGGAGGTCTATGAAACCCTCCACACGGCGGGGCCGAAAAAAAGCTTTGAATGGCGCGTCAACTGCCCGGAGCGGGCCTATGCCGGGGGATTCCGCCGCATCGGGGTAGGGGCCTTGTTCGGCATCTCCGATACAAGGACGGAGGCCCAGGCGCTCGCCTGCCACATAGACTACCTGATGCGTACCTGCTGGAAATCGCAGATATGCTGCTCCTTCCCGAGAATGCGCCCCTATGCGGGGAATTACGAGTACACGCCCGACCCCTCGCGCTCCCTGTCCGACCGGGACTTTGTCCAGCTCCTTTGCGCCATGCGTATCACCTTCCCGCAAATGGGAATCGTCATCAGCACCCGCGAACTGCCGATGATGCGCAACTCACTTGCGATGATTGGCATGACCCACATGTCAGCCGAAGCTAAAACAGAACCGGGCGGCTATACCGGAACCGGAGTAAAAGACCTGCACAAAACCATCCGAGGCAAACGGGTGGAAGTCTCTCCCGAAGAAGTCGCCGGCCATTACGCCACCGAGCAGTTCTCCGTCTCTGATGAAAGAACCGTCGAGGAAGTCTGCGCCGCTCTGATGGAACGCGGCATAGAACCGGTCTGGAAAGACTGGGACTTTGGCCTGATGGCACCGTAAATACGCCAGTCATTTTTTATATCCGGGCTGCTCCACTTTTTGTGGAGCAGCCCTTTTTCTGCTAATGAATCCGGGGTCCTTATTCGACTGCATTGAGAGCATGTATTCGCAGGAATCATCGAGCTCTTTTTCCTCGATGTTTTTATCAAGAGAGCTTCTGGCCAAAGACTCCCAAAAGTTGAATATGAAAAAAGCCTGAGAATACCATCTGCAATCAAATTGATACATATGCAAGATATCTTCAGGCAGGGAAACACCGAAAATTTCCGAATCGCACCCATAAAAAGTATATTCCAAAGTGCCGTCCAGCATAAAGCTCGACTTGAAATCGTCTGAGTCATGAAGTCGGGCCATATCAATAGTATCTGAGCTTGTCTCCACCTGCCGATTTTGAAAACGAGTCATGATTTTATCTATCTTGCGGCAAACCTCCGGAGTCAGCTCTCTTGAGTGAACTTCCAGATACCATTGAGGATCGGCTATTTTTTTCATTTCCCTCACACACAGAATTTTTTCCTCCTCTTCCTCTGCGTTCTTAAGCGCATCAAAACGCTGCGACATCTCTTTTCCCCATTCTTCTCTGGAATAAAACCGGGTGGAATGATTTTTCGATTTTAAATAAGCCTTGAGAGAGTACATCTTTTGCTGTTGTACAATCATGAACGTGTACTTTTCCGACCGGGCATCAGAATGCAAACACAGCCATTTGTAGCCTTTTGTTATTTGAAGAACCTGATGGTAAATTTCACGTGGAATATAAGCATCCCGGCCATAATCCTGTCGTTCCCTTTTTGAGAAAAAGGACGGGATATAGGATTTTACAAAATCTCCGAATAATGGGCTCTGTTTAAGAGAAAGGGGCGTATAGGCAGTAAGACCACTTCTCATGAGTGATATGGTTTTTTGCTGCTCCTTCAACTCATGCCGGACAATCCCAAACGCCTGAGTCGCATTTTCGCACTTCGTCTTTTGGGCTAACTCCTGCTCTGCCGCATCGCAAAAAGAAAGACAAAGAGAGCACAAAATCAGCGACAGACTAACTATACCTGAAGATTTTTTACTCTTTTTATTCATTCAGCCACCTCTTCTACAATACTTTCACCCAACATTTCATCACAGAGGGATTTTATATGGCTTTGATTCGATCCTTCATCCAGAGCATACGATTTCAATCTGGAGAACAGAAATTCCATTTTGTCGGCCCAGCCCTTTTGAGAGGCAAAACGGGCTCCTCCCAATAGGGACATGCCGAACAGTTGAGAATCAGCCCCGTAATACCGATAATCAGCCTCTCCCAGGCAAATAAAATAGCGTTCAAAAAAATAAAGCGCCTTTTTCGGTGGATACAGCCAGGGCTTATATTTTGTTTTGGTGAGGTTCGATTTTTTGAACAGATTCATAAGATGAATAAGTTCATGATATACATTAGAGGAAATGGCCCTCTCCTTGATATCAAATCGCCATTGCGGTTTTTCGATCTTTTCCATTTCCTTGAGACGGAACAATATTTCTCCATCCCCTTCCTCATTCAATAAAGTCCGGAAACGTTCATCCATTTCCTTGCGCCATGCGCTTGAGGAAGAAAAACATTCATTGCTATTGTCCGATTTCAAATAGGGTTTTATGTGCAGAACCAGGCCGTCTTTCAAGACGATACAATCATACGCTCCAGTCCAGGGAAGATAGTGGACATAAAGACTATCATATGAGCCAAGTTTTTGCAAAAGACAGTCATAGAAATGTTCATCAGACATGTAATTGCTTTGGCTGGAATAAAAATCAAGCTGGGGATAATACTCCCCCCACATCGTTGAAAAATAGGGTTTGTACTGTCTATTGTCTCCCAAAGTTTTCATAAATTCTACAGGAATATACGTATCAGCCGATTCCTCCATCAAATTAACCTCATTGGTCCAACGATCCACAATGTCTTGGGCTCCCTGGAATTGTATATCCACCATTTCTATAAGTTTTTCCTTTTTATATGGGTACTGCGCTTTTGCTGTAGTTGGAGAAAAACAGAGAAAAATAAGCAGGATGATAAAAACATGTTTTTTCATCTTGAATAAGGAAATAAGCGGGATTGCCTAAAGAGAAGGTAGATCCTTATTTTGAAGAAATTTGAGGGGCGTCTGTACTTCTTTTGCGGAAAGTAGAAAAAAGGGGGAAATTAGAGAGAATAACAGTTTCATTGCTATTCTCTCTAACCTGTATCTTGGGTAAAAGTCAATTTCCAATTAACCTATCTTTTGGCTGACCATTGTCCGTTCACGAATCGATACGTTTGAGTCGCTTTATTGTTCGGATTATAAGTAGTAGCCTCTATCCCGTGTATCTTGACGGGAACAGGAGTAGGTCCGTTTTGTTTTTTTAAAGGGTTTCCAGGAAGTTTTTTAGAGTCTTTTGGTTGCTTTACATCTTCTGAAAATTCAGAGCTGGCTGTAATGGGAGTTCCTGGCGGAGTATGTCGAGATTTGTCGTTTCCCGTACTGTACCCCGAGTCTGAAATATTCGTATCTTGTGTACTTAATTTACTTCCCCTAGGATGACTGTGCACGATATGAACTACTTTATCTCCATTTTTACACGCCGGGACATTTTGAAAAGAGACTGAATTCATGGCAAAACTTGTTCCCGGGTCTGCTATATAATATTTGTTTTCTTTACAGCAAATTCTTGCCGCTACTTCCATCTTATTGAGTGGAGACGGGAAATTGGAGGATGTTTTAGTGTCCTTTCCATTGTTTTTTACTTCATTATAAATTTTCATACATTCGTCATACAGATTATTTCTAACCTCAATGACCATGATGGACGCATCCTGAACGGCGGCCTGTTCAGTATCATAAGTCTTGTTTTTTATGTCTGTTCGGACATAATCATTCATATTTATACTTTCATATTTTTGGAAGAGTTCTCTAGAATAGTCAGCTTTTATTTGAGCTGCACTCCTATTACGTGCTCCGCCAAGAACGTCGAAAACATTGACAGGGTTGTTGCCGACAAAGCTATACAAGTTTATGCCTTCTTCTTCTCCCAGCGGGTCGCGTGAGAGCCATCGTCCGTCAAGCGGGTTATAGCAGCGGTAGTTGTAAAACACTAGTCCCAGCGTCTCGTCGTAGTACTCCGACGACCAGCGGAGCGGGTTGCCAGTTGCTTGTGGACCCAGATTACGGCATCTTCCATAGGCGTCGTATTCGTAGGATTGGACAAGTCTGCCCTGCGAGTCCACCAAGCCTATGACATTTTTGTTGTCGTCGTTCAGATAGGCATAGGTTTGACCGCCCAATTCCGAAGGAGTGGCCGTACCGGGATAGTTTGTCTGAGGGTACAGGGTAGGTATATGTTCAAAGGGAGGGTATGGACTCTCCAGCAGGGCTGACAAAGAATATTTGGTCTGCAAGGAGTGGGTGGGATAAATTGTCGGGACGATATATTCCAGATCGTTCCGCATGGCACGTTCCTTTCCTGAGAAGAAGTTCTGCTCAGGATACAGCGAAGGGATCATTTCGTGTCCCTTGTTTTTGTTGTCAATGATGGTGTTCATTTTCAGTATGTGGTTGATATGTACTGTGTTCTTTTTACTCGGGGTTGGGCGACACAGAATTTTCCTTTCCCTCTCATCACTTTCTGTCTGAAAGTTTCATAAGTATTTTTATGCTTATTCTTCTTCGGCAGATCGTCTACTTTTCTCTGCGGGCCTAATTTATTTCATGCTTTGCAGGCCCATAGTTTGATCTTTTTCCGAGAAGATTGCTTTTCTCTCGACAAGCTGTTCCCTATTGCCGATCTTGACGGATGAATGGAAGTTCGTTCAAGGGGCTGATATTCCTTATATCATGAAAACAGTGCTTATCACGGGAGCGGCGGGTAATCTCGGCGGGTTGCTGGCTGATTATTTGAAAGAGGAGGAGATGACCCTGCATCTTCTGTATCATCACAAGCAGTTGGCTACCAATTTGTTGCGCCGCTCTCATATCAGGGCTTTCCAGGCGGATCTGGGGGATCGGTCTACTCTCTCCGAGGCACTGGAAGGTGTGGACACGGTCGTTCATTTTGCCGGGGTGTTGTTCAAGAACAGTCCCGAGACGTTTTTGCCCGTTACCAATACGCTCTATTTCCAAAATCTGGCGGAGGCGGCTGTTGCTGCGGGAGTCAGGAGAATGATTCTGATCAGTTTCCCTCATGTCGAAGGGGAAACGACGCCTGAGAATCCGGCCCGGGGAAGGCTGGACGGGGAGCCGGACTCAATGCATGCGCGGACGCGGCTTGAGGAGGAACGGATTCTCTTTGGTTTGGAACAAACAGGGATGGAGTGTCTTTCGCTCCGTGT
>CAZNVW010000072.1:0-11658 GCA_964576595.1 uncultured Verrucomicrobiales bacterium
TTTTTTGGCCGCGTCCGGGCTGATGCGGACGACGCTCGTCCGGCGCTGGAACTGGTCGGCACGGAGGCCGGAGAAGGACTTGCCCGCGCCTCCGGTCGGGAGCGTGTGGCTCGGCCCGGCGAGGAAGTCGCCGACGGCGACGGCGGAATAGTTGCCGACATAGATGGCGCCTGCGGTCAGGATTCGGTCGAGGATGAACTCCTGCACATCGGGGTTGACGAAGAGGCACCGGTGCTCGGGGGCGAACTGGTTGACGAGGCGGACGCCGTCGTCAAGCGTATCGACGAGAACGCAGAAGCCCGCCTGCCCGAGGGAAGTCTTGAGGATTTCACTGCGGCTCAGGGTCGCGGCCTGTTTATCTATCTCCGTCAGAACGGCATTGAGCAGAGTCTCGGACGTAGTGACGAATCCGGCGACGCTGTCGCCCCCATGCTCCGCCTGGGCCAGCAGGTCGGCGGCGACAAAGGCGGGGTTGGCGGAGTCGTCCGCCAGCACCATGACTTCGCTCGGTCCGGGGAGCAGATCTATGGCGACGGCTCCGACGAGCTGGCGTTTGGCCTCGACGACGAATTTATTGCCGGGGCCGAAGACTTTTTCCACGGGCTTGACGGTTTCGGTGCCCAGGGAGAGGGCCGCGATGGCCTGCGCTCCGCCGACTTTGATGATTTCGGTCGCGCCTGCTTCGAGCAGGGCGTAGAGCAGGGCGGGGTTGAGCTTGCCGTCCGGGCCGCAGGGGCTGGCGGCGATGATTTCAGGCACTCCGGCCGCCTGGGCGAATGCCCCGGTCATCAGGGAGGTCGAGCAGAGGGGCGCCTTGCCTCCGGGAATGTAGAGGCCGACCCGGCTGAAGGGGCGGAAGCGTTCGCCGACTTCGGCTCCCTGAGCGTTCAGGGCCTTCCAGTCCTGTCTCATGCTGTGACGGGCAAAGGCGTGAATATTCTCCCGCGAGGCGGCGATGGCCTGTTTGACGCTGTCGGGGACGAGGCGGCGGGCTTCTTCCTTCTCTTCCTCCGAGACGAAGAGAGTCTCCGTCGTCAGGTTCACTTTATCGAACCTGGCGGCGAGGTCAAAGAGAGCCTGGTTGCCGCGATGATGCACATCCCCAATAATTCCGGTCACCAAAGAGGAAACCGAAGTGTCTGGAAGGGCTCTCCGGTCGAGGGTTTTCAGGAATGCGGCGTATTCGCCGTCTTGAGGGCGGTATATTTTCATCGAGATTCGAGGTCGAATGTTCAGGGCGTAAAAACGCCCGGCTATGGGAACTTAAATGCTCCCGTTCGTCAAGCCCCGTGTAGCTTTGTGCAGGCTTCCCGTGATGTTTTGGACGGGAAAAATATTGAAATGAGGGGAGAGTAATCTATATTGATGGATCATGTTGATTGCCCTGAAGAGTTCAGCCTACTGCGACGAAACATTGAAAAAGGCCGCGTTCGCCTATTACGCCTGGCTGGTAACATCAAAAGGCCAGATTCGGAGTATGCGTGTCTGCTTTTGGATCATGGCCTCTGTTTTTATGTTGTGGGGGCTTTTCTTAATGGGCTGTTGTGAGCAAGTCATTGCCGGAGTCTTTGTCCTGGCGGCGGGGATTTGGTTTTTACACAGAGGGTGCAGCACTCCCTGGAAGGGAATGGATGCTCAGTATCTGGCCCTGCTTAAGAGTCTGCCCGATTATGACCGGCCCCGCTCTTTTGTATTGAATGATGAGGGACTGGAAGAATGTATTGAGGGAGTGTATCGACAATTTTTGTCCTGGGAGCTGATAACGGATGTCATTGTTATTCGGGAGGCCTTTGTTCTTATTTCGGGAAAGGTTTTAAGGCAGCATCTGGAGAGAGGCTGGTTTACGCCTGAGCAGGAAAGCGAGCTGACAGATTTTCTTCATTCAAAGGGAATTCCTTTTGCAAAAGAGGGGCGGGTATAACGAAAGGAGCGGGAACCATATAAAAGGATCCCCGCTCCCGGAAGTGCTGCCGTTTTTCTCTTGCGATTTAGAAGCTGAACGTAATTCCGGCGCCGACCCAGAAGTCATCTCCCAGATCAGCCCGCCTGAGAACGGAAAGGGCCTGGCTGTAGTTGACGGAGGCGGTGAGGGCAAGATTCTCATGGAATTGCCAGGCGGCGGAGAGACTCCAGTCGATAGTATTCATGCCTTCGCCTACATCGTAGAGGTAGCCGCTGTTCCAGCCGACCAGAACTTTGGGGGTGATGGTCAGTTGCTCCATGGGATTCCAGGTAGCGGAAAGGAAGAGGTCGTAGTAGCCGTTCATCCTGTTATGCTCCGCCTTCCATTGCATGTCGCCGCCGATGTTGAGCCAGTCGGTCAGGGCGTAGGTGGCCGTCAGGGCGGGGTTGGAGATGCTGTCGTTGGTGTCAAGATAGAGCTGCTGCTCGTACCATGGCGTCAGGGTGAGTTTTTCCGTAACTTGCCAGGTGTAGCTCAGGACGAGATCCAGCTCATTGTATTTGTTTGTGTCTCCGGCGGCGTACCAGGCGTTCAGGGTGAAGTTGGAAATACTGACAGTCGGATTGACGATATAGATGCCCTGACCGGGCAGGCAGTCCATCCCTTCGCTGATGTAGCGGCTGGCCCATCCGGCGGAGAGGGTGCCATTGAGGGAAGGGGATGTTTTTGCCGGAGAGGGTATTTCGTTGGAGAGGGCCGTGTTGGCGGCCAGCAGGGCGGCGGCCAGGAGCAGACAGTAGGTTGTTTTCATATGTTTGATTGTCGGTTGCAAAGTACTGTGGTTTGCGTACAGGCGCATCTTCCGACAAAAAAACACATTCGGACAGTTAAGCGGAGAGAGGGGAGAGATAAGAATTTATTAACTGGAAAAGAAAAAACTCCCGCTTCCGGTCAGAGGGAAGCGGGAGTCTCAAGGGAGTGGGAAACGAAGGCTGCGGTTTAGTGGGCTTCCAGCCAGTTTGTCCCGGTGCTGGCTTCGACGACGATCGGCACATCGTTCGGCAGAGGCAGGGCATTCTGCATGATGTCGGTGATGTCGGCGATCAGGGAGTGCTCGTCGCGGTGCAGGTCAAAAACGAGTTCGTCATGGATTTGCAGGAGCAGGCGTGATTTGGTCTGTTTGGACTCCAGAAGATCATGGATGCGTACCATGGCGATTTTGATCATGTCGGCGGCGGTGCCCTGTATGGGTGTGTTGATCGCCATGCGCTCCGCGCCCTGCCGGATGTTGCCGTTCGCGGAGTTTATGTCGGGGAGGAAGCGCCGCCTGTTGTTCAGGGTGGAGACGTAGCCGTCTTCCCGGGCTTTTTCGATCAGGGTATCCATGTAGGTTTTGACGCCGGGGAACTGCTCGAAGTAACTGTTGATGATCTCGGCGGCTTTGCCCCGGGGGATGCCGAGACGTTGGGACAGGCCAAACGGGGAGATGCCGTAGATGATGCCGAAGTTGACGGTCTTGGCCGCGCGGCGCATGTCTGCGGTCACTTCTTCGGACGGGATGCCGTAGAGGAGGGCCGCCGTTTCCGTATGGATGTCCCGGGCGGTGCGGAAGGCGGCGATCAGCGAGGCGTCGCCGGACAGGGCCGCCATGATGCGGAGCTCGATCTGGGAGTAGTCCGCGCTGAGGAGCAGATACTCGGGAGAGCGGGGGATGAAGGCCGCCCGGATGGACTTGCCAGCCTCCGACCGGATGGGGATGTTTTGGAGATTGGGGTCTTGTGACGCCATGCGGCCCGTGACGGTGACGAGCTGGAGATACTGGGTATGGATGCGCCCATCCGCCGGAGAGCGGAATCTCGGGAGGGCGTCCACATAGGTTCCCTTGAGTTTGGCGGCTTCGCGGTAGGCGAGGATGTCCGAGACAATGGGGTGGAAGGGCGCGAGTGAGGAGAGAGTCTCCTCGTCGGTGACATATTGCCCGGTCTTGGTCTTCTTGGGCTTTTCCACCAGCTTCATCTCGTCGAAAAGCACCGTGCCGAGTTGCTTGGGCGAGTTGAGATTGAAGGGGTGGCCCGCTTCTCCGGTTATTTTTTCCCGGAGAGAGTCGATTTCCTTCTCCAGTTCGAGAGAGGCTTTTTCCAGCGCTTCCGTGTTGATATTGATGCCCTCCAGCTCCATGTGGGCGAGGACGGGGATCAAGGGTGACTCGATGGTCACGTAGAGATCGGTTTGCCCGGCTTCTTCCAGCTGGGGGCGCAGTACCCGGTCGAGCTGCAGGGTGACGTCGGCGTCCTCCGCCGCGTACTCGGCCAGCGTGTCGGCGGGGATGGCCCCCATATCCAGCTCGCCTTCCCTGACGGGGGCGATGTCTTTCAGCGCGACGGGGCGGTAGTTGAGGAGGGTCTCCGACAGATAGTCCATACCGTGTTTGTGGCCGGGAGCCAGCAGGGAGTGGACGAGCATGGTGTCGAAGAAGGGGCCGCTGACCTCGAGGCCGGCGGCGCGCAGGACACTCAGGTCGAATTTCAGGTTGTGCCCCGTTTTTTCCGCGGGAGAGGCGAACAGCTCGCGAAACTCCTCCAAATCGGAAGGCGTGTCAATGATGGCATACCAGGCCTCGCCCGGCGTGACGGCAAAGGAGACGCCCACCAGTCTGTCGGTCAGGGGATCAAGGCCCGTCGTCTCGGTGTCGAAGCACCAGGCGCGCTCCCCGAGCAGGCGGGCGGCCAGTTCCTTGCGCTCGGCGGCGGTGCGGAGCGTCCTGTACTGGTGGGAGACGTTGGTGATGTCCCGGACGCCCGAGACGGGGGGGCGGGAGGCTCCATAGGCAAAAAGCTCGCCCTCCGGCAAATCGTCTTCCGGAGCGTCGGGTGCTTCCGGCATGTCCGTTTCCGCTTCGGGAGAGCCGAAAAGCAGTGTCTGATTGGGGTCCTCTGGCCTGGCCGGGCGTTTGCGGGGGGGCGCATCCGAGGGAGCCTCCTCCATGGTTCCGAAGACGCGCTTTTTCAGCGCGCGGAACTGGAATTCTTCAAACAGCCGGGTAAGGGCCTCCCTGTCCGGTGACTTGCAGACAAGATCTTCGAGCGACAGGGAGAGCGGGACGGCGGTATTGATGGTCGCCAGCGTTTTGGAGAGACGGGCCTGTTCCCTGTTTTCAGCGAGAACTTCCTTGCGCTTGCCCTTGAGATCGTCGAGATGCTCGAGCAGATTTTCGACAGAGCCGTAGTCCGAGATCAGGGACTTGGCGGTTTTGGGGCCGATACCGGGGACGCCGGGGATGTTGTCCGAGCTGTCGCCCATCAGCGCGAGAATGTCGATCACCTGCTCGGGGCGGGTAATCTCCCATTCCTCCTTCAGTTTGGGCAGGTCGATGATGGAGTACTCGCTCCCCTTGCGGCCGGGCTTCCACATGAACGTGCGCTCGTCGATCAGCTGGCCGAAGTCCTTGTCCGGCGTGACCATGTAGGTGACAAAGGTGCCTTCGCCCTCCGCCTGACGGGCGAGGGTGCCGATGGTGTCGTCGGCCTCGTAGCCGGGCATGCGGATGATCGGGATGTTGAATGCCTCCAGCAGGCGGAATAAATGGGGAATCTGGGCGGAGAGCTCCTCAGGCATCGACTCCCGGTTGGCCTTGTACTCGGGGTAGAGCTTGTGCCGCTCCGTCGGCGTCGAGGTGTCGAAGGCGACCGCGATATGCGTCGGCCTGCCTTCTTCCCGAAGGGAGAGCAGCGTATTGATGAAGCCGAACAAAGCCGAGGTATTCAACCCCTGCTCATTGCGTATGGGATTGTTGATGAACGCGAAATAGGCCCGGTAGATCAGGGCCATGCCATCCAGAAGAAACAGGCGGTGCGGAGCGTTCTCGGTCATGCAGGGGATTCTAGAGAAGACTCTCCGCAATGTCGAACAGGAAAGGCGCTGCTCTCGCGCGGGAATGGGCGGAACCGGGCTAACCCATCATTTTTGCCAGCGTATCAATATCTTCTTCGCTGTGGGCGGCGGTGACGGTGAAACGGATGCGGGCGGTGCCCTTCGGTACGGTGGGGAAGCGTATCGCCGGAGCCAGAAGCCCCTCCTCAAGCAGCCGGGCGGAAAAAGCCAGGGCATCCTCGTTGCTGCCGATGATTTTGGGGAAGATGGAGCTGACGGGGCGCTCGCCGCAGCCGAGCAGGGCGTTCATGCGGCAGGCGAGGCGTGCCAGATGCTCTCTCCGTTGCCGGCCCTCTTCTCCCGAGATCAGGCGCAGCGAGGCCAGGATGGCGGCGGCGAGGACGGGAGGCGGCGAGGTGGAGTAGATGAATGAGCGGGATGAGTTCAGCAGCCAGGCGCGCCATGGGGCGGTTGTGGCGACATAGCCCCCGCTGACTCCGGCGGCCTTGCTGAATGTCCCCATCTGGAAGTCGATGTGCGAGCCGACATTTAGCTCCGCGGCGACGCCCGCCCCGTGCGGGCCGATGACGCCGAAGCCGTGCGCCTCGTCAACCAGCAGCAGTGCGCCGTAGCGTTCCTTCAGCTCTCCTATTTCCCGGAGCGGGGCGCGGTCTCCGTCCATGCTGAAGACGGACTCCGTGATGATCAGAATGCGGGCATCCGGGGCGGCCTTGGCACGGGTGCGGGCCAGGAGGCTCTCCAGCCTGTTGAGGTCGTTATGGGGGAATACTCTCAGCTCGGCTCCGGACAGGCGCGCGCCGTCAATCAGGCTGGCATGGCTGAGTTTGTCGAGAATGACGGTATCGTTTTTGCCGACTACTGCGGGAATGACGCCGACGGAAACCGTATAGCCCGCCGTAAAAGTCAGGGCGGCCTCCGTATGCTTGAGACGGGCGATTTCGGCCTCCAGCTCTTCATGCAGGGGGTGGGTGCCCGTGACGAGACGGGAGGCCCCGCTGCCGACGCCGTAAAGGTCGAGCGCTCGCGCGGCGGCTTCTCTGAGCGCCGGGTGCCGGGCGATCCCCAGATAATCGTTTGAGGCGAAGTTCAGAACCTGCCGCCCGTCGGGCATCTCAATACGGGCGTCGTCTCCGGGGATGACGGGGCGGAGCTGTCTGTACAGCCCGTCGCTCTTGAGCCGGTCGAGATCCCGGGAGAGAGAGTCGGACATGATCTGATCGGATGTGGCGGGGCCTGTCTGGACGCCCCGGGAAAGAAATCAGGCGCCTACCGCCCAGCGGAGAAGGATTTCGGAGTCCTTCCACACATGGGGAGTCGTACTGCCGAGCACGACGACAATCGCATGGCGGCCGTTGATGCCGCCGCTTGCGATCAGACAGCGGCCCGCCGCGTCTGTCGTACCCGTCTTCATGCCGGTGCACCACGGGATGTCGTGCAGGAGGTGATTGGTATTCTTCAGGTCGCGGGTGCGGCCATTGCTGAACTGGAAGGTCAGGTGCTGGGTGTTGATGAATTGGCGCAGGACGGGCTGGCGGTAGGCCATCAGGGCGCATCGGGCCATGTCTCGGGCGGTCGAGTACTGGCCGGGCTCCGTCAGCCCGTGCGGGTTGCGGAATCGGGAATGATTCATGCCGAGGGAGCGGGCCTTGCGGTTCATCATTTCGCTGAAGCTTTCCACGGACCCGGCGACATCCCGGCCCAGGGCGCAGGCAATGTCATTGCAGCTCTTGACCATAAGAGCCTGGAGCAGCTCGCCGCGCTCGTAAATGTCTCCCGGGCGGAAGTTGATCCTGGTCGGCTGTACCTGAAGGTCGGAAGACTGGATGGTAACCGGCTTGTGCAGATTGCCGGCATCCAGCACGACGAGCGCCGTCATGAGCTTTTGCGTGCTGGCGACCTGGCGCATTTCATCGGCGTTCTTCTGGAACAGGGGGCGGCCCGTCAGGGCATCGACCACAATCGCGCTTTTGGCGAAAATGGGAGGGGGAGGAGAAGACGGGAGCTTCAACGCCTCTGTCGGGAAATTGTCGGGAAGGGGGCGTGCCGCCTTTTGGGCAGGTGCGGGGCGGTCATTCGAGTTCCTGGCGTAGGGTGTATCGGCGCCGGGGGTAGTGCATCCTGTAAACAGGGTGAGTATGCCGGAGAGAAGGGGGACGAGGCACAAACGCATGGCGAAAATGGTAAGGCAATCCGAATAATACGACAAGCCTTAACAATCAGAGGTATCATAAAATACGGAGAAAAGTTTTTATTCCCCGCTGAACAGTGGTACCATTCCCCCGAATGATGGATACTGACACTCCCCGGGCATTTTTGATGGATATAGGCAACGTCCTGCTGAAAGTGGACATTGCCGGAATCGCCCGGAAGCTGGCGGAACTGGGAATAAATCCGCAGGAGGTTTCCTCCTCCGCCTTTCATCTGCTTGCCGGGAAATATGAGGAAGGACTGGTCTCGACGGAGCAGTTTATCGCGGAAGGCTGTCTTCTGACGGGGCTGGATGCGGAGAAGGGCGGCGACCGGGAAAAGTTTGTCGGGATATGGAACGCGGTATTCGAAAACAATGCCGCAATAGAAATGACCGTGCGGGCCTGCCGCCTGTTGAAAGAGACCGCCGGCGTCCGCCTGGCTTTGTTTTCCAATACCAATGAGCTGCATGTGCGCTTCATGCTCGACCGCTATCCGCAAGTAGTCTCCCTGTTTGACGACGCCGTTTACTCCCACGTAACGGGCGCGATGAAGCCCAAACCGCCGATGTACCTTGAAGCCGTCGAACGGCTGGGCCTGGAGCCCGCGAGAACCCTCTACTTTGACGACAAGCCGGAGAATATTGAAACGGGAGTGCGTATGGGCTTCCTCGGCCATGTCTTTGATTATACCCGCCCGGAAACCTTTCTGGACGCCTTGCCCGCCGAGTGGCGCAGACAAATATTATAAATTGGAATAGATATAAAAATTGATCTTTCCGGAAAATTCCGGTAACAAAAGTTCCCGGAAAACACCTTTTTTCTCATGAGTGAAGCCATCCTTTATTACAACCCGTCCTGCAGCAAGTGCCGAAAAACCTTTGAACTGTTGCAGAATGCCGGAGTTACCCCTGAAATCGTCCGCTACCTCGAGACCCCGCCGGACCGCGAAACTCTGGACGGACTCGTTGCGCGGGCAGGGCGCGGAGCCCGCTATTTGCTCCGGGACGGGGAAGACTTGTATGAATCCCTGCATCTGGATGACCCCAAGTGGACGGATGACGAACTGATTGAGTTCATGCTGCAGCATCCGATACTGATCAACCGCCCCATTCTGGTGACGGAAAAAGGAGTCGCCCTGTGCCGCCCTCCGGAACTCGCGTGCTCCCTTCTCCCGGATACCGGGGAATAACCGCTTCCCCTCTCTTGTGAGAGCGGGCGTGATTCTCTGTTTACCGGGCTTTTTCAATGACCCCTTCCTCCGACCCCATAGGCGCGTACCTTTCCCGGTTTTACCGGGAAGAGGAATACCCCGTGCTGGCTGCCCAGTTTGAGGAATGGGGACTTACTCGCCCTCTGGCAGGGTTGAAAATACTCGACGGCACGCCTGTTTTTCGCAATACGACGGCAAAATACCGGGCGCTCCTTTCCGCGGGGGCTGAGCTGACGGTCGCCAGCTCCCCCGGCATTCCGCATGATGAGCGGGTTCTGCAAAAACTGGAAGAGTTCGGCATCCCCTGCATCACCAGGGAGAAGGTGGAAGACCGATTTGACCTCGTCCTCGATTGCGCGGGCTGTTACGCCGATTTATCCCCCCGTCTCGGCTTTGTGGAATTGACCCGCTCCGGCGTGGAAAAATATAAAAACTCCCGTCTTCCCGTATTCATGGCCGACTCCGGCAGAATCAAGATCATCGAAACCATGCTGGGGACGGGAGAGGGCTTTTTGCGCGCCATGCGCCAGTGCGGCCATGGTGTCTGGCGGGGGCGGTCGGTCGTCGTCTTTGGCTATGGCAAGGTCGGGAGCGGCATCGTCATGTATGCCCTGAGAGAAGGCGCGCCTGTCACCGTCGTCGATGCGGAATCCCGGCGCGAGGCATTGCCCACCGGAGTCGCCTTTGTCGATATGTACGACCTGGAGGGAATAGACCGCCTTGTGCGCTCGGCCTACTGCGCCGTTTCGGCAACGGGTCGGGCTGGAGCGCTGGGGGAAAGCCTGAACGCGGAAACCCTCCGTAACTCTCCCATCCTGCTGGCCAATATGGGGGTGGAAGATGAATTCGGCCCCGGCATCCCGGCGGAACGGGTTCTGAACGCCAAACGCCCGCTCAACTTCATTCTGGAAGATCCGACGCGCATGAGTTTCATTGAGACGACCATGGCCTTGCACAACGCCGGAGCCGTCGAGCTGGCCCGGGGCAACTGCCCCGCCGGCATATCCGTCCCCGGCTCCGCTTTGGAGAGCCGTCTCCTTTCCCTGCTGAAAGAGCGCGGCTGCATCCAGGCTGATCTGGTCATGGCGGGGCTGTAGGCTCTACGTACCCCCACAAAAAGAAAACCTCGCAAACCGTTAAGTTGGCGAGGTTTATTTGGTACAGGATGACGGATTCGAACCGCCGACCAACTGTGTGTAAAACAGCCGCTCTACCACTGAGCTAATCCTGCGTTCTTTGGTAGGAACGGGGCGTATATTACGGAGCTCCCGCGCTTATGCAAGAAAAAATTGACGATATTCCAAAAATGCGACAAAAGACGCCCTTTTTACAGTCGGATCTACTCTTCATTTTTCCGTAAGCAGGATGATGTTGCCGAAGGAATGGGCGTTGCCGTCGCTCTTGATGCGGGCCGTCAGTTTGCAGGAGTTGTTTCCGGTCGCGTCTGCGGGCACCCGCATCATGTAACAGTTGTTTTTGCTGGTGGTACCCGTAGTTCCGTCCTGTTTGAGATTGCAGACGGTTTTTCCGTCCATGACCAGACTGACTTCCGAAATATCGAGCTTGTTCGATCCCCGGACATATTCGAAGCAAATACCCTTCATGCGTTTGACGAGATCGGCGGGAATATTCCAGGAGACTTCTTTCCATTCGGAGGAAAGACCTTCGGGAGACCATGTACCGACAATTTCCCCGTGAGCGGCCGCCTTGACCAGCGTCTCGTTGATCGACGACGCCTCCTGAATAAGAGTTTTACAGGCCGCTACGACATCGGGATAGGGGGCGGCGGGGCTGAGGCCCGTCTGGTTTTCCACCCAGTTGAGCTCCCATTGAGCCAGTTCCATGGCTTTGCCCGTTTTTTTGCTTTCGAAGTACTGCTTCCAGCGGGGGACATAATAGTCCCGGATGAGGCCGGACCAGATGCGGGCGGAGTAGTCATCGACCGGAGGCCCCCAGATCGTGACGATACGGCGGGCATTCTTCTCGTAATAATCCTTCAAGGCAGTTGTATCCCCATGTTTGCGGGCAAACCCGAGCCAGCGCTCCAAACGGGCCGTCGGGTGGGAGACCAGGGCGCGGTCGATACCGAGAGCCAGAGCGAAGAATTGCTTCTCCAGCTTCTCCGCCGTCTCCTTGTCGTCGTACTGATAGGCATTTTCAATCGCCTGGATCAGTATCTCCATCTTTCCTCCCACATAGGCGGCGGTCCACTCGGCCAGATCGGCGCGGTACAGGGGGCTGTCCTTCAACTGGTCACTGAGCCCGGCGAAGTTTTCAATCGCCTGGTACATGTGCTTGTTTGCATTGATGGTGCCTTTCTTGCTTATTCCGGGGCCGAGCTGCCAGTTGTAGCGGGGGTGGTCTGTGAAGGAGCCGTACACTGACTGCTGCAGGTCGGCCCTGGTCTCCTTGAGGGGAGCGGTCTCATTGCCTTACCGGCTGGTAGAGTAATCCATCAGCCAGTC
>CAZNVW010000073.1:0-11436 GCA_964576595.1 uncultured Verrucomicrobiales bacterium
CACGACATCAACCTTGGCAAGGTTGCGCTCTACCACTGAGCTACGCCCGCTTTTTTTGTTTCTGCCCTCAGCCGTTTGGCGTGAAGACGGGCGGAATATAGTCGCTATTTTCGAGTCGGTCAATAAAAAATGTGTGCTTGATGAAAAAAAGAGAAGGATTTTTTGCGGGAGTTCTTTTTGAGGCAGGGGTGGGGAGGCGTCTGTTTTTTCGGAAGCAATTTGTAGAGAGATTTTTATCGGGATAACCCGCCGGAAGGCGTTTCCCGGTAAAAGCGAATCAGGTCGGGGGGATACTGCGCCGGTTTTTCAAACCAGCATCCCCAATCATTAATTTGTTGCCGCCGAGGACAGGAATATTCATGCCGGGGGAGGATGGAAATTCCTTTTAAAAGAGCAGGCGGAGGCTGTCAGGAGGAAAGGGCGGGATTGCCTGTTTTCTGTTTTTGGCTCTTCTTTTTTAGGGAGACAGGAGCGGCTCCGGGAGGTAGGATAAACACCGTGCCGGAGGAATTTTACAGGGAAGAGCAGGAGAGGGTGGAGCGGATGGAGGTCATGTCGCCCCTTTTGGGGAGCGAGTTTCTTGTCGAGCGGGTAAAGGTGTGGGGCAGGGGGATGACGGGCCGGGAATGTATTCTCAGGACTCCCCTGTCTGGCGCGGTGTCCCGTCTGATGGCGCGGGAGATTCTTTTGTTGAGAGAGTTGGAGGGCTGTTTCCCTTTTGCGATTCCCCGGCCTCTGGAGATGGCGTCTCCCGGGATGCTCTATCCCCGTCTGGACGGGAGACCCGCCATTGAGCTGGATGGCATGGGGGAGTCCTGCTGGAATGCGGAAGGGCGTTCCGCCGTCTTTGTGGATTCTCTGGCGGCGGCTCTGGTCTGTATTCATGCCTGCCGCCGGGCGGCGGGAGAGCGGACGGGCGCGGAGGGCGACGATCTGAAGCAGGCGTTTTTGAGGCAGGTGTCCCAGGCGGCCGGGAGGGAGGAGGTCTCAGGCGAGCTGATACGGCAATGCCGGGAATGGGCGGAGTGTACGGTCTGGCCCGCCGGAGGCTCATTTATTCACGGGGATATGCACGCCGGGAATATTTTGATGGATGACAGGGGAGGCGTGTCGGGCGTGATTGACTGGACGCACGCCGGGTGGGGAGATCCCTGCCAGGATTTTGTGTTCCATTATTTCGGCTTTGGCGGGGAGGGGCTCAATCAATTGCTGGAGTCATACGGGCGGCAGGGCGGAGCCGTTTATCCCGGCATGGCGGAGCATGTAGCGGGGTTGTGGACGGCGTACCCCCTGCGAGCGGCCCGGTTTGCGTGTGAGCGGAATCAGTAACCGGGGCGGATTGCCTTTAGTTACCGGAGGCCGGGTCTTCTTTTTGGCTTCGTTTTGTATAGATCCCGTCGCGTACTTCTCCGGGACGCGGCGCTCGTTTGCGTACGATAAACGGGCGCAGCAGTCCAAAGAGGGTCAGCAGGAGGCACTGGACGACGAACCAGTCTCCCCACTTTGAGTAGAGGGTCCATTGGGGCGACAGGGGCAGGTCGAGGGTGCCGTACAGGGAGCCTTTGAGGAAGGGCGAGCCGCTGCCGTCGCGAAGTTCGCGTATGCCTTCTTCCGGGTAGTTGATGTCCGCTGTCGAACCGTCTGCCCCGATGATGGCGGTGACGCCCGTATTGGCCGCCCGTATCATGGGGCGGCGGAGTTCTATGGCCCGGAGGCGGGCGTTTTTGAAATGCAGTTCGGAGGCCCAGCTCCGGTTGAACCAGCCGTCGTTGGTAACGTTCAGGATGACCTGGGGATTTTCCGTCGTGACGAACTTCCGCATGAGCGAAGGGACGGTGTCTTCAAAGCAGATACTGGGGATGACGGAGATGACGCGTCCGTTTGTTGGGAGGGACAGGGGCTTGGTCGAGGAGCCCCGTCCAAAATTGGCTCCCATCGGCGTGCCTGCGGAAAAGGCAAAGGCTTTTTCAAGGAAGGGCAGGCTCTCCCGCCACGGGATGTATTCTCCAAAGGGGACGAGGTGGTGTTTTCTGTAAGAGGGAGAGGCGGAGAATCGGCCGTCAAAGGCGTGCAGAGTGTTGTACAGGCGGGAGAGTTTGCGTGTTTCGGGGGAGAAGATGGCTTCATCGACTCCGGCGAAAAGGACAAAGGGGCCATCTTCTTCCGAAAATTCGTTCCAGAGATTGTTAAAATCGGCGAGCGGCTGGTCGGGGTTGGGGCTCCGCTCTCCTTCCAGTTTGTAGAAGGGCCAGGGGAGGGAGCTTTCCGGCCAGATGACCCAGTCCGGGCGTTGGAGCCGGGCCGGTTTGCCGCTTTCGAGGGAACGTTTTATGGAATTTTCCTCGAGTGTTTTGACGGCCTCACGAGTGGAGTTCATGTAGCCGTCGAGGATTTCCTCTCTCCTGGCGGCGTTCCATTTGATGTACTGGGGCGTGTTTTCCTGAATGGCGAGTATTTTCAGGGAGGTAAAGGGGGCGTGTCTGTTCAGGGTGGCGGCCCGCCATGTCCCCCAGATGAAGACCAGGGCGATCAGGCCCATGGCGGCGATGAAGTCCCATTGCACGGTGCGCTTGCCGTCGCGGGAAACGCTCAGGAAAACCCGCGAACCCGCACTCCACAGAACGGCGGACAGGAAGACGGGGAGGAAGGACAGTCCGACCGCTCCCACCCATTCCGCGGCCTGGGCCAGAGTCAGATCCATCGAGGCGCCCAGATAGTTCCAGGGGAAGCCAAGAGTGCCCGCCCCTCTGAGCCACTCCAGGCATACCCAGGAGGCTCCGGCGAAAATGGCGGACAGGAAGGTGCGGCCCATGTCCGCATTCGCCCACTGGCGGCGGACGGCGGGGTCTTTGGCCCGATCGGGGTAGGGAGGGCGAGCGGGCCGGAGAGGGCCGCCTGCCAGCATGGCCCAGACGGCCGTGTAAAGCGACAGGTACAGGGTGACCGGGATGTAGCCCAGCGTGCTCACTTCGTTAATCCACCAGAAACTGCCGCCAAAGAAAACCAGACCGCAGCAGTAGCCGAAAACACCTTTTTTCAGCAGAGCCTTGAGGCCTGACGCCCGCGGGCCGCTCCACAGGACGGCAAACAGGGGCACCAGTGCGAACCAGGCCAGATAGCTCATGCCCGCAGGGGGGAAGGACAGGAACAGGAGGAGTCCTGAGAGGAGGCTGAGAAGAAGGGAGCGCAAAAAGGTCACGGGATCGGGGCAGGGAGGGGATGGATTAGTGTCTCAGGCTTCTTCCGGTGGATCTGAGGGATTTCCCGGGAGGTCTGGTTGTGCTGGATTGTCTCCGGTAGGCGGGGGGAGCGGGCGTCGTTTTTTCTTCGGGCGGGAGTACGCGAGGCGTCTCGGGAGAGGCGGGCGTTCCGACCGGCGACGTCTTGTCCGGTATGCCGCCTGTTTTGGAGGAGGACGGGAGTATGCCCGGCGTCTTGACGCCTGCGGGAGGCGCGGGAATGACGGGGGGAGGCGGCGGAGCCAGCAGGTCTTCCCATTCATGCAGGGAGTAGCCGGGAGCGATGCCGCCGAGATCCTGAAGCAGGGCTTCGCATTTTTCCTTCCAGACGGCATAGTCCGGAGCCTGTTTGACGGGGTCGGCCGATTTGGGGAAGACGAGGTAGCTCACGCTGAGGTCGGAGACGGGGCGCCGGTAGGAGGAGGAGCGCGGGTTGACTTCCTTTGCCAGTCTCAGGGAGGCTTCTCCTATTTTGTAGCGCGGGCCTGCGTCTCCCACGATGGCGGGGTAAAGTTTGCTGCCCTTGATGACGACGGCGTAATCTCCCGGAGAGGGAGAGAAGGGCGAGGCCGAATTGTTCATGATGCCGATGGGGATGACGATAAAGGGGTCGTAGTCGGCGATCAGGAAGCTGTTGTTTTTCATGTCCCGTATGCCTCGCTCCAGTGTGTCGATCAGGGCGGCCTGGGAGGAGGTGCGGGTGCTTTTTGCCCTGGCGTCTTTCAGCCGTTTTTGCCAGAAGGTGAGCAGGGGATTGGGCTTGTCCGTTTTTTTGGGCCAGCGGTAGGAGGTAAAGGGCTGATAGTGGGCGGAGTTGACGATTTCCGCAGGCATGGCGGGCAGGCGGTCGCCGTCCGTCCCGTCCGAGACGACATCCATATCGGCCTGTATCCAGAGAACTTTTCGCCCGGTGCCCGGGGCGGTTATTTCCAGAATGGTTTCGCAGTCGTAGTAGTTGTGCCTGGTCAGCAGTCGGTTGAGTGTGACGAGATCCTTTCTGAGCTCCAGCTGCTTGCGGGCCATCAGCTGGTGGTAGAAGCCGGAGACTTTGGCATTCTTGAAGAGGCCGCCGAACTCGGGGAATATTTTTTGCAGGGAGGGGTTGATCGCGTCAAACTCTTCCGCTTTGGCGAGCGGCGTGGGCTGGGTGATGTCCATCCGCAGAGTCATGCGGTAGTTGCTCCTGTCCAGCCGTTCGCGGGAGGCGGAGCCGCCCTTGTTGAAATTGAGCTCCGTTTTGAGATTGAGGCCGCGGGAGAGCTCGTTGATATCCCAGATGCCGTCTTCTCCGGGGCCGTCCGGGATAATGGGCGGCAGGGGAGGCATGATAAGCGTGTGGCTGGTCGTGGAGCGGGGGATTTTCAGGGGGGAGAACTGGCTCAGGTCTCCTTGCTCCGTCTGCGGGTTCAGCGTAGTTCCGGGGGGCGGCGGAAGCACCGAAACGGGGGGGCGGGGGTCGTCTTCTCCCTGGTCGGCCGGTTCCTCCGCGTCATGCGGGCGGTCGTCCTCGGGGGAGACTGCGTCGGGATCTTCTTCCGGCGGGAGGGCGCGGCCCTGTTCCCTTGCCCCGGTCAGGGCTTTTGCCAGTTCAGCGGGGTAGGGAGTCCAGAGTGACGCTGCGGCGATAAAAACGCTCAGGCCGAAGAAGAACCTCAACCAGGCGAAGCGCGCCCATTTTGAAGAAGCTTTGCAGAAAAAGAATTTTTTGAAAGAAAAGGCCATGAGAGGAGATCGCTCCCCGATGATAGCGATCCCCCGGGAAAAAACAACTCATAGAATCGTTATAACCTTGCTACATCCAAAAGGCTTTGGCCCAGAACGCGCGTATGACGATCAGGCAGAGGTCGATCAGAATGCCCGCCTTGATCATGGACATTTGAGGTACCTTTCCGGTGGAGAAGGCGATGGCGTTGGGCGGCGTCGAGACGGGGAGCATGAAGGCGCATGAGGCTCCAATGCCGACGATCAGGACGAGGGGCTCCGCTGAAATGCCCATTTCCCTCGCTACCGTAACCATCAGGGGGGCGACAAGAGCCGCACTGGCCGTATTGGAGCAAAACTCCGTCAGCATGGAAATGAAGGCGCTGATAATCAGCAGCAGGATAAGAGGATTATGACCCATGCCGAAGTCCGCGACCGTCGTCGCGAGGAACTTGGCGGCTCCGGTCTCCACCAGAACGGAACTCAGCGTAATGCCGCCGCCAAAGAGAAGGAGCACGCCCCAGTCCGTATTTTTGGAAATACCCGACCAGGTGATGACTCCCGAGACGGTGAGAATGACGGCGGCGCACAGGGCAATCAGCGTATCTATGGCGGGGATGCCGTTGAACAGGCTGCTGATCCAGCCGCTGCACATCCAGCAGGCGGCAGTAATGCCGAACAGGATCAGGACGCGAATTTGCTTGGGACTGAGCCGGCCGTTTTTCCCTTCTTCATCATCCTGCTCCCTGTCTTCCGGCATTTCCACATGCAGGGAGAGCTTGGGGCGGAACAGGAAAATCATGACGGCAAAGACGACAAAGGCGACGACGAACATCATGGGGAAGGCTACTTTGAACCATCCCGCAAAGCCCATTTGCAGTTCGTGGGCGGCGATAGCGTTGGGCGGCGAGCCGACCAGGGTGCCCAGCCCGCCGATGGACGCGCTGTAGGCGACGCCGAGCACGGCGAAGGTGCAGGTGGACTTGTACTCCTTTTCATCCAGATTGGAGAGCAGGCCGATGACCAGGGGCAGCATCATGGCCGCCGTCGCCGTGTTGGACATCCACATGGAGAGGAAGGCCGTGACGAAGAAAATCAGCCCGAGAGCCATCCACAGGCGGCCCTTGGCAATGAGGAGGATTTTACCCGCAAGCCAGGAGTCTATCTTTTGCTCATGCAGCGCGCCCGCCAGGGCGAAACCGCCGAAAAACAGGAAAATGGTCGGATCGGCAAAACTGGTCAGGGCTTTGGCCCCCGGCAGGATGCCCAGGATCATCGCCAGCACCGGCACGAGGAGGGCCGTGATGGTCACATGGGTCGCCTCTGTCAGCCACAGGATGCCGATAAAAGTCAGAATGGCAAGTCCCTGAGCCATTTTAGGTTCGACCGGGAGCCATTTCAACATGGCGAGGAAAAGGAGGATATCAAGCAGGATGATGATATAGTTCCTATGTCCCTTGCCCGCTTCGGAAGACATTTTTTTCAATCGGTCTGGCATAATATTTTTCAATTTATAGTGTATTGAATCTCTCTTTGGTCGGCGTTGTCAAAGGAATTAAACATTTGGTTGAAAAAAGATCGGCGAGACCGCGTGTTTCTGGTTCGACAGGGCGGGGTTGCGGGAGTAAAACGAATCCATGGATGAAGAGTCCGAACAGGACGAAGGATTTGATTCTTCCTTTTACTCCCTGTGCCGTGAGTGGAAATGGCCGCTGATCGCTCTCGGGCTGTTCCTGTTTGGCGGGGCGCTTGTGGGCGCCTATCGGAAGGACTCTGACGAGCGGGAGCTGGAGATCAGCCGGGAAAAGGCCCTGAGCGGCACCCTGCTGCGCAACCATGTGACATATCTCAGCAAGACATTCGCGCCTCGCTCCTGGGACCGCGCCGAGAACCAGAAGAGAGTGGCGGATTACATAGAATCGGCCTTTCGCATGTCCCGGGCGGAAGTCTCCAAACAATCCTTTGAAGCGGAGGGCAGGACTTTTGTCAATGTGATCGCCCGTTTCCCCGGCAAAACCGCCGGAAAAATCATCATAGGAGCGCATTACGACTCGTGCGGAGATACGCCGGGCGCGGATGACAACGCAAGCGGCGTCGCCGGACTGCTGGGACTGGCCCGGATGCTCCGGCACTACGAGCCGCGTCATACGATAGAGCTGGTGGCCTACGCGAACGAGGAGCCGCCGTGGTTTGGCTCAAAAGACATGGGGAGCTGGCGTCACGCCAAATCTCTGAAGGACGCGGGCGACAAGGTAATCGCCATGATCTGTCTGGAGATGATCGGGTACTTTTCCGATGCGCCGGGGAGCCAGGAGTACCCCCTGGACGTGATGAAAATACTCTACCCCTCCCGGGGAAATTTCCTGGCGGTCGTCAGCGGGCTTGACTCCGCCGGGCTTGCCCGGGAAGTGAAGGAGGCGATGAAGAAAAAGACGGATTACCCTATTGTCCAGTTCAGCATGCCCATGAGGAAGGACTCGGGAGTGGATCTCTCCGATCACCGGAACTATGCCGCGCTCGGGATGCCCGCCGTGATGGTGACGGATACGGCCTTTATGCGCAACAAGGAGTATCATACCCCCCGCGACACGGCCGACAAACTGGACTACGGTAAAATGGAGCAGGCGGTAAAGGGTCTGTTTGAAGTCGTTCGCTCCCTGGATGACCGGAATGCCGTACTGTTCCGCTCCCGGTAAATGGCGTGGGCGGGTCAGACCAGCTCCCCGTAAAGAGTGAATCCGGTACTCTCCGTAATACGCACGGGAAGGATTCTGCCCGTCAGGGAGAGGTCGCCGGAGGAGAGGATGATGGGCTTGTTTTGCGAACTGCGCCCGCTCAGACGTTCCTTGTTCGTCTTGGACGGGCCGTCGACGAGAACCTCCTGAAGCGTGCCGACGAGAGCCTCGTTTTTACGCATGGCTATTTCATTGACCACTTCGAGCAGATCCTGATTGCGCGCCTCCTTGAGGTGTTCGCTGATCTGGTCGGGCATGTCCGCGGCGGGAGTGCCGCGGCGGGGCGAGTAGCGGAAAATAAAGGCGTTGTCGAACTCTATCCTTTGCACCATTTCCCGGGTCTCCTGATAATCCTCGTCCGTTTCACCGGGGAAGCCTACAATAATATCCGTCGTAATCGCCAGATCGGGCCGGGCGGCCCGCATTTTCGCGCAGATTTCGAGGAACTTCTCATTCTTGTACGGGCGGCGCATCAGCTTGAGAATGCGGTCGCTGCCGCTTTGCATGGGGAAGTGAATATGACTTGCCAGCCTGGGCAGATAGCCAAAGGCCGCTACGAGATCATCCCGGTACCCGATCGGGTGGGGGGATGTGAAACGTATGCGCTCAATCCCCTCTACCTCATGCACCGCCTCAAGCAGGCGGACAAAGGGAGACTTGCCCTCGACGGACTGCCATTCCGTACGCCCGTACAGATTGACGATCTGCCCGAGCAGCGTGACCTCGCGAATCCCCTGATCGGCGAGCTGGCGGACCTCTTCGACAACCTCGTCCATGGGCCGTCCCCGTTCCGGTCCCCGGGTGTAGGGGACGATGCAGTAGGAGCACTTCATATTGCAGCCCTGCATGATTGAAACAAAAGCCGTGGACGTATTCTCCGGGGCGATATGGTCGCGGATGGCGTTTTGGGAATCCTTCTCTTCGGCGACATCGCAGACCGACTCGCCGTGCAGGGACAGGGAGGGATCGTCCATGCGCCGCTCGAGCCTCTGCTTCAGAATGCCGTCAACATGGCGGAACACATGATGATACTTTTGCGTGCCGATGACGACGTCCAGCCCCGGAATGGCCTTGAACAACTCGTCGCCCCGGCTCTGGGCCATGCAGCCCATGAACCCCAGCACGACATGGGGCTTGCGGCTGCGGTTCTTTGCCATGATGCCCATTTTGCCGAGCGCCTTTTGCTCCGCCTTGTCGCGGACGGAGCATGTATTGATCAAAATGACGTCGGCCTCCTCTTCCTCTCCGGTCATGGTGTACCCGTTTTGTGTAAACGTGCGGGCGACCTGCTCGGAGTCGCGCTCATTCATTTGGCAACCGTAGGTTTTGATGAAGACTTTGGGCATGGGAAAAAGGCGGGGAGGGAAAGAAGTAAAGAGGGCTCAGACTCCTTTTTTGCAAAGGGTCGCGACACACTCCAGATGCTTTGTCTGGGGGAAGAGGTCAAAAGGCTGCACGTCGGTAACCTCGTACCCGGCCTCGGCGAAGTGGGCCAAATCGCGTATCTGCGTCGCCGGGTTGCAGGACACATAAACGACCCTGGACGGGCCGAAGGCAAAAAGCTGGTCGAGGAAAAGCTTGTCGCAGCCCTTGCGGGGCGGGTCGATAACAACCGTTGTTTCGCCGGCGGGGAAAGTGATCTGGCTGAAAATCGTCTCCGCGCTCGCGGCGAGGAACTCGCAGTTGTCGATCTGGTTCACCTCGGCATTCTTGCGCGCCCAGTCGGCGGCGGTTTCGCTCACCTCGACGCCCGCCACCCGCTCAAAACGGCGGGCGAGACTGAGACCGAACAGGCCGGAGCCGCAATAGGCGTCTACAAGATACCTCTGCCCGCCGGAGACGGCCTGCGTGCCGACATAATCGGTAAACAGAGGGAGAATGTACGGATTATTCTGGAAAAAGTCGCCAGCCAGGAAGTGGAACGTCACTTCTCCTACCTTCTCCGTCGCGACGGAGCGGGGATTGCGCTCGACTCCGTCTTCATGCGCCCGGAGGAGCAGGGTGGCTCCCATCTTGTAGGAGGCGGCGTTGGCGTACACCTCTGCGCGCACCCTGGGCAGAGCCTCGTTGATCGGCTCCATGGCGATGGGGCACTGGGTGACATCCACAATGTCGAATCGCGACCCCGCCTTGAGGAAACCGATATTGCCCAGCCCCTTGTCCTGCTTCGGCTTCTGAAAATGGGGCGTGATCTTGGAACGGTAGTGGAACGTGCGCGGCGAGGCGATGGCGGGATTGACGGGCGCTTCCAGCCCGGCCTGAAGACGCAGGAGATCGGCCACCTGCCTTGTCTTCCACCGGAGCTGTGTCTCGTAGGAGACATTCTGGTACTGGCAGCCTCCGCAGACGCCAAACAGGCGGCAGACCGGCTCAATGCGGTCGGGGCTGGCCTCGATCACCTCGACAAGATCGGCGTGAGAACAATTCTTCTCATTTTTCCAGACACGCGCCCGGACCTTTTCTCCGGGCAGGGCAAAAGGAACGAAGACCACCCAGCCGTCCACTCGGGCGACGCCCGCCGCCATATTACTCAGGTTTTCAATATCCAGGACAAGTTCCTGATGATAGGCGAACGGATGATCGTTGAATTTCTTTTGCTTCATGAGTCGGTTTATTCGGCGGTCGTGTCGGGAGTTGCCGTTTTGACGGCGGAGCCGTCCAGATTGAGAGGGAGAGAAGAAGTAATGTCCGGCTCACGCAGCCCGGGACGAATGAGGGGAAGCATCGGGTCCAACGGAGCGGAGACGGGCATGAGCGACGGCTCTCCGCCCGGGAGCGGAGCCACGGGCTGGGGGACGGCGACAGGCTTCTCCTCCTTGACGGCGGGCTTCTCTTCGACGGGAGCTTCCCTGAACAGGGAACATGAAGTCAGCAGCCCTCCAAACAGACAGAGGCAGTAAACCGGGATACGGGACATCATGCGCGCTACAATACGCCTTCCCGCTTGTTTTTCAATACGAAAGTCGTCTCCTCCCACACGAATGTAAAATCGGAACAATCGGGACGCTTCCCCTTTTTGCGACTTCTTCTCTGTGTGCCGACACTGGAAAACGGAAAGGATATCCCCTTTCTGAGGAAAGAAAAGGGAGGATATTTTTTATTTTGTTTTGCGATAAATCAAAAAATAAAATGATAATTGAGGATTTTTTTCAATAAATAAATTGACAATATTTTTCTATTTGGAACAATACAAACGATTGTAATCGTGACGTGACCTGTGCCTTTTCGCCCGGTAAGCGCAGTACGATTTTTTCCCTTACCCTTTCCCATGAAACACCTGTCCCTCTTCCCACTGGGCGCCCTCCTGCTGACTGCCGCCCTGGCCCCACTCTCGCTTCTCCCCACTAGAGCGGAAGGTGAACCGTCATCGAAAGGAGAAGGCTCTGAAAACCAGCCGGTTGATCAGCCTGAACCGGAAGAGGGAGAATGCGGGGAAGAAGGCTCGGGCAAAACCCGCTCCGTCATGAGCAGCTCCTTCGTGTCCATCTCGGCGGGCCTCTCCGCTCTGGCTCCGGACATGGCCGAACCGAGCGTCGTCGGCCTGCGCGCCTCCAACATCGGGGCCCCCGTAACCAGGAGCGCCCGCTCCGGACTGACCCAGCCCAGCTTCCCGGGCGGCATCTCGGCCTACTACGCCACCCCCGCCTCCCTGACCCCCTTCGGGAAGGGCGGCGAAACCCTGCGCTCGCCGGAAGGCTGGGTACGCCAGATCAAAACCCAAACCGGCTTCCTCAACATCGAACCCCTACCGGACGGCTACC
>CAZNVW010000074.1:0-11365 GCA_964576595.1 uncultured Verrucomicrobiales bacterium
CCACAAAGCCCATGCGCCCCATGGACCCGGCGATGCTGCCGTGGTGGAAGCCGCACCAGAGGACTTCGCCGCTGCGCCAGGGGAATGGCTCCTGGTCTTTGAGGCAGCCGAGGTTGGGCGCGAATTCACCCGGTCGGTGGGAGACGACGGAGCCATATTCCGCCACCATGCTCGGCAGGGTCGGGTTTTTGACGTATGCGCCGTCGCCGTTGTAGCCCGCGAGGTCTCCTATTTTGTCAAAGCCTTCCCGCTGGACGCCGCCGATGGCGGCCGGGCGGGTGGGGTCGAGTTCCTTGCTGTAGTCAATCAGACGCTGGACGCAGGCTTTGGCTTCATTCATATCTTCCTTTCGGGTAAAGAAGATTTCGTTGCCCATGCTCCAGGCGACGACGGAGGGATGGTTCCTGTGGATGCGGATCATGTCGCGCAGCGTGTCTTTGAGGCTTTGCTCGAATTTGGCGCGATGGGCCGGGTTGGGCGGGTAGGCGGCAGAGTCCCAGTAGCCGTCCTCTTTGAAGCCGCCGATGCCCCAGAAGACGCCTTCGCTCCAGTACATGACTCCCAGCTCGTCGCAGGCCTGGGTAAAGGCCGGGTCGTGGGGGTAGTGGGAGCCCCGGATGAAGTTCATGCCCGACTCCTTGATCATGGAGACGTCGCGTCTGAAGGCGGAGTTGGCGACGGCGTCGCCCCAGCCCGCCCGGTCCTGATGGACGTTGGCTCCCCGGATGTAGGTATGTTTACCATTGAGGAAGAAGCCCTTGTCTTTGGTGAATTCGAGGGAGCGTATGCCAAAGGCGGTGCTGTAGGAGTCGCAAAGTTCCTTACCCTTGTAGATGCGGGTTTCCGCTTTGTAGAGATTCGGTTTTTCCGGGCTCCAGAGCTGAGGATTGCTCAGGGGTTTAAAGTCCTGAGTGATTTCTTTGGTTTCTCCGGAGGAGAGTTCGAAGGGAGTCTTGACGATGCCGACCGCTTTTCCCTTCGGGTCAACGATGGCTGTCGCCAGGATGCCCTCGACTTTGTCAGGCTCGTCATTTTTGATTTCCGTCGTTATCTGGACGGTTGCGGACTCTTTTGAGACCTGGGGCGTTTTGACGAAGGTGCCGTACCAGGTGACGCGGAGCGGGTCTGTCACGACGAGTCTCACGTCGCGGTAGATGCCTCCGGAGAAGACGTGCTCTCCGGCTCTGGGGGCCAATTCGGGATTCCAGTAATTGTTTACCCGGATGGCGATCTGGTTTTTGCCCGCGTGTACAAAGGGGGTGATGTCGAACTCGAATCCGGTGTAGCCGCCCTGATGGTGGCCGGCGGGCTTGCCGTTTACATACAGTTCGCATTCCTGAAAGACGCCTTCAAAGTCGAGGAATATTTTTTTGCCGATCCATTCCGGTTTGATCGTCAGTGTTTTTCTGTACCAGCCGTACCCGATGTGGAAGCGGTTTTCGCCCCAGTAGGGAGTGGAGAAGGAATGGGGGAGGGAGGCGGGCGCCCATTGGGAGTCGTCGAATTGCGTTTTTTCCGCTCCGGGGATGTCTCCGAGGGTGAATTTATAATCCCGGTTGAACAGTTGTACTTCGCGCGCCAGGGAGGGAACGAGCGCCAACAGGGAAAGCAATAGGGAAAGGGTTAGTGAGGGGAAGTGTTTCTGGAGCATGGGTTCAGGCAAGATGTAAGAAGTTCTCACCATCATTATCAAATTGGGAGGAGGGGGGCAATGGTATTCGAAGGATTACTCTCCTATATGGTTTTTTACATGATCCGGCCCATTCCGCCCGGATCCTTGTTCTATATCTATGAAAATTCTCCCCGGTAGATTGATCATAAGCGATAGTGCTGTCGAGGGAGCCGAATTTTACAGTGGTCGATCTTCTCTTTTGAAAAGCTGTTTTGATGGATGTTTTGCCGCGTTTTGTAAACAGGCGGGGCATTTATATCATTGAAGGGGGATTTTCCATCAGGTAATGTACACAAACATGAGTGCTTATTCTGGTCGTTTTATCTCCTGCCTCGCGGCGGGAATGCTCTCGTTTGCCCTTCTGTCCTGCTCCGGCGGGATAGGGGATTACCCCAAGCTGGAAAAGGAGGAGGCTCCGGAAAAGAAGCCGGAAGCTTCGGTGGGCAAGACGGCGGCCCTGAAGGATATTCGAGCCGTCATAAGCACCAATCGGGGAAATATCGAAGTGCTTCTGTATGCCTCCAAGGCTCCGGTGACGGTCGCCAATTTCCTGAATCTGGCCCGGCACGGGTATTACGATGGTTTGTCCTTCCATCGGGTTATCCCGGGCTTCATGATTCAGGGGGGCGATCCCGAGGGGACGGGCCGGGGAGGGCCTGGCTATCAGTTTCAGGACGAGTTTGATGCGGGGCTGCGGCATAGTGGGGCGGGCATTCTGTCCATGGCCAATCCCGGACGGCCCAATTCGAACGGCTCCCAGTTTTTTATCACTCACGCCGCGACTCCCTGGCTCGACGGCAAGCATACGGTATTTGGACGCGTGATCTCCGGCATGGATGTCGTCAATAATATCAGCAAGGGCGACCGAATGGAGCGCGTCAGGGCGATGGACTCCACGGAGGCCCTGTTTGAGAAAGAGCAGGGAAACATAGATCGCTGGGACTCTGCCCTGAACCGCCGCTGAGAGGTATGAGAGATTCACGTTTGCTGACGAATCCCCTGTACGGGATTGTCGATGCCGGGTATGTCGAGGCTCCCGACTGGGAGCGGATGACGGAGGCTCTCGCCGCCGGAGGAGTCGGCCTGATCCAGTTTCGCGCCAAGGGTGTGCCCGAGTCCTTGGTATCCGCCGCCTGCCGCAGGCTTGCTCCCTTGTGCAAGTCGCTCGGTGTCCTTTTTATCGTTAATGATTACCCTCATATTGCCCGGGAGTGCGGGGCCGAGGGGGTGCATATCGGACAGGATGACGGCAGTCTCGAAGAGGTGCGCCGCCTGGTCGGGCCGGACATGATTATCGGCCGCTCGACGCATTCTCATGAGCAGGCGGTGCAGGGATGGCGCGAGGGGGCCGACTATATCGGATTTGGCCCTTTATTTCCGACGAATACGAAACCGGGGCGGCCGGCGATCGGTCTGGAGGATATTGCGCGCGTCCATGCCGAGCTGCCGGAGAACTTTCCCATTTTTTGCATCGGCGGCGTTCAGCCGGACCGGTTGAGTCCCATTCTGGATGCCGGAGCGAAGCGGGTGGTCATTGTCTCCTGGTTGTTGAAGCATGAAGATGTGCCGAAGGCCGCGTCGTCGCTTATTGCCCGGTTGAACGGCAGGGCCAGCTCCCCGGTTTAAATACCTTCTTTTTCCGACCGGGCAAAGGCGAGACCCGAGACGGAGCAGGCGGGGTATGCCTGCTTCAGGGCGCGGGCGCATTCGTTCAGGGTGGCTCCCGTGGTCAGGACGTCGTCGATGACGACAAAGCGGGCGCGCTCCCACTCGGCCCGGCGTTGATGCCGGGAGCGAAGGGAGATAGTATGCTTGTTTGCCGACAGGCGTTTTCGGCGCGTCAGGGAGGTTTGGGAAGGCGCGCTCCCGGTTCGTTTGAGGACGGAGGCAAAGCGGCTCCCGGACAGTCGGGAGAGTTCGCGGGCCATTTCTTCCGACTGGTTGTAGCTCCGTTTCAAATGCCGCCGCAACGATTGCGGGACGCAAATGAGTACAAGAGGGGCATTTCCCGCCTGCTCTCTCTCCTGCTTCAGAAGGGGGAGAAGTTTCAGGGCAAACAGGGGGGCGAGGTGCAGGGCGCGCTCATACTTGAGTTTCAGCACGAGGCGGTGGGATGGCCCCTTGTTCAGGAAGGCGGCCCGGGCGGAATCGTAATGCAGGGCAAGGCCTTCGCAGTTCGGGCAGTGGGCTTCTGCTACAGGGAGGGGATGACCGCAGCGGAGGCAGACGGGCGAGGGGACGGGGCACAGCTCCGCCATGCAGCGGGTGCAGAGCAGGGCCGTTTCCTCCCGCCGCCGTCCGCAGAGGTCGCAGCAGGGGGGCGCGACCCAGTGCAGAAGCTCTTGTTTGAGGTTCAGGGGCAGGCAGAGCAGGGATCGGAGTACGGGGGCTAATCTGCCGGTCACGGGAAGCGGGTGAGAGAAAGGGCGTTCCCGTGGATCGGAAACGCCCTTGAGTTTTTGGAAGGGAGGAGGAACAGGAGAGGGACTATTTCTTCAACTGTTCCGGCGTGGCCGGGGTGACCGTGAGGACGGTTTGAACCGGCTTGAATCCCTTGCCGACCGCTTGCAGGGTAGCCTTGCCCGATTCGCCGCGCTTGGAGCGGACGATGACCTGGGCCAGTCCGTTAAAGGCTTTGATCTGGGGCTTCTGGAAGGAGTCGAAGTCGGTCGGGTCTCCATTGCAGACGGCGGCGATTTCAGCCGGACCGTCTATTTTGAAGTAGAGCTGGTCTTTTGCCGTCGGCACCATGCGGCCTTTTGCGTCACGCACGGTCAGAGTCACATAGGAGAGGTCGCGCCCGTCTCCGGCGATCTCCGTCCTGTCGGCATTGACGGTAAGATGGGTGGCCGGCCCGGTCGTAGTGACCACGTCTTTTGCCCAGGGCTTGCCGTCCTTTGTCACGACGACCTTGAGTTCTCCGGGCTGGTAGATGACATCTTCCCACACGAGGCGGTAGCGATCCTTGTCGCCCATCCCCTTTTTCTTGACGCCGAGGGATTTGCCGTTCAGGAAGAGTTCCGCCGTGTCGCCGCTCGTATAGACGTGTACGGGAGTTACCTTGCCGACGCGGTTGTTGTCCTTCCCGTTCCAGTTCCAGTGGGGCAGGATGTGCGCCATCTTGTGGTCGGGCTTCCAGTGGGCCTGGTAGATGTAGAAGCGGTCTTTCTTGAAGCCGCACAGGTCAACGATACCGAAGTAGGAGCTGCGGGAGGGGGCTCTGTTGCCGAGCTTCTTCAGATCTTCCATGTATTTGGCGCGCTCCGCCGGATCTTTGAAGTTCAGGGCATTGGTGGTGTCGAGGTTGTACGGGGTCGGCTCTCCGAGGTAGTCGAAGCCTGTCCAGACGTATTCCCCGGCGCTGTGACCGTCGTCTTCCTGCGCCTTGAACTCGATGTCGGGGCGGTAGGCCCAGCCCGGCGCGTACAGGTCATAGGAGCTGACCTGGAACTCATAAAATCCCTTGGACTTGTCCCAGAAGTCTTTTTCTTCCGGGAAGTAATACGCTCCGCGCGTGCTGACGCAGGAGGAGGTTTCACTGGCGTAGAAAGGCTGATTGGGACGTTTGGCCCTGAACTCGGCGTATTGCCCCCACGGCTTGTAATTGAAGCCATAGACATCCATGGTGTCGGAGAAGCCGTTATGCGCCGCGCCTGCGTCGTTGCAGCCAGCCGTCACGAGACGGGTCGGGTCTTCGCGGTGGAAGAGGTCGGTCAGCATTTGCGAGACGTAATGGTTCTCCTTGTTGCCTTGTTCCGGCACTTCGTTGCCGGTACTCCAGAGGATGACCGAGGGGTGGTTCCTGTCGCGGCGGCAGAAGGCGATAAGATCCTTCTCATGCCATTCGGGGAAGTAATTGTGATAGTCGTTCCCCTTTTTCGCCTGTTTCCACATGTCAAAGAGTTCGTCGATGACGAGGATGCCGTTCTTGTCGCAGATATCGAGCAGCTCGGGAGCGGGCGGATTGTGGGAAGTGCGGATGGAATTCACGCCCATTTCCTTCAGGATTTCCACCTGGCGCTCATAGCCTCGCGTGTGGACGGCGGTGCCGAGGGGGCCGAGGTCTCCATGCTGGCAGACGCCGTTGAGTTGTACCCGGCGGCCGTTCAGGAAAAAGCCCTCCGGCTTCCACTCGACGGTGCGCACGCCGAAGGAGGTGTCCTTGACGTCAACGGTCTTGCCGTCGAGTTTGACGGTAGAACGGGCGGTGTAAAGATTCGGGGTGTCCATATCCCACATTTTGGGATGGGGCAGGGAGAGGGTGGAGGCGACGATGCCCGTCTGGCCGGGGGCGATTTCCGCTCCCTTTGTCTCCGCCGAGGCAACGACTTTGCCGTCCTTGTCGATGATTTGCTCCAGAACGGTCGGTGCGACAGGCTTGTCAGCCGTGTTGGAGACGGTCGTGTCGATGGCGACTGTTGCCTTTTCCGTGGAAATTTCCGGGGTGCGTACAAAGACTCCGTGATAGTCGATATGGACGGGGTTGGACTCGGTCAGCCAGACGTGGCGGTGGATGCCGCCGCCCGGGTACCAGCGGGAAGAGTTGGTCGGGTTATCGACACGTACGGCGATCACGTTGTTTTTGCCGAATTGGAGGAAGGGCGTGATGTCAACGCGGAAAGGGGTGTAACCGTACTTCCATTCCCCCGCGAGCTGGCCGTTTACATAAACCTTGGGACGGGACATGATGCCGTCGAAGTCCAGATAGAACTGGTTGCCCCTGGCATCGGCGGGGACGGAGAAGTTCTTCCTGTACCAGCCGATGCCGGCCCAGGGGAGTTTGCCCGTCTCGTTTTCAATATCCATGCGGAAGGGGCCTTCGACACCCCAGTCGTGCGGCAGGTTCAAGGAACGCCAGGAGGAATCGTTGAAGTTCGGCGCAAAGAGAGCGGGATTTTTTTTGTCGTTGACGGGCAGGGGGCGGATGTCCTGTCCCTTATCGTCCATGGCTTTGAATTCCCGTACGCTGGCCCAGTTGGCGCCGCCCGTCCCGGTTACGGTCAGGCGGAAATGGCGGGGCTTGCCGGTGATCTCGACGGTATCGGAGGTAGAGTCGTTCGGGCCGGAGGTTTTGTCTGCAATCACCCTCCAGCGTCTGCCATCGGGAGAACCCGCCAGTTTGAATTGGTGATTGGCTTGGTTTTCCCACAGAATCTAGACATTTTTCACAGCGATCGGCCGGCCATAGTCAATAGACAGCGTCTGGTTGGGGCTGGCGTCTGCCGCGCACCAGCGGGAGGAATTGTCCCCATCAATGGCGAAGGCGGCCTTGTTTTCCCCTTCTGTAGAGGAGGCTGTTGCAGGGCTTGCCTGGCCGGGTTCGGGCCGGATAGAGCCATCGGGCATTTTGCCGAAGCGGTCAAACTTCCAACCGTAGTCGAATGTTTCCGTACGCGTCGTATCAAGGGGGGCGGCGACTGCCTGCGCGAGGCAGAGCGCTGTCGCGAAGAGTGCGGATCTGGAGATGAGGCGGATCGTCATGCTCTTTTTATACTGAGTGAAAAGAGGAGAAATTCAAGCCCGCAGTAAAAAAGAGGGCTCTTTTTAAGGAAAAGGAGGCAGGAAAGGATTGACGAAAGAGCCGGGATGACAACATTTGGGGTCATGCACAATTCCTTTTCCTTCTCCCCCCAGTGGCCTTCCCGGGTTGTGGGAACCGTGACTTCCCTTGAGGAATGGGAACGGATGGATTCCTTTGCCGGAGCCTGCGATATCCTCGAATGGCGGGTGGATTGCCTCAGCGCTTTTCTCTCTGTCCGGGAAATGCTGGCCGCCCGCCCCGTCCTGCCGGTGCTGGTGACGGTACGCGATGCCTCCGAGGGCGGCGTGAGAACCTGGACTCAGGGGGAAAGAAGGGAGTGGTACAGGGCGTTGATGCCTGTCGCATCGGCGATTGATGTGGAGATTGCCTTTCTGGCCGATTTCGCGGATGTCGTCGGGGAGGCGCGCCAGGCGGGAGTGACTGTCATTGCGTCCGCTCATGATTTTGCAAAACCTTTCACGGAGGCGGAAATGAGAGCAAAAATGGCTCTGGCTGTCGAGATGGGGGCCGATGTCGTGAAATTCGCCCATAGACTTACCGACGTTTCCCATTTGCTGACAGGCGAAAAATGGCTGTCTGCCTCCGCCCGGGGAGAGCTGCCCGTACCTGTCGTGCTGATGGGTATGGGGTCGCTGGGCCCTGTGTCCCGCCTGCTTTACGCTCAACTGGGGACGCCTCTTGTGTACGGCTATTTGGGTGAGGAGCCTTCCGCGCCGGGGCAGCTGCCCGCCGGGGAGTTTAAAAATATATTGGGGAGACTGTCTCCCTGGCAAGATTGAGATTAAGTGGCAGTGGCCGTCCCTGTAAAATACGGCCACTGCCCAATGGCATCAGTCGGTATGCTCTGAAATACCAACGGGATGATGCCAAATCTTTATGATTGATCCCTGAAGGAAAGGGCGCCTTTGAAAAAAGTTAGAAAGGCAACAATCAACGGGCGGAAAATAACGATTTTATTATCCGCAGTCAATCTTAAAACAAAAAATCATAATACATTAACATAGAGCATTTTTAAAAATAAAGAAAAAACAATATCTTCCTGTGGGCGAGAGGGGAAATCAGCTTTTTGTTCTTTATTTTATCATCATAATAAATGGCTTAAGAAAAAATGCATACGGATAATAAATCCGCCCTTATTTTCAGACGATTTGTTTTTTAATAATTTTTTTAGCTGTATTTGGAGAAGTGTGCCATCCTCGTTTGAGATAGGGAAATTTCCTCTCAAAAACGGGATTGTCATGAAATGCGATTGCGTGTTAGCCAGCCGGATTTCCTTATGGTAGAGTGTGGCTCATGAGCAGACGGAGTTCGCAAGATCCCCGGTACGACGGAAGAGAGCCGGGAATGGACGACAGGCGGGAGGCGTTGAAAGGCGCCGGCCTTTTTTCGGTCGTCTGGTTTTTGCTCTCCTTTCCGTTTCGTCTGATTGGCTGGCTGACCCGAGGCGTGAATATTTTTGTCGTCTGGCCGGTACGCTTTTTGCTCAGCATTTCCTTTTTTGGCGTATTCGTTCTTCTGGCTCTGGTCTTTATCTACGGTTCCCTTGCCGCCCGGTATGATATGTCGGAAATCACGAAGATGCCGGAGCGAACGGTCGTGCTGGATCGCAAGGGGCGCGAAATAGGACGTCTGCATGGAGAAAACCGCGAGCGGGTGAAGCTTGATGAAGTGCCCTACTATTTGATCGATGCCGTCACTGTGCGTGAAGACAAGCGTTTTTACCAGCACGGCGGGGTTGACTGGATTGGCGTCGCCCGGTCTGTACAGCAGGTGCTCAGGCACAAGAGGGCTACCCAGGGAGCCTCTACTTTGACCATGCAGCTCGCCCGCAATACGTTCAACCTGCATGAGAAGAGTCTGCACCGCAAGCTGCTGGAAGTGGCGCTGGCGAAGCGGATCGAGTCAACGTATAAAAAGGACAAGATTCTGGAGGCGTATTTGAACCGCATTTTCTGGGGACATACCTATCTGGGGCTTTCTTCCGCCGCCCGGTGCTATTTCGGCAAGACGCCGTCACAGTTGACCTTGTCCGAGTCCGCCTTGCTGGCGGGCATCATTTACGGCCCCAACGAGTTTTCGCCCATCAAGAACCCCGAAGGCGCGAAAAACGTGCGGAATATTGTACTCAAGTCGATGCTGTCTGAGGGCAAGATCAAAAACGAGGACTACCAGGCCGCCCTGGCCGAGCCTGTCGTCGTCAGACCTCCCAAATCCCGCTCTGAGGAGAACTACGCGATGGATATCATCCGGCGGGAGCTGGAGCGGGTGCTCGAAGAGGAGGATATCGCCTATGGGGGGCTGACGGTGCATACTACGCTGGATCTGGATTTGCAAAATGCCGCGCTGGACGCGCTCAACAAACAGATGGAGAGTCTGGAGTCCCGCAAAGGGTATCTCCACCCGACCAAGGCCGCCTATGAGCGCCTGACTCCGGAGGCCCGGAGCAAGACCCAGCCGAAGTACATACAGGGCTCGGTCGTCGTGCTGGACAACGTCAGCGGCGCGACCCTGGTCATGGTGGGAGGCCGGGACGCCGAAGAATCCAAATTCAACCGCGCCATTCAGGCCCGGCGACAGATAGGCTCTCTTTTTAAACCATTTGTGTACGCTTCGGCATTTGAGCGGGGGCTGGCTCCCACGGCCAGCGTGTCGGACGACCGCCTTGTGCCGGGGGAAATCGCGCGCGCAGGGCGCTGGTCTCCGCGCAACTCGGACGGGCGTTACCTCGGAATGCAGCCCGCATGGCTGGGGCTGGTGAAGTCGCGCAATACCATGTCTGTGCGTATCGGTCAGTACGCCGGGATGGACAACGTCATCCGGGCGACGCATCTGGCCGGATTCAGCGGCAGGATCAATCCGACTCCGGCTTCCTATTTGGGCACCTGGGAGGCGACTCCGGCGGAAGTCGCTTCCGGTTACACCGTCTTTGCCAACGGGGGAGTGCGCCCGACTCCCTATTTTATTGAGAACATTTCGGACTCCACCAACAGGACGCTGCATTTTGCCCGATCCACTTCCACTCGCGTCTTTAGCGAACGCGCCGCGGCGCAGGTAGCCCGGATTCTGGAAAAAGTCACCCAGCCCGGCGGTACGGCGGGCCAGATGCAGGGACTGGGCTTCAAAAAACCTTGCGGAGGCAAGACCGGGACGACAGACAATTATACAAATGCCTGGTTCGCCGGATTTACCTCTTCTTTGACGGGATGCGTTTGGGTCGGGATGGATCGTCCTCAAAAGACGGTGGATCGAGGCTATGGCGCGACTCTGGCCCTGCCCGTCTGGGCGGCTGTCATGAAGGCCGCCGAAAAAAGCGGCTATCCCTGCGGCCCCCTGAGGATGAAAGCCGGGAGCAAGTCCGGCGGCGTACTGCTCTGCCGGGACTCGGGACAGCTGGCTCACTCCGGTTGCCGGGCTGCCCGTACGGCCTATGTGGAAACAATGCTGAGCCGCATGCCGGCCGATTTGTGCGCCCGTCATGCCATGGAAGCGGAAATTGTCGGAGACGACAGTGACCAGGTCTCCGAACGCGGGGCGGAAATTGTTGATGAATCCGGTATGGCTCCCGTTGAGCCGGAGCATCACGGCGACCGGAGCGTACCCGCCGTCATTGTCGATGAGCAGGAGGACCCGGGAGTCCCCGCGGAAATTGTGGAATAAGAGATTCGGGAAATCAAAAAAGGATGATTCAAATGGAATGGACAGTATATTTGGGGATTTTTATTCTGGGCTTGGGGGCAGGCGTTGTCCCGGCATGGATTGTTTGCCGCTCCCGTCTGGCCGCTGAGCGGACTGTACGCGAAATGGCGGAAAGCCGGGTGCTCGATCAGACTGGCCTGGTAGAAAAACGGGAGGCGGAGCTGACCCGCCTGCATGCCGTGGAAACGGAGCTCCGTGAAGATCTGGCCCGATCCGAAACGGAGCGGGAACTTGCTGTGCAGCGGGGGAGGGAATGGCACGAGAGCCTCTCTGCCGCCGAAGCCCTGCTGGAAAATCTCCGCCGGGAAGAATCCCGCGCGAAGATGGAGGCGGCCCGTTTGCAAGCCGAGCTGGACGCCACGCGCAATCAGTTGACCGAGCGCACTGCCTTTTTGGAAAAAGCGGAGCAAACCCTCGGGCGTACTTTTGCGGATCTCAGCGGACAGGCTCTCAAG
>CAZNVW010000075.1:0-11357 GCA_964576595.1 uncultured Verrucomicrobiales bacterium
CTTCAACTCGTGCCCCTATCTGACTCAAGCCGCCCCGTAAAAGGCGGCCTTTTTTGTGCCGGGAATTGTATCTCGTAAGGAGCCTTTTATGCGGGAGGCATTTTTATTTACTACTTTTGTGAAGATATTATAGTGCTTTTCTTATGAATAAGACTCAGACCTGTGCACTTTGTCATGGAATGTATTCTTTCCCGGACAGTGTTGACGATAAAGTGAATGGGGCTTGCCCTCATTGCGGCAAAACAATTTATACCCGTTCTGGATCGCCCTGCGGAACAGGCTTGCTCGCCGGGGCTGAGTCTGTCGGTGATTTTTCTGATTTGGAGGCAAAGCAAAAGAGGAAGGAATACAAAGTATTGACTCAAAAGGATAAGTGGTTTAGCGGAAAATTTGACCCCAATCTTTTGGAGAAGGCCTTGAACGAATATGCCAAACATGGGTGGTATGTGGTCTCCTGTGCAACTGCGGATGTTAGCGGAAATCGGCAGGAAATAGTCATTATTCTTGAGAGAACGGTGTAGATATGTCCCTGAGATATTCAATAGTAAACGGGATTGCCTTTATTGAAGGAACTGTGCCCCTTATCCAATCCATGGGGCCTATTTCTACTGAGTTGAATGGATTTTTTTCACAAAATCAATTAAAGACTCTGGGTGACTTGCAAGAGAAGATGTCTTTTTTTGTGAAACAGAGCGGGGGAAATGCCGTTATCAATTTCAAATACGGTCAGAAATCGACATTTATGAAGAGCCTTGTCGGAATGGATGACGTGTTTTGGTATGGCTCCGGCACAATAGTTCGCATTGATCCTGTCGAATTTAAAAAGGCAATAGGGATGATTTAAGTTTCTATGGCGTCGCCGCAAAATAAGGCCTCGGGAAAAAAGGGCGGGAAATAATCTCAGGCCCGCATTTTTTCCTCAGGCCCGCAAATGCAGCATACTTGCTCAGGAGGCGGGAAGCTTCTTTTTTGTATCGACCATGTGCCTGGCTACGAATCCGGCGGCTACAGTGGCAATGCCGCCGATCAGGAATACCGCCTGGGGCCCGCCTGCGTATGTCCAGATGAGGCCGCCCAGGACGCCGTACGCAATGGACGCGACATGGTTGATGGCAATTCCCGTGTAGATGCTGGGCGTGATGTCTTCGGGCCGCTCGCTGATGTGGGCGACATAGGTGCTCCGGGCCATTCCCAGCGCGAAGAGCAGGTTATCAAGGACAAAGCATGCCGTGACGACTCCTACCGCCCAGTGCGGGGGGAGTAGTTGCGGGGCAAAGGCGTACGCCAGGCACAGGCAGGACAGGGCGATGCTGTCGAAGATCGTCACGCGGCGTTCTCCGAAACGCTTGATGCTCCAGCCGATCAGCGGCTGTGTGCCCAGCCCGATGATCCCTGCGACCAGAAGCGTTTTTCCGATATGTTCCGGAGATTGTTTCAATGTGCTGACCATAAGCCAGAAGCCAAAGGTCAGATAGAGCTGTTTTCTGATGCCGTGCAGGATCTCCAGCCAGTAATAGGTTTTGTAGGTCTTTTTGAAGATAAAGCACTCGCGCCATCCCTTTTTTTTCGGAAAGACGGGGGTTTTTACCCGGGACAGGAACAGGGAGGCGACGAGGCACAAGCCCGCTACCAGCAAGAAATCGAAGGCGAAGGAATGGTTGAACTTCCATTTTATCCAGACGACCAGGGCTCCCAGCAGCGCGGCCGCCGTTCCCAGAGCTTTCATTTGCCCCAGGCGCAGGCTGCGGTTCTCCGGCCGGGCGGTATGCATGACGATGGAGTCCACCGTTCCCATCAGGATGTGCTGCCCCAGGCTGACGATCATGATCCAGCCGGAGAGTACCCACAGGCTTTGCCCTGCGCTGCCGAATGCCAGCGCAATCATGCCCAGAGTCATCAGCAGACAGGCGACGGAGGCGATGCGGACTTCATTCAGAAAAAACAGGGCGCTTATAGCGAACAGGGAAAGGATGCCGGGGAGTTCCCGGGGCAACTCGATCAGCCCTCGCTGTTCCGCATTCAGATGATGGGCGTCTCTCAGGAAGTTGCTGAATACAAGATCGAAGATTCCCGCTCCATACTGTCCCAGGAACAGGGCAATCAGGACAAAGAGCATTGTGCGGCTTATAACGGGCCGTGAATTCATAAAACTTCCGCAGAATAAGGATTTTCGGAGGAATGGCAAATCCTTACTTTATCGAAAATACGGGAATGGCCGGACGGGTATTTATTCGAATTGAGAGGAAGGTTTCTTGGCCGGGTGAAAGGGGAAAAAGTTTAACCTTCTTGTAACACACGATTTTCCGCAAAAGGGTATAAGGGAGATATGTTCTCTCTTCTTTGTAGAAAACTTTTAATCTGCGCCTGCCTCTTGTTTCTGCTTCCCGCAGAAGCCAGATCCGGGAAGTTTTCCCGGGACGGGATTCCCGACAATGTGGTATTGCCCCAGGGGAGTGTTATCAGGTTGTCTTCCTCTCCCCGGCAGGGGGGAGTGGGTATTTCAAAGGCGGCGGTGTCTGTGCTGGCGGAGGGCGCGCACGTCGAGACGGTTTGGAGCCTGACCTTGCGCAATTCGGGCGAGTCCCGCCAGGAGGCGGTTATTACTTTGCCGGTTCCGGAGGGCGCTTTGTTGAAGGGGTTTTCCTATGGGCCTGAGGGAGAGGAGCGGTCTGCCCCGTATCCCGCCCGGCTGATGCCCGCCGGCGAGGCGCGGAGTTTGTACGACAGGATTGTAGCCCGGGCCAAGGACCCTGCCTTGCTGGAGTTTGCCGGGTATGGGATGGTTCGCTCAAGCGTGTTTCCCGTAGAGGCACACGCGTCAGTTGTGGTGAATATTACTTATGAGCAGGTGTTGACTCCTGTCGATGGGCGGTATGAGTACGTTTTGCCCCGTACGGAGTCTTCATCCGGTCTTCCCTTGAATTTGAGGATGGAGATACGTCCGTCGAGCGCGCTTGTTTATTCCCCGACTCATGAGCTTGCCGAGACGCGTCTGGCCGATGGCGGCGTTTCCGTACGGCTGACCAAGGCCGCGTCCCGCGTGCCGGGGCCGTTCCGGCTGTATTGGCGGGAGAGGGGTTCGAGTCCGCGTTCCTGGGCGTCCATGACCATGTTCGCCTGTCCGGGCACGAAGGAGGGGCAGGGGTATTTTCTGTTGTTCGGAGATTTTCTGCCTCCTTCTCAATCAAGTCCTCGTGAAGTGACTCTGGTGATTGACCGGTCGGGGAGCATGAGGGGAGAGAAGCTGGCCCGGGCAAAGGAGGCCGCCCGCTGTATTGTGAAATCCCTGGGAGAGCGGGACTCTTTCAATCTCATTGCCTATAATGAGGGGGTGGATTGTTTCTCCGCGGCTCCCGTATCCAGGACTCCCGGCACGGAACGGGCCGCAGGGGAATGGCTGGACGCCGTTCAGGCCCGGGGAGGAACCAATATTCAGGAAGCATTGAAGGTCGCGTTGTCTGCGCCGCTGCGAGAAGGCCTGTTGCCGGTGGTGCTGTTTTTGACGGACGGGCAGCCTACGATAGGAGAGACTGATGAGCGGGAGATTATCCGGTTCGCCTCCGGCGGGAATTCGTCTCAAAGGCGTCTTTTTACTCTGGGGCTGGGGACGGATGTCAATGCGCCCCTGCTGAGGAAGTTGAGCGAGGTGTCCCGTGCCGAGGCTTCCTTTATTTTCCCGGGAGAGGATGTGCTGGAGAAGATGGTGACGCTGGAGAAAAAGCTCAGGGAGCCCGCGTTTACAGCTCCGGCGCTGACGGTTTGCGATCTGTCGGGCAATCCCGCTCCCGGGCTGGTGAGCGATGTCGTGCCGTCCGCCCTCACCGATGTATTTGCGGGGAGTCCGCTGGTTGTGTGCGGCCGCTACTCTTGCGAGACGGCAATGGTATTTCATTTGAGAGGGAAGCGGGGCGGCGAGGAGGTGTCTTGCAAGGTGGTTTTCGAGCCGTCGAAGACTGCGATGATAAAGCATGATTTTGTTCCCAGGATTTGGGCGGCCCGCAAGATAGGCGAGTTGCAGGGGACCTTGTGGGATCAGGGAATGGCTGGAGGCGCCGGCGCTGCCGGGCGCGCTCCTGCCGGCGCGCGGGAGGTGATGGACGAGATGATCCGCCTGTCTGTCGAGTTTGGCGTGATGACGAATTTCACTTCCTTTTTCGCGGATGACGGCCAGTCCTCTTCTCCTTTCCGCTCTTTATCCGGCAACGGGATGGGAGTCTCCGTGACGGCGGAAGAGAAGGGGCGGTATTTTGATCAATTTAGCCGGGAGCGGAGCGGTGCGTCCGCCTTTACCGGAAATGCCCAGGTGGCCCAGTTGAAGAAGCAGGTGTCTCTGTCGGAAAAAGGGATGGTTTCCGGCGCGGTGGCCGGGAAAAAGGAAAAGGCGGAGGCGTCTCTTTCCGGTGTCAGACAACTGGGCGGGGCGTCTTTTTATCGGCAGGGGCAGGTCTGGGTGGAGAATTCCCTGATGACCCGGGAGGGGGAGACGATTTCTCTGAGGCAAAAGCATGATCGCGTCATCAGACCCGGCACTCCCGAGTTTTCCGAGCTGGTGGATCGTCTGGTGCAGGAGAACAGGCAGGCTGTTTTTGCTCTGGAAGGCGATGTCAATTTTCAGCTCGGTTCCGAATTCATTTTACTGAAAAACAGATAATTTTACCCCAACGACAAAGATGAAAACAACATACTCCATGATAATGTGCGCGGCTTTGGCCGTGCTGGGTTTTAGCCCCGCGCTTTCCGCTGAAACGGTAAAAGCTTCCCGGGAGGCCACCGCAAAAAACGAGGCGGCAAGCGTTTCCGACAAATCGCCCGGGAAGGGCGAGGAAAAGACGCCGTCCATTCAGCTGGCTATTTTGCTCGATACGTCGAGCAGTATGAGCGGTCTGATTAATCAGGCGCGCACCTACTTGTGGCAGATTGTAAATGAGATGACTCTGGCCCGTCAGAACGGCAAGCTGCCCCGTATCCGTATTGCCTTGTATGAATATGGCAATTCCCGCTTGTCCGACAAGGAGGATTATATACGGCAGGTGATTGCCCTGACGGATGATCTGGACGCCGTTTCCGAGGCGTTGTTCAAATTGGAAACGTGCGGCGGGGATGAGTATTGCGGTTCGGTTATCCGCCGCGCTGTCCGGGATCTGGCCTGGGAGGAGAAGGACCGGGACGCGTTGAAGTTGATTTTTGTAGCGGGCAACGAGCCGTTTGATCAGGGGAATGTGCCTTATCCGGAAGCGATCAGTGAGGCTCTGGCAAAGGGGATCACCGTGAATACGGTGCTTTGCGGCAAGTTCGACGGAGATCAGCTGAGCTGGAAGGATGGAGCCGTGAAGGGAGACGGGAGTTTTGTGATGATTGATCAGGACAGGCAGGAGGCGGTTCCGGAAACGCCGCAGGACAAGGCTTTGACGGGGTTGAATCTCCGGCTGAACAAGACGTATCTGGCTTACGGGGATAGTGAGGCCAAGCAGGAAAAGGTGATGCGCCAGACGATTCAGGATGAACAAAGCGCAACGCTGGGCAGCACCGGATTCTTCGGACGGGCGAAAGCCAAGGCAAACAAGGATGCCTACAAGAATTCTTCCTGGGATCTTGTGGATGCCTTCAAGGAACGCAAGGAACTTTCTCTGGAGGAGATGAAGTCGAATGGTCTCCTGCCCAAAGAGTTGGAAGGTAAGAGTGTCGAGGAGATGAAGGCCCTGATCGAGACCACGACCAAAGAGCGCGAAGCTATTCAGGCCGAAATGCTCAAGTTGAGCGATGCGAGAGAGGCCTGGCTCAAGGCATGGCGCAAGTCGCAGGCGGCCTCCGGCAAAGAGAAGGGGCTGAACGAGGCCATTATTGAGACGGTCAGGCAGCAGGCGTCAAAGAAGAATTTTTCGTTTCCGAGTCAAGCTTCGAAAAAATGATCCGGCGGCATTTTCTGGTTTATTCACAGACGGGAACAAGACATAATAAATAGCCATGAATCGGTACCGGCTGCTCGTTGTAGAGGATGACGCTCCCATACGGGTGGGAATGGTGGATGCGTTGTGCGCCTCCGGCTATGAAGTCATTGAGGCTGCGGACGGGGAGACGGGTCGTGCTCTGGCCCGATCGGAGGAGTATGATCTGGCCCTGCTGGATGTTGTTCTGCCCGGCGCGGACGGTTTTTCCATTTTGAAGACGATACGGAGCGATCGTCCCGCTCTCCCCGCTATTATGCTGACGGCCAAGGGCGACGAGAGCGACAGGGTCAGGGGGCTGAAACTGGGGGCGGACGATTATGTCGTAAAGCCGTTCAGTATTCGGGAGCTTTTGGCCCGGATAGAGGCGGTACTCCGCCGTTCTCCCGAGCGTCCCCGTGTTCTGGCGCACATCGAGCTGCCCGAGGGGCGAGTGTGCGCCCTCCGCCGGGTGGTGACGTTTCCCGACGGCCGGGAGGAGGTGCTGACAAACAAGGAGTATGATCTCCTGCATCATCTGGCGGCCCACGCCGGGCGTATCGTCTCCCGCGACGAGATCCTGACCCGGGTCTGGAAGCTGGACCCGCGAATGGTGGAGACGCGCAGTATCGACACGACGCTCGCCCGTCTGCGGGAGAAGCTGGGTACGGTCAACGGAGAGATGATTCATACCCTCCGGGGGCGCGGGTATGTCTGGGGAGAGCTGGCATGAGGCGCGCTTCCTTCCCGTTTCTGTTCTGGATGTGCCTGTCCGTCGTCCTCGGCGTGATGGGCTGGCTGAGCGTGTCCCTCTGGCGGCTGGAAAATCGCCGTATGGAGGAATTGTCCCGAAACCGGATGGAGGAGCTGACCCGGCTGGCCCTCTGGCGCATGGATTCCGTCCTGGCTTTATATTGGGTCAAGGAGAATGGCCGCGCACCGCAGGAGTATTTTTTTCTGACGGAGAGGGATTCCGAAAAACGCTCTCCGCTGTTCTCCCAGATTCCCGAATATGTTCGCCTGTACTTCCAGATAGACTCGGAGGGAGGGATTTCTTCACCCCAGATTCCGGAGGGGCGGGCGGCGGCGAAAGGCAAGGACTGCCCGGAGGCCTCGCGCAAGGATTTCCGCTTTCTTTCCCAATCGGGGATTGCCGCTCTTTTGAGGCAGGAGGGACGGGAGTCGGCTCCTGTCGCGGTTATGCCGGAGGCGGCGAGTTCCGACCAGGTGCTGGAGGCGGAACGAAAGGCAGAATCGGTGCCCTTTTATGGGGATCAATTGAGTGTGGCGCGGGCATCCTCTCCTCTCCCTGCCGCCGGAGAGAAACGGGAGAAAAGCGTGAATGGAAAGATGACGTTGAAGGAACCGTCCTCCTTGACCTCCGGGACGGCGGGGCGCATTGAGTCTCCTGTCCGGAAGCGGGAGGCATCCTTTGAGTTGACGCAGCAGAAGCAGAGCGCGATTGATTACGATATACGTCTTAATTTCAATAAGACGCTGAATTCGGACGGCGAGGACAGGCAGGCGGTTCAATCGGTCAATTCGCCGTTTCTGAGCAAAAGTTCTATTGAAAAAAAGAGAGCGGGGAATGGGATGGACATGGTGCGGAGGTCATCCAAGTCTCCTGTCGCCGCCAAAAAGAAGCAGTCTGTTTCTCCCGTTGGAGGCGGGGTGAACGCACTTGCCCCGGCGGATCAGGAAAAGGCCAAAGCCTCCTGTGGGATGCTTTTGGCAGAGTCGTCTATTGAAGACTGGAAGGAGTTGAGAAAATCCCGGAGTGATGCGTTTTCGGACAGGGCGCCCGCCGCGCCCATGAAAGCGGAAATGCGATTGGCGCAGGAGGTCGCGCCGGCTCAGGATCAGGAGCGGAGTGTGGATGAGGTCAAGCCCCTTGTCCCCGTAACGATCGCGGAGACGTCCCTGGCGGTGTCTCCCTTTACGCCTCGGTGGGCGGGCGGCCAGTTGTTTTTGTTGCGTACCGTGTCCAATTCCAGTCAGAAGTACATTCAGGGGATTTGGCTGGACTGGGAGAGTGTGCGCAAGGTTCTGTTGTCCTCCATAGCCGATTTTCTGCCCGATGCCGATCTCGTGCCGTTGACGAGCGGAGAGGTGACGCGGGACAATGTAACCCGGGTTTTGGCCGGATTGCCCGTTTTAATTGAACCGGGACGCCTCCCCGATCACGCGGTGTCCGGGATGAGTTCCATGCGCCGGGCTCTTGTTGTGGTTTGCGGGTTTGCGCTTGCGGCAGCGGTGGTCGCCGTGTTTCTGTTCAGGGGGCTGGTGAAGTTGAGCGAGCGGCGGGCGACTTTTGTCTCCGCCGTGACTCATGAGCTCCGCACTCCCCTGACTACGTTCAATCTATATACTGAAATGCTGACGGAGGGGCTGGTGCCGCAGAAGAAGATGACTTCCTATTTTGCCACGCTGCGCCAGGAGGCACTGCGGCTGACTCATTTGGTTGACAATGTCCTGAGCTTTTCCCGGCTGGAGAAATCCCGCCCCGGGAGGCACCCCGAATGTATTTCACTGGAAGGACTGAAGGAGGCCGTGCTGAAGCATATTTCGCCTCGTCTGGAAGGCGCGGGAATGACTGTAGAGGCGCTTCTGGATGACCGTGAGGCGGAACGGGAGGTGTGTACGGATGTCACGGCGGTTGAGCAGATCATGTACAATCTTGCCGAAAACGCGGCGAAATACGCGGCGGGAGAAGGCGCCGCCGTCATTTGGGAAATCCGGCCCCGGGGCAAGTCTCTTGTCCTGCGGTTCCGGGACAACGGTCCGGGGATTCCCGAATCGTTGAGAAAAAAACTGTTTCGGCCCTTTTCCCGTTCGGCGGAAGAAGCGGCGGGCAAGAAGCCCGGCGTCGGGCTGGGGCTGGCCTTGTCGCGCGAGATTGCGCGGGATCTGGGCGGGGAGCTGGATTGGGAGCAGCAGGAAGGAAGAGGCGCCTGCTTTGTCCTGACTCTGCCGTGGAAAACCGGAAAAAGCAGGGAATGGTCTTCTCTATCCTGAAATCGGGAAAAAAGGCTTTTCTGAAAGGGTGATTTCCGGTAATAATGCCCTGCCTTCCAAGGCAATCCCGCAAAAAACGGGGCTGTAGCTCAGCGGTTAGAGCAGAGGACTCATAATCCTTTGGTCGTGGGTTCGAACCCCACCGGCCCTACCATTTAAAAAAATCCCTCAAAGCAACTTGCCTTGAGGGATTTTTTGTCGGGCCCGGGGGTATTTTCATCACGCACAGCGACATGACGGCCGGAGCCTTTTTAGGAAAAAAGGAGGAAAAAGAGTGCTGCAAGAGAAAAAAACGATATTTCATGCGAAAAGCGTTCTGAGAGAGCTGTCTGGAGACCCGGGGTTGTATGATGAAGTGTCTGCTTCGCAAATTTTTTTTCCTGAGGCAGGAAAAGGCTTTTTTATCTCCAGGCAGAGTATTGAGAGACAAGTTTTTGCGCGGGCAACCGGAGAGGCCGCCACGTAGTGTTCCATTCCTGTTATGCAGATACAGGCAGGGACAGCGGGTACCTGCGAATCCGCCTCTATGTCATGGTCTGCCCGGTGGAAGAGGCTTGTACTTGCGCGAAATTCCGAGGTGGGCCTGTGCCGGGCGTTCGGAGAGCGAGGACAGAATGAAATAATCAGTTGTAATGAACGGTCGCCAAATAGAGACCATGCGGAGGAGCGCAGAAGCGGGACTTGCCGTTTTGCGTGGGATGGGGAGTCAGAAGCTGCTCAAAACTTTCCTGACTAAGCTTTCCGGTGGCGACGGCATGAGCCGTACCTATCATCAGCCGGACCATTTTGTACAGGAATCCGGTGCCGGTGAAGTCAATCTGGTAGCCGTTGGCGGTTGGGGCGGCTTTGGCGTGCGAGATCGTGCGGACGAAGTAGCCCTCCGGGAGAGGGTCGGGCTCGTTGCCCCGGACCGCGGCGAAGGAACGAAAATCATGTGTGCCCTGGAATCGGGCAATCATTTGCTCAAATAACCCTGGATCGAGGGGGGATGGCAGATGGCCCGCCCTTTGGAAATCGAAGGGCATTAAAATGCGGTCTGTCACCAGCCTGTAGCGGTAGCTTTTTCCTGTTGCGCTGAAGCGGGCGTGGAAGTCGTCTGAAACCGGGGTGCATTGCGTCACCCGGATAGTGTGAGGCAGACGTGTATTGAGCGCCCGGGGCCAGTTCTCCGGTATGATAGGAAAAGATTCCGGCAAATCGGCATGAAATACCTGACCCTCCGCATGCACGCCGGCATCTGTACGGCCGGAGCCGTGTATCCTGACATCGGCTCCCGTAAGCTCTGCGAACGCCTGCTCCAGCGCGCCCTGAATAGTGGGAGCGCCTTTTTGCAGCTGCCAGCCGGAGAAGGAGCTTCCTTCATAGGCAACATGGAATTTGTAGCGGGACATGAGCGGACGGAGTTCAGATACTGTAGAGAACAGGGAAGCGAGGGCAAGTGTTTTCCTGAATGAGAGAGAATAAAAAATAATGTATTTTATTTGAATTAAAGGAGGGTTGAGAAAATTTTTATGGGAAATAATTTTTTTTGAGTTGATGCGATTGTGCGTTTGCTTGGTGGTTTCTTCTGATTTTTCCTAAGAAAACGGCGCATTTTCTCCATTTTTAAGAAAAAATTAATAAAAAATAAGTTGACCTTGGGGGTATTGTGTCATATTTCGTAGTCAGAACAGAGTTTTAATGTCATGAAACCTTCTTCAACATCATTTTGTAATTTGTTTATTAATGCCGCGTTTTCTTTGTCTCTGGGAGGGCTGTGTCTGGCAGCTCCCCGGGTACTGGCACAAGAGGCGGACTTTGCCGCTCCGCAGTCGGGAGAGCTTCCGGTTGACGGGGAGAGCGCCTCTTCCCAGGCGGCGGAGCTCGTGGCGGCCCCTGCCCTGCAGGCCCTGTGGGCGGCGGGAGGGGAGACGGATTTCAGCCAGGAGGCGTGGTCCGGGCGCGTGGGCGTCTCTTTGGATCGGTGGGACAACGTACCGGGGAGCAAAGTATCCGATTTGACGGGAGGAGCGGCTTTTTACGGTCCGTCCGCCCAGTCGGCACGGCAGGAGTCGTTCGCCTATGACCCGGAGCAGGCTGTGGCCAATGGAGGCAACGGGGTGAGATTGAGAGGGATTCTGGTCATTCCGGAAGATGGGGAGTACAGTTTTGCATTGGCGGGTGATGACGCGGCGGATCTTTATTTGGGAGAGCCGGGCGGAAGCCGCTTCACAAAGAAAAAGGCATTGTCAGTACCGTCATGGATCAACTATCGTGACTGGTCGCGGTATCGTACGGCGGCCCGCGCCTACAAGGCGGGAGATGTGCTGTGGGTGGAAGTACTGGGTAAAAATACTCAGGGAGTAGGAGGCCAGGAGCACTTTTCTGTGGCGTGGAAGAGGCCGGGAGAGACGGCGTACAGCCTGATCCCCGGGAAGC
>CAZNVW010000076.1:0-11280 GCA_964576595.1 uncultured Verrucomicrobiales bacterium
AGGCACCGGGGGAGCCTTTTTGACGGAGGCTCCTTTATCCGCCGCGGCCTCGACGGGCTTCTCCTCCACTTTGGGGAGAGGAACGACAAAGCCCAAAATGTCCATGGCGAGCGCGGACGAGGATTTGTTCAAAAACTGCCGGAACGAGGCCTTGTCATACGCGCCGGGCGTGGGAGTCTCCTGCCCGACCCAGACAAAGACGGCGATTTTGGGGTGGATGCGAGCGGTGAACACGCCCTTGAAATCGTCCATCGGGGTTTGGAGGGAAACAATCCGGCTGGCTTCGTTATGAAAAAAAGGGGGCATTCTGTACACGACCCGGGCGGAGTCGGGGGGCAGGATGGGAGTCGTGCCCGAGAGTCTGGGATGCGTCGATTCATACAGCACAACGCCCTTGGGCGTCGCGGCGGTCGTAATGGAGTGGAGGCGCGGCGCGTATCCCCCGTTATGCAGGGAGAGGAGCAGAGGCAGCAGGTCTATGAGGCGGCGTTCAAACTTTCCCTCGGCCAGATTCTTCCCCCGGGGCAGATCGCCGGAGAGGCCCGCTTTTTTCGCCAGTTCAAGGATGCTGCCCTCGCTGACATTGCGGGAGGATTCGTACGGGTTGCCCCGGACGATGAATTGGGCCGCCTCCGAAACGGCGGCATACACGACCGGAGCGAACAGTTCCCCTACGGGCCGATCCAGGTCGGTCCATATATTTTTGCCGTCCATGGAGTCGCGACCGCCCACGAGGGCGAGGAGGTCTCCCGTATTGGGCCGGACGACAAGCACGGCCGCCTGTATGCAGTTTGCAGGGTCGCTGCACCGCTTCGGCAGAGGCCAGTCCTTGGAGCGCTCCATCTCCTGGAGCTTCATTTCCGTCGCCCGTTCCACATGACGCTGGAGAGCCAGGTTGAATGAGGTGGCAAGATACAGCCCCGTCTCCTGGCGCTCCTCCGCCTCGCCTTCGGCCTGGTTTTTCTGCTCTTTCAGCACCTCCCGGTCCATCTCTCGGCGAATCCACTGCAACGGATAGCTCGCCTGGAAGCTCATATCGTTCGGCGCCAGATCGAGCGGCTTTTTTTTGGCCTCCAATGCCTGCTCCGCCGTAATAAAGTCGGCGTCCACCATTCTGTCCAGCGTCTCGTCGCGCTGTTTCAACGCGGATTTTTCATTGCGGAACGGGTTGAAAAGAGACGGCCCTCTCAGAATGCCGACCAGCATGGCCCCCTCTCCCAGAGTCAGCTCCGAGACGCTTTTGCGGAAGAAGGTCTGCGCCGCATCCCCGATGCCATAGGCCCCCGCGCCGAAATACACCCGGTTCAGGTAGGCCTCCATAATCTGCGGCTTGGAGTAGTTGTTCTCAATACGCAGGGCGAGGAAGATTTCCAGGAATTTGCGGTCGAGGGATTTTGCCCTCAGTTCATAGACATTTCTCGCCAGCTGCATGGTCAGCGTGGAGCCGCCCTGAGTGTACGAGCCGTCTTTTGCGTTTCTGAGCATCGAGCGCACCAGGGCGCCGAAGTCCACCCCGTTGTGATCCTGAAAGCCCTCGTCCTCCCGGGCCATCAACGCCTCGACGAGAGTGCGCGGCAGCTGTTCGTATTTGACGAGGATCCCGCTGCGGTTATAGAGAGGGCCCAGATTCTGCCCCTCGTCCGCGACCGCCTGGGTGCTGGCGACCGTCCGGGGGATCTCGGCCATGTCAAACTCCGAAGCCCGCCAGACATAGAACGCGATAAAGGCAATGACAACGGCCAGTACCAGAAAAATGAGAATCAGCAACCACTTGGCGCACTTCATCATCGGCGCCGTCAGACAATCATACCAGCGTTTGCGGCGATTGTAGTTGGTTCTGGGTTCATTCATGGCGGACAATCACTCCTTCGCCCGGTTAATTGGTGGGAGTGAAGATATTTTCGCGGGGGCTCCAGCGCGGGAATTCCTTTTGCAGGTCGTCGGAAAATTGCTTGGCCTCCTCCTTCTTGCCCGCTTTTTCCAAAGCGACGGACGCCTTGTAAAGGGCCTGGGGCTTCAACTCGCGGTCGGAGGTAAACAGGGAGGCCGTCGTGCCGTAGAGGCGGGCCGCCTCGTCAAACTGACCGAGAGCATAGGCGATATCTCCCAGAGTGATATTCAGCGTCGCTTTTACCGGGCCTTCCACGCCGAGCTGGAGAGCTTCTTCGGCGGCCTTGCGGGCGTCCTCGTTTTTGCCCATATTGGAGAGAATGACCGCCTTGTCCAGCAGACCCTGGGCGCGGCGTCCGGGCGCTTTTTCCGCATCCAGATAGAAATCGATCGCCTTCAGCGCCCGCTCGAACTTGCCTATTCTGGCGCGGGCCTTGGCCAGCGTCGCCCAGATAACCTTCTTGGTTCTCTGCGGCTCCTGCACATCCGACGCCATGGTCAGATAGGAGTCCGCCCCGGCATAGTCCTTCAGGGCAAAGCACTGTGAGCCGAGCCAGGCCGGGATGGACTCCGGCAGGCTGGCGGCCGCCTGGCGGTTGTCGCGCTTCAGGCGGTCATAGGCGGTGCGCAGTCTGGGCGCGTCCTGCAGCTGGTAAAAAGTCGTCACCAGCAGGATATTGGCAGGCTCCTGATATTTGGCGGGGTGCAGATTGCGGGCCTCTTCCAAATGGGAAACGGCCTTGGCATAATCCTTCATGTCAAAGTACCCCTTCCCTATCATGTAATGCGCCTCCGCGATGGCGGCGGGCTTTGTCTTGGGGAAATTCCCGATCAGCCCCTCATAATACTTGATCATGTTGGGGGTATCCTGCTTTGCCAGATAGAGCTGGGCGGCTCTCTGCCAAGCGGTGGCGGCCACCTCCTTTTTCGGATAGCTGGCGATGACGCGGTTAAAGTCCGACATGGCTCCCACCTCGTCATTCGTCTGCATGAACATTTCCCCGCGCAGCACCAGGGCTTCGGCGAGCCGGGCGTCCGAGGGATACTGGCTGATAAACTCGTCCAGAGCCTTCAGCGCCGAGACGCGGTCATTGGAAGAAGCCAGTACCCAGGCCTGCTTGTACAGCACGTCGGCCCGCATGGAGGCGGGCAGTTTCAGCGTGTCCACCTGGCGGAACAGTTTCCCCGCCTCGGCGGGATTTTTGGACGACAGTTCGTCCGCCTGCATGACGCGCACCATGTGAATGTAGGGGTGGTCGGCAAAACGCTTCCCGTATGTATCGAGGAAGGCGGCGACCGTGCGGTCCATATTCGGCAGATTCATCTCCTGTGAACAGAGCAGGCGGCGATAGGCGCTCTCAAACGCGATGTCAGACAGGGGGGAGAGACGCTCCACGGTGCCGAAATAGGAAATGGCATCTACATATTTCTTCAGGGAGAAGGCGGCCTGCCCCGCCAGCAATGCCCGGCGGCCTTCCAGCTCGGGCTGTATGGCCATGGGATTGCGCCGCATTTCACGGAGCACCTCGTTATATTTCTTTTGACTGTAATAGACAGACATCAGGCCCACCTGCGCCTCGGGGAAAAATTCACCCAGTTTCGCATCCTTCAGAATGGAGGAGTAAAACGCCTCGGCCTTTTCCGGTTTGTTCAGCTTCAGGGCGACGGCCGCCCCCTGGAGCAATGCGCCGCCGAGACTGCGGGAGTCCACCCCGGGAGAGACCGCTATCTTTTCATAGATACCCAGAGCGCTATCCAGGCGATTGGCCTCTACATCCAGAGCCGCGAGGGAAACAAGGGAGGCGTTGCGGAAGACGGGGGTCGCCGCAGGGTCGGACGCGAGAGCGGAGAATGTGCTCGCGGCCTCGGCCTTGCGGTTCATCATCAGGTAGCACCGGGCGATGCGGTATCTCGCGTCAAGCTTGAGCTCGGGCTTGTCGCTCTCCTGCATTGCCAGAGTATAATACTCCAGCGCGGACTTGTAGTTCCTGCCCTGGAAGTTCATCGACGCGAGGCGGTAGGCGGAAGCCGCCACAAACGGCCCCTTCCGGTAGCGATCGACGATCGTTCTGAAAACACTCTGCGCGTCAGCCAGACGTCCCAGCTCCATCAAGCAAAGGGCTCTCCTGTAATAGGCCTGCTCCGTATAGGCCTCTGTCGGAAATTTGTCGATATAATCCGCATAGCGCGCCTCGGCCAAAGTCAGCAGACGCTGACGCTCCGCGGGATTCGCGCTCTGCCCCTGCGCCTGGTCGTACACCATGTTCGCTATGCGGAACAAGTCCTCACGGGGCGACGCCTGGAGGGAACCGCCCGACGGGGCGGGCGCGTCATCATCTACAATGACCGCCCCGACTTCTGCATGCAGAGGAAGGCTGGAGCCGCAAGCCAGAACCGCGGCGCAAAAGACGGGAGAAAGGCGAAAATTTCCGGGGAGGCGCATAAGGGAAGTGGGAAATAGGGAAAGGACTATCGGACAGGCATTATCTCCACCCGTTCCGCCCCTGTCAAGGAGCACTCGGCGCGGGCGCCGCCTGCTGGGGCTTTCTTGTTGAAAATCTTATATTGTAAATCTTCGCTTTCAAGCACTCATCGACGACATTGATGATACTCTTGTACGAGCAGTCCTCGTCTCCCCGGATCAGAACGGGAGTCGTCCCCCCGCCCGCCATCACGAGGCGGGACATTTTGGCGGCAAGCTGGTCCAACGGGAAAACCTCCCGGTTGATGGTTACGGAGCCGTCCTTGCGCACATTGAGAATGACCTCGTTCAGCGCGCGGGGCTTCTCCTTGGAGGACTGAGCGGCCGACGGCACCTTCACATCCAGATCCTGCTCCGTCAGACTGAATGTCTGGGTCACGATAAAGAAAATCAGCAGCAGGAAAACGACGTCCAGCATCGGCGCGAGCTGGAAGCCCAAAGACTCCTGCATGTCATGGCGGAATTTCATATGCGGCGGGCAGGCAAAGATCAAAGACGGGGCGACTCTCCGGGCCGGGCCGAGCGAAACTCTTCATCCGGCGGAGGGATGACCACGGAGCGCGGCGCGACATAGCCGTCGTCATCCAGGGCTTCCCCCCGGTTTTTCATCGCGGAGAGCATCGTCACGACATGCGTCGTGGCAGACTCCAGATTGCTCAGATTCTTCTGCACCACGCCGCGGAAATAGGCGTAGGACAGCAGGGCCGGGATGCCGACCATCAGGCCCGCGGCCGTCGTGAGGAGCGCTTCCGCGACGCCTCCGGCCATCTGCATCTGCTTGACCCCCTCGAAGTTGCCGTTCGAGATTTCAAAGAATGTGCGGATCATCCCCGTCACCGTCCCCAGCAGGCCGAACATCGGCGCGACGGAGCCGATGTCCGACAGCCAGGAAATCTTGCGCGTGAAAATCCCCGCCTGACGGGAACCCTCCGCCTCCGCCGTCTCGCGGATTTCCTCCAGAGAGGGGTTGCGGACGCCGGACATGTACTTGACGATACGCAAAATAATGCGCGCAATACTCGAGTCATCCTTCTCACACAAGTACTCAAGCCCCACCAGATCCCGGCGGACGATCAGCGTCTCGGCAGACTCCATGAAGCGGCGGGACATCACGTTGCCCGGGCGGGTAATGAACAGACACAGGATGAAGACAAAGACGGCCACGACGGACAGGACAAGAATAGGCCACATCATGACCCCGCCCATCTGAAACAGTTCCTGGACGGTATAAGTCTTGTCGCCCACCGTCATGACGTTGAATCCGCCGGAGGCGGCCGCGCTTTGGGCTATGAGAGAGAACAGCATAAAAAAACTGAATACGGGTGATTGAGGGCAGTGTAACTTATTTACGGACACTGGCAAGACCTCGTCACGTAATCCTACGCTTCTTCGCGGCGACATCTTGCGAAAACAATCCCTGTTTTCACAAGAGCGCTCTTCCCGTAAAACGGCGCCGGAGAAAAAAAGTTTGTAAAAAGAGAAGGAAAAATAAAAACATTTGCCTCTCGGCGGCGTTTTATAGGATGGACGAATAAAAAAATCGTTCGTCCGTTGAAACCTTAATATCATCTGCAACTATGTTCAAAAGAATGCTGACTGTTTCTGCCATGGCTCTTTCCATGGCATTCGCCTACGCCCAGGACGTCACTCCCGCCGCTCCGCTCACCCCGGCCGCCAAAACCGAATGCGCCTGTCCGGAAGGCGCCTGCAAGTGCGACAAGAAAGCTAAAAAATGCTGCAAGGCCAAAAAGTGCGACAAAGCCAAGGAATGCACCAAGGCCAAAGAATGCAAAAAGGCTGAAAAATGCCAGAAGCAGGAAGCCTGATCTCCCTCCCCATTCTTTTTCCCAGCCCTGCTTTCTATGGAAAGCGGGGCTTTTTTATGTTAACACAGTTCCGCGATGAGCCAGACAAACGTCAAAGCCAAATGGAGAAGCTCTCCCCACGCGCCCGGTGTCTATGTCATGAAGGACGCTCTGGGAGGAGTCATCTATGTCGGCAAGGCCCGTGATCTGAAACGCAGGCTCTCCAACTACTTCGCCCCGTCCCGGCAGCAGACCTCCGAGCCCAAAACGCGCGCGCTCATCGCCGCCATAGCCGACTTTGACTATCACACCGTCAGGACAGAGCAGGAGGCCCTGCTCCTCGAGGCCAAACTGATCAAGGAATGGCGGCCCCACTACAACATCCAGTTCCGGGACGACAAGCGCTACTTCCTGGTGCGCGCCCGGTCGGGGGAAACCTGCCCCCACTTCGAGCTGACCCGCCTCCGCAGGGAAAACGGGGGCCGCTACTGGGGCCCCTTCCCCCATTCCACGGCGTTAAAAGCCACTCTGGACTGGCTCAACAGGGAGTTTCACCTTCGCTCCTGCACTGCCAGGGAGCCGTCGGAGATCCATTACAAACACTGCCACGACGACATCATCCGCAACTGCTCCGCCCCCTGCATCGGGCGCATCAGCCCCGAGGAATACAACGCCCGCTTCGAGGAGGCCGTCTCCCTGCTGGAGGGCCGGGGCAGGCGCGACCTGCTGAAACGCCTCCAGGAGGAGATGCAGGAAGCCGCCGCCCGCCTCGAGTTTGAAAGAGCGGGGGAACTCCGCGACGTCTGGCAGAATCTGGAAAAAACGCTGGAGCCCGCGCGCCGCTTCTCCTCAGGCAAGGGGCTGCCCAGCACCGTCCGCCCGCTGGATGACCTGAAGGAGCTGGCGGATGCCCTCGGCCTGCCCGAACCGCCCGAACTGATGGAGTGCTTTGACATCTCGAACGTGTCGAGCAACCATATCGTCGCCTCCATGGTGCGCTTCCGCAACGGCAGGCCCGACGGCAAGGCCTATCGACGCTACCGCATCAAGTCGGTCGAGGGCCAAAACGATTTCGCGTCCATGGCCGAAGTCATCCGCCGCCGCTACTCCCGCCTCTCCCGTGAAAACGCCACCCTGCCCGACCTCGTCGTCGTCGATGGCGGCAAGGGGCAGCTCTCCATGGCCATGGATGAGCTGGAGAAGCTCGGCGTCCGCTCCATGACCGTCGTCGGCCTGGCAAAAAAAAGGGAGGAAATCTTCTTCCCCGACAATCCCGACCCCATCGTCCTGCCCCACGACACGGGCGCGTTGAAACTGCTCCAGAGACTTCGCGACGAGGCGCACCGTTTCGCCAACGGTTACAACGAGCTCCTGCTCAGACGCCGCATGAAGGAGAGCGAGCTGGATGACATCCCCGGAATGACGGCCGGACGCAAAGAAGCCCTGCTCAAACGCTTCAAATCGGTCTCGCGCCTGAAAAAGGCGACCGTCGAGGAAATAGCCGGAATCAGGGGAATATCGAAACTCGTCGCCGGGAAATTACACCGCTGGCTCCACAAAGACGCCTCATCGTAAACCCGTTCAACCAATTCACCTCCCTCGAAGAAGGGCAGGAAAAATCGACGATTTTTCCCTATCACTCCCTGCTTATTTCCTTGCAGAGCAAGGGGCAACCCATATACTCCGCAGTATGTCCAGATTCAACGGCGAAAAAGTCCTCGTCATCCCCCGCTCCCTTTTTGACAGCATCGGCTCTTTCCATGGCGTCCAAAAAGACGCGGAGGCTTATCTGGACGCATTCTTTTCCGGCGGCGCGGCGTCGTTCATGGACCGCGAAGCCGCCGAACTCGACCCCTCATTTAAACAAATCATCCCTTACGCCGTCTTCACCCACAACGGGAAAATCCTGCACTACACGCGCGGCGGCAGCGGCGGAGAAGCCCGACTGCACGACAAGGGCTCCATCGGCATCGGAGGACACATCAACCCCGTCGATGCGGGAGAAGCCGGCATCGGCCTCTCCACCTACCTCGCCGGAGTCCAGCGGGAGATCGACGAGGAGCTGACCATTGAGGGCACCTGGACGCAATCGGTCATCGGCCTGCTCAACGACGACACCAACAGCGTAGGCGCGGTGCACCTCGGCATCATCCATCGCTTCGACCTCTCCTCCGACCAGGTGCGCGCCAATGAAGCCGCCATCGCCAGCCTGGGCTTTTACGCTCCCGATGAACTGAAAAACGCGCCCCTTCATGACAAACTGGAGACGTGGTCCCAGCTCGCGCTCGCTTCCCTATAAAACACTCCCGACGTTTTTCCCCTGAAACATCCGCTTCCCCCCATGAACAAACGACGCCTTTCCTCTCTCCTGGCTTTCTGCCTGCTGGGCGCGGCCATGCTGCCGGCCGCCCGGGCTCAGGAGATCGCTCCCTCCACCAAAGAAGAGCAGAAAAAGAAACCTGACGAAATTTTCGTGGGGATGAAGGACTTCAACCCCCTGCTGTCGCAAAATCTGTTCGAGAAATTCTCCCAGACCGATCCGGCAAGGCTCGCCCAGGTTCTGAAGTCCAAGAAAGTGCAGCTCTCCCTGAACGCCTGGAAAGTCACCAATGCCGTCAAACGGGAAACATTTATCAGGATCGCCCGGACGCCGAACGGCTTCACCTTCCTGTGCCGCTTCCTCCGGGATGCGGAGTGGATGGATCACTTCCTGAATTCGGGCCCCTTCGAAAACCCCGACCTGACCCTGTCTCACCTCGCCGCTATTTATGAAATAGACTTCGGCCTGGAGGAAAAACCCGTTCACAAAAAACTGGCTACGGCTACCGCACTCGAATTCGGCCGCAACGGCTGGTCGGAAAAAGACTGCGTCGCCCGTTACGAATTCTACAAGGGCAGCTACGACTACAAACTGCTCAACCCGGTCTTTGAAACGCTCGACTACTGGGACATGCGTATCGTCGCCGGCTGCAAAAACGACAACACCTGGGGGTCCGTCAAAAACCTCACCTGGATGCGCGACAACGTCCGCCTGACCATCAATCAATACTGCGGGGCCGCCTATCAGGTACCCTACCGTCTGGAAAACTACTTTGGCGACAGCATCCACGGCAGCGACTACTACCGCTGCTTCAACAACATTTACGACACCCAGGCGGAAATGTCCCGCGAGATAGGCGCCGTCTGCGGCGGCCTCTCCCACTACGGCGCCTTTGCCGCGCTCGGCAATGGCGTCCCCGCCCTGACCATGGGCGAGCCGGGGCACTGCGCCTACACCGTGCGCGTCAACGGAGTGTGGCAGCCCTGCAACTCCGTCTTCGCCTTCAAGCGGGGCGCCCACTGGAACTTCTACGGGACCGAATGGTCCATGCTCTTCCTGACCCAGGAGTTCATGAGCCAAAAAGAACAATTGCAGACGGCGGGCCGCTACGACAGACTGGGCGACCTCTTCGCCTCGTCCGGCGACATCCCCCGCGCCAGAGCCTCCTATGTACTGGGTCTGAAAACCCAGCCCATGAATATCGCCCTGTGGCGCAAATATCTGGAATGGGAAGCCGGGAACAAACAGTTCACCACCCAGGAGTGGTCCAGCATCAATGACTCCATCTGCAAATATTTTGCCGAAAGATACCCTGAAATAGCCCTGAAAACCCTCAACCAGTACGTCTATCCCAACCTGATGCCCCTGATGGACAACGTACACAAGAAGATCGGGGAACTGCAAAAATACCACAAGATCGTCCGCAAGCAGGGGCCGCTGAAATGGGACGTCACCAAATACCTTGACGCCCAGTTCACCTCTCTGGGCGATCCCCAGGCTCTGCCGGAAATGGTCAAGCTCATCCTCGACAACCACGCCAAGGAAAGCGACATAGGCGGCGAAGCCCTCGCCTGGTGCCAGAAGCGGTCGGAAGAAGATCCGGCCATGAAGAAAAAATTCTTCGAGAGCATCGACAAACTGATCAGCAAGCCGGGCGCCATTACGCAGGATGTCCTCCTGGGTCTGGCGGACTCCACCATCCTTTCCGCCGAAAAGAACGACGACCTGGAATCCTTCCAGAGCATCGGCATCATGCTTCGCAGCAAATTCAAGGAGAAAAAACTGCCCAAGTACAAGGCTCCGGCCGGGGAGTTCCTCACCAAGGGCGGCCTGGTAAAATTCAGCTCCATCAACACGGCCGAAGACAAGGACTTCTGGCAGCACTGGGGCATCATCGAAAAATGCGGCGGCTCGTATACCTCGGCCAAGGACCCGAACAAGCCGACGGCCACAGTCGTACTCAGCACCCCCTGCACCGTGCAGGGAATCGCCATCCTCGGCCCTGAAATCAAAGAAGAACAGGCCGGGGAAGCCGACCCCAATACCCTGCTCGTCGAGGCATCGAAAGACGGCACGACGTGGACGCCCATCGAGACCATCAAAAAAATCGCGCCCGTCAACATCATCAACATTCAGAAAAACCCCGTACCCGCCAAGCAGATACGCGTCACTCTCCAGGGCAAATTCAAGGGCAAATGGTCCCTGGATGCCATCCACGTGTACGGCCGCCGCGGTTAACCCCCACTCCCTTGCCTCTCCCATGAGATCTTCTGCCTTTTCCGTTTCAACCCCGTTCCGCGCCCCGTTCGCCCGCACGGCTCTGCTCCTCCTCGCCCTGGCAGCTCCCGCCGCCCTGGCCAAAGTCACCCCCGCAAGCAGTGTCGAGCAGGCCCAGGGCAGAGCGGCGCATCAACTGCACACCGGACCAAACGATGTTGGCGGCGACAAGCAGGGCGACGATCGAGTCGAGCGGCAGCCAGCCCGTGACCATGACCAGCGCCACGCCGACGATGACGCCGACCGAGGTCCAGACGTCGGTCATCAGGTGGTGGGCGTCGGCCTCGAGGGTGATCGAGCGGTAGTGGCGGCCCGCCTGCATTAGCACGCGGGCGACGGCCAGGTTGATCGCCGAGGCCGCCACCGAGATCGCGAGGCCCAGGCCCACCTGCTCGATCGGCTGGGGGTCGAGCAGGCGCCCGAAGGCGGTGTAGATGATGCTGGCCGCGGCGAGCAGGATGAGCCCGCCCTCGACGCCGCTCGAGAAGTACTCGGCCTTGTCGTGC
>CAZNVW010000077.1:0-11110 GCA_964576595.1 uncultured Verrucomicrobiales bacterium
ACATGCTGGCCGAGATCTGCGATCCCAAAGCATTCCAGGGTTATCTGGAATGCGGCGACCTGGACTTTGCCTATGAGATGGACGCCAGCTCCCGTTTCCGCTGCAACTACTTCAAGCAGCGCGACGGCCTCGCCGCCATCTTCCGTCTGATTCCGACCAAGATCGCCTCTCTGGATGATCTCGGCATTCCCGCCGCAGTCAGAGACTTCGCCACGTTGCGCTCCGGCCTCGTACTCGTTACCGGGCCGACCGGTTCCGGTAAATCCACGACGCTCGCCGCCCTGCTGGACTACATCAACCGGAACTACTGCCGCCACATCATCACGGTGGAAGAGCCCATTGAATTCGTCCACAACAACATCAAGTCCATCATCACCCAGCGCGAAGTCCCCATCCAGACGCCCTCGTTCTCGGACGGCCTCCGCGCCGCCCTGCGTGAAGACGCCGATATTGTACTCGTAGGTGAAATGCGAGACCTTGAGACCATTTCCCTCGCCCTTACCGCGGCGGAAACGGGCCTGCTTGTCTTTGGCACGCTGCACACCAACAACGCCCGCAAGACGGTGGACCGTATTATCGACGTATTCCCCTCGCACCAGCAGTCGCAGGTGCGTACGATGCTCGCCGCCTCCCTGCGCGGCGTAGTCGCCCAGCTCCTGATGAAGCGCTGCGACAAGCCGGGCCGCGTCGCCGTAAACGAAATCATGAAGGCCACTCCCGCCGTCGGCGCCATCATTCGTGAAGGCGCGACGCAAAAGCTCGACGACGTCATCGTCGGCGGCAAGGGACAGGGCATGCAGTTCATGGATGACGCCATCTGGGAAAAGCTGTGCTCCGGCATCGTCTCCCCGGAAGAAGCGTACATGAAAGCGATCGACAAGAACCGCTTCAAGAACTTCCTGCCGCCGGAACTCTCCCATCTCGGAGACTCAGCCGGCGCGTCTCCGAACAAATAACGCCCATACGGCTCCGACTCTCCGCGGCGAGTGAAGTTTGTCTTCACCCGCCGCTTTTTCTTTTTACTCTTTACCGGTAAAATAACCCGGCGTAGCGTGGCCGCGTGCATACGCCGCCAGACAGCCCGCCGCAAGTCCAGACCTTCGACAAAGCCTCCTTCCTCCAGGCCTCGCGCGTCGTACTTCCCATGGTTCTGGGCTCCCTGCCCTTTGCGCTGATTACAGGAGCCATTACGGTGAATGCCGGCATCTCCCCGTTCAACTCCTTTCTGATGAGCCTGTTCATCTCCGCCGGAGCCTCCCAGGTCGCGGCAGTCAACCTGATCGTCGTCCAGGCGCCCCTTCTCATTATTATCCTGACAGGTCTGATCATCAATCTGCGGCTCGTCATGTACAGCGCCTCCATCGCGCCCTACCTGAAAGAGGCCTCCCCCTGGAAAAAACTCCTCATCTCCTTCATCCTCACCGATCAGGCCTATGCCGTGAGCCTGATGGAGTTCAACCGCCCCGGCTCCACCTCCCACCGGGTCTCCTATTACCTCGGCGCGGCCGTCACCGTCATCGTCATCTGGATGATAGGCGTCGTCGCCGGCATCTGTCTCGGGAACGCCATTCCGCCCTCATGGTCGTTCGACTTCGCCATTCCCCTCACCTTCCTGCTGCTCCTGATCGCCGTCCTGAAAGACAAACCCTCCCTGCTGGCGGCGGGCACATCCGGCTTCATCGCGGTCGGCGCGGGGCAGGTACCCTATAACCTGAATATCATCCTCGGAGCGGCGGCAGGCATTCTGGCCGGATTCTGGGCGGAAAAAAGCGCTAAAAAACAACGCCATGAGCACGCTTGATTTCTGGATCGTCACCCTGTCCATTGCCGGAGGCACTTACGCGCTCCGCGGCATCTTTGTCTTTATCATCGGCCGCGTCACCCTGAGCGATTCGGTAAAGACCCTGTTAAGATACATCCCGCCTTCCGTCTTTGCCGCACTCACGATACCTCCCATTTTCCTGCATCAGGGCAGTGTGGACTGGCTGGGGGGCAAGGAGCGCGTCATCGCGGGCATCGCGGCGGCCGTCGTCGCGTGGAAAACGCGCAACATGATCCTCCTGCTCCTTGTGGGGATGGGAATGCTCTATCTGCTCCAATGGCTCTCCTGAGAGCCCGGCAGAGGAGGCTCAACGCCCCTTGCCCATCATGGCGTAATAAAAAAAGAGCAGATTCCAGCGCAAATCGCGCCGGAAAACCCGGCTGGGATCCTTCATCACTGTGGCTATCCAATCCACGCCCAGTTTCATCATCCATTGGGGAGCCCTCTTTTCCTCTCCGGAAAGAACGCCGAACGCGCCCCCCACGGCGACATACACGGCGGGAGTCAGGATATGGGAATGGCGCGCCAGCCAATCCTCCTGGACCGGAGATTCTCCTCCCAGCCAGACCATATTGGCCCCGGAGGCTCCAATCATATCCGCAATGGCCAGACTATCCTTGTCGGAAATATTGTTGAGAGACGCCGCCCATGTCCCCGCAATGCGCGTTCCGGGATAAAGGGCCTTCATGGAAGCCTCCAGCCTGCTCACCTGCACCGAATCCCGGCCCAGAATAAAATGGCTGATTTCGGAGGAATTTTCAGACAGACGCCACACTTCGGACATCAGGGAAATACCGTCAATTCTGCGGGCGGATCTCTCTGCGGAAGTCCTGCCGTCGTGAAGCATCCAGACGAGAGGCACTCCCTCGGGACAAATCAAATCAAATACCCTCAGGCTGTCGCCGAAATCAACGTCATGGACGGCGCGAGTGATCAGGGGCATCCCCGCGCAGGCGGCCAGGCAGGGAGTCACCAGGCCGGCGGCCTCCGACATCAGCAAAATGGCCGTACGCCTGATAGTGGAGGCGGCCACGGGGAACCCCATAACCCGGCCTCTGGGAATGTTGGCTATGTTCGCGATTTTCATGAGCAACAGGAGGAAGGTGTTATTTTCAGCCCGTCACAGGCCAGAAAAACATGGGCCGGCAACAGACGGCGCTCTGTCTCATAATCAATATGATGAGACATGTGCGTCAGATAGCCGCACCGGGGAGTCACCTGTTCGAAAAGAGCCAGGGACTCTTCGACGGAGGAGTGCGTCGGGTGTTCTCCCCGTTTCAGCGCGTCCACAATGAGAATGTCGAGTCCCTCCAGCAGGGGGCGAGAGGATTCGGGCACGCTCTTCACATCGGGGATGTATCCCGCGCTTTCTCCCGAGGGAGAGCGAAACACATATCCCAAAGCCTCCACAGTCCCATGATCCACGGGAACGGGCGTAATGGATAAATTCCCCACAACAAACGGTCCGCTGATGACTTTCGGCTCGGGACGTATATAACCCCGGTAGGTGTTTTGAGCGTCAAACGCCCAGGCATACATCGTTTCAAGTCCCGCCATCGTACTCGGCCCGGCATACAGGGGGAGACGCGCATCGCTCTTCCACCCAAACGCCCGCAGATCATCAAACCCCGCCACATGATCCAGATGGATATGAGTGTAAATCACCGCGTCGATCGCCGTCAGCCCGCTCCTCAGAGCCTGCCTCCGCAGATCGGGGGAAGAGTCCACCAGCACCACCGTACCGCCGCAGCGCACCACAATGGACGAGCGCAAGCGGTCATTTTTGGGATTGCCCGAACGGCAAACATTACAGGGACAGCCGATCACGGGAACTCCCGTGGAGGTACCCGTTCCCAGGAATTCAATTTCAAGAGAAGCCGACATTGCGTTACGACCAGATTCTATGCCATAATGCTCTCCAGAGAAAAGCGCTAATGTTGACTCTCCTCAAAATTCGAAATCTGGCCCTCATTCAGGAACTGACCTGGGAACCCGGCCCCCGACTCACCAGCATCACGGGAGAAACGGGAGCGGGCAAATCCGTCATTATCGGCGCGCTCAAGCTCATTCTCGGCGAACGTGCGGACAAGGGCATCATCCGTTCGGGAGAAAGCTCCTGCTCTGTGGAGGCCCTGTTCAATCTCGATCAGCCCGGAGCCGTGAACGCCCTGCTGGAGGCCGGAGGCCTGCCCGCCTGCGAAGACAACCAGCTCATCATCCATCGCGTCGTCACGCAAACGGGCAACAAGCAGTTTATCAACAACAGCCCGGCCACCCTCTCCCTGCTCCGGGAGATCGGTGCCCATCTCGTCGATCTTCACGGCCCCGGAGACCAGCAGTCCCTCCTCTCTTCCGAAAGGCAGACCGAAATGCTCGACATGCACGGTGCGCTATCCTCACTCCGGGAGAGCTACGCCGCCGCCTGGCGGCAATGGCAGGATGCCGTCCGGGAATATGAAGTCATCGCCTCTGCCGAAAAAGCGGGGGAAGCGGAGATAGAGCTGCTCCGCCATCAAATCGAGGAAATCGAAAACGCCGACCTGCGCCCGGGAGAAGAATGCGACTGGGAAGACCGCTGGAGACGGCAGCAAAACGCCGCCAAACTGGTAGAGCATACCTCACGCCTGCTCCATCTCCTGAATGGAGACGACGCCTCCCTGCTCCCCCGCCTCTCCGACCTGCAAAGATGCGCCCACGATCTGGAACGCCTCGACCCCTCTCTGGAAGAGAAGCTGGCTCCCCTCGCCTCCATTCAGATTGATCTGCGGGAACTGGAAGCCCAGATGGAAGACTACGCCGGAGAGCTGAACGGCGACCCCGAGGAAAGCCGCCTCATTGAAGAGCGAATCAACCTGCTCGAATCCCTCAAGCGCAAATACGGCCCGTCTCTGGAAGATGTCGTCGAGCGGGGAGAAGCCGCCCGCAAACGCCTCGACACCATCGAAAACAGAACCGAACTGCTGGAAAGTCTCCGTCAGGCCATCGACACCTCGCGGGAGTCACTCAACGAGCTGGGAAAAACACTCGGAGAGCAGCGCAAAAAAGCCGCCCCCGTCCTCGCGCGGCGCGTCAGGGAGCAGCTCGGCGACCTGGGCTTTGTCCAGTCCGCCTTCCAGATAGACCTGCCCCAGCACACAGTCCCCGCCTCAAGCGGCTTCGAGCAGGCGGAGTTCCTGATCAGCCCCAACCCCGGCGAACCGCTCAAGCCGCTCCGGCAAATCGCCTCGAGCGGGGAGACGGCGCGCATCATGCTCGCCGTTAAAACGGCCCTCGCCCATCAGGACGCAACGCCCCTTCTAGTCTTTGACGAAATCGACGCCAACGTCGGCGGAGAAATTGCCCGGGCCGTCGGAGAAAAAATGGCGGAGCTGGGCAAACGCCACCAGGTCATCTCCATCACCCACTTCCCCCAGGTGGCGGCCCTGTCCGACCATCACTTCCTGGTCAAAAAAACGGTCGAAAACGGTCGCACCCTTTCCCGCATCCGGGAAATCCGGGAAGAAGAACGAGTCCATGAGCTCGTGCGCATGCTCGGCGGCGGAGGCCCGTCCGCCAAGGCTCATGCCGAAGCCCTGCTGGAGCAAAAAAGTCATTAAAAACCTCATAATAAGTCGGCAGCCCCTTCTCATCGCAGCCCTCGATGCATCACCCCCGGCCTCTGCAATAACATCTCCCGTCCCCGAGTGTCAGGCAACAGCCGCCAACCGCAAATCGTTCAGAAAACAGGCCGCATAATGACCCGTGAGATTTTCCCCCAAGCTGGACGAATTAAACAAAATCAGGTACCACCCTTGTCAATCAGGTTTCTATAAAATATAAAAGCGGCATAATGCGGGTACACGAGACCATTCAGACGAACCGCTTTCGCACAGTGTAGCAAACAGTAATGCAAGCCTGATAGAGTGCCCCGCCCACCGTCTCGATCAGGGGCGATTGCCGCCGACTGCGGAAGTATAAAACAAGGCTTTCCCCGTATCAGGATCACAATAATGAACCGTCTTCATTTTCAGCCCGTCTGTTTGCTGTGTTACTAAAACCAGAATTTTGTTTTTTTATTCAACATCGTTTTCACTTCAAGAATACTCGGTTCATCCAGAATCTCCTTGAAATATCGGCTACGGGAAGACGAACTCTGACCTTTTTTATTGGCTTCCGCCACAAATTCAGACTTGGTGTAAAATGTCGCATCCAGAAGGACAAATTTCCTGGGCGATTCCTTTTCAGAAGAATCAATAAGTTTCAATGCCTTTTCCAGCACAGCCAACGATTCATTGTGAAAAGCAGCCATAGCCGCCGGGATCGTTAAAAAAACAAATATTCCGGCGCACAGAATTTTCCCAAAAGGCACTCTATTCATAATTTGAACATATGACAGAAAAGTTAAATATATACAATAAAAAACAACTGACTCCTGAGGTGACCGGCCCGTTCCTCCCCCGCTCCAGACATCAAAAAAACTCCCTGCAAGCCGTAACCGCAGGGAGTTTTGATCTCGTAACGTACTGAAAAAAAGGTTCCCCTTCTCCGCTGGGGCAAGTGCTCTGAGCCACCCGGGATTACCCAACCGGGCCGGAGGAGGGGAAGGGGGTTAACGCTCTATTAGAATGTGTATCTCACACCAACATTAGCGTTCAAACTGCGTGTTCCGTCGCGGAATTCCAGAGAAGAACCGCCAAACCCGGAGAGTCGTTCCGTGAACGGCACCGATACTCCGGCGCCCAGCAACGCTCCGACCCGCTCGTTGGAAACGGGCTGAATCGTGAAGGTTCTACCCGGCGCTCCCTGGAAGGAGGCGCTGATAGGTGCGCCCTGGTCGCCTACATCGAAAGTCACGAGAGCCATGGCGTTAAAGCTGGCTTTGGGAGCCTTTTCAAACACGCCAAACTCGCGTTCATAGCGGCCGCCGAGTCCCAGAATGGTGGACCAGGCGTCCTGACGGTCGATCCTCAGCCCGGCATTGCCGATGCTTCCTTCTTCCGCATATTTGCCGATCCAGGCAAGCGAGCTTTCCATGGTAAAGAGCGGCGATATGCTGGACTTCCTGTCGAGGGTGAATTTGCGGGCGAGCTCATATGAGAAGTTGAGCGACATTCCCGAAGTTCCTCCCTTGGCGGCGCGGGCAAAGCGGTCTCCCACCGTGACAAAACGATCATTGTCGAAGTTGTGGAATCCTACCCCCAAAGTCATACTGTGGGTCCAGGCTCCGCAATTATGGGTGCCGTAGAAATCGATGTTGTAGGTATCGGCTTCATTCGTTGCGCCAAAGTCCTCCGTACGGGCGTAGTCATAGCCAAAGGCGGCCCCCACGAGAGTGCAGGAGTTCAGACTGCGTTCGATTCCCATCAGGGCTCCCCACGAGTTGCGGGTAAATCCGGGTGCATTGCCGTCTCCGGCTCCCTTGTTATAGGCGGTTGTCGGAGAGATCCATACCTCCGTATTTGTCTGGGTCGCCCGGCTCAGTCCTCCCTTGCCGTCGAAGGTGACGGAGGCCGAGTAGGTGCCATTGCCGATCGAACTGCGCAACGTTCTCAGGTGACTGATATTGCCCGCCAGCAAAGAGGACATCATCGTTCCCAGTTCAAGTCCTCCGACAGAATCAAGGGCCGCCTTGGACTCTGCCGCACTATGGGTATGGTCAAAGGCATTGATCATGTCCAGCAGATTGCCGGAGGCGATATGATCGCTCTGGATGCCTTCGATCACCCCGGAGACTCCCTTCTGGTTTTCGGATTTATCGGCTCCCTTATGGTTGATGGAGAGGACGAGATCCGTACCTGTCGCGGAGTTTTCAAGGTGCGCGTTGCGGAGATAGAGGTCGTGCTGTACCTCCTCATTAAAGCAACCGGCAAGGGAGCCCGCCTCCACGATATGGAATCGGGTACCGTCGGCAATGCTTCGTTCCTGTTCCGGGGTATAAACGCCCTTTCTTATCTCGACAAGCGAGTTGTTGAGGTCGGCCTTGCCGGTGATGACCAGTTTATCGCATGCCGTGTGAGCCAGATCGAGGTCCACTATGGTCTTGGTACCCGTCTTGTACACGCCCATGCAGTCGGCTTCCGAACGCTCGAAAGAGGCAGAGCCGAGCGTCAGGGTTTCCACCCTGTCGCTGGAGCCCGTCCAGGCCTTGCCGGCTTCACCGATTTCGATGATGGTGTCATCGGCCCTGGCATTGACATGACCGAGAGTCGAACCATTGCCCGAGAGCATAGTGCCCTTGGCGAGGGCGACATTGCTGCCAATGTTGCCATTGAGGGCGAGCGCGCCTTCATTGACCTTGATCGCAGTGGTGAAACCATGGCTGCCGGTGTGGTTGATTGTCAGCGTCGACCCGCCCACCTTGCTCATGACGCCCTGGGTGCCGGAGAGCGGCCCGTTCCAGGTGGTATGCGCCAGAGTATTGACGGTGAAGGCATGGTCGCCTTCGACTTTCATGGCGGAGTCGAAGCGGACGGCCTCGCCGTTCTTCGTACCGGTGATGACGGTGACCTCGCCGCCGGAGATGCCCAGCGTGGAACCGGAGCCGTAGGCGTTGGACGCCGTGGCGGCGAGAGTGCCCTCAGCGAGATGGACGGTGCCGCTGAAATCGGCATCAGCCCTGTTGAAGGCGAGAGTGCCCTTACCATTCTTGTAGAGGTCTTCCGTTCCGATGAATCCGCCGTTGACATTCACGCTCTTGCCGGAGTCCACCATGATGGTGCCGTCGCTGTTCATGGCGATGGTGCCTTCCATGGTGAAGTTTTCATGGACATTGACGAGGCGATCACCGGCGATTTTCACAAGACCGGCATTGAATTCCAGAATACTGTCCTTCGTGATAACGGAGGCGGAGCCTTCGAGAATGTTGATGGCTCCATGGGCGAGGACAATGTGGCTATCGATGATGCTGGCTCCATCAATGTTGAGCGTACCGCCGTTTCCGATGTGGAGCTCGCCGTCGAGAGTGAGTTCTGTGTCGGTGACATTGGTGGTGCCGGAGTTGACGAGGTCTGTACCCGTGATCTTGCTGGTGTCGAGCGTCAAGGTCGAGCCGGCGTCAACAGTAGTGTCGATGATCATACCCTGGGCGCCGAAAAGAGCCGCAGAGGAACCCCGGGCGTTTTCACTGGTGCCTACATGGAGTTCGGCGAGCCCCAGACGGGTTCCCGTCGCGTCGAGAACGGCTCCGTCCAAATTAACCACGCCCGCCGCAGATGCTCCGGAATTACCGAGAACATCGGCCCTGGAACCGTTGGTCGCCGGATTGGTCGCGTTCAGTACAAGGGAGGAGCCTTCTCCGGCATTCACATTATGAAAGGTGTTGCCGCCCTGCGAAGTGAAGTTGTGCTCACCCGCAGCGATGTCGAGTGCGCCGATGGTGTAGTCGGTACCGTCGAGGGTGATGTTTCCTTCGTTGTGCTTCAGCGTGCCAATCACGGACTTGGCATCGTTGAGATCGGGATCGTGCGAGAGGACGAGATCGGCCTCACCGGTCTTGATGATCGAGTCGGCAGCAGCGTCGAGTTGCCCGGCCAGCGTGAAGTCTTCATCCGTCCGGATGGTCAGGCCGTTGCCATTTGTGGCAATGTCCTTGCTGACCGTAGCCCCGTCAGATGTGTTCTGGAGGGTGACATCCGTTCCGATGATAGACAGGGTGCCTTCCCTGCCGATAGCTTCATTGGCGTCGATGACGAGAGTACCGCCCCCTATGTCGAGATCATCGGCAAACCCCTTGTTGGAGGAACTGATGACTACTTTGCCCGTTTCACCATTACCGTTCAGAGTCAATGTATCATCTCCATTGGAGCCGGAGCTGAGCATACCCTTGATATTGAGCGTGCTGTCATTGCTGACGTTGATGGCGGCATCGGCGTCAACGGTGATGCCCTTTTTCTGATTATGTTCCCCATTGATCGTAACGACGGGAGCATCCGCCAGAGAAGCGCCCGCCTGAGGCTTGAAGGCAAGGGAACCATCGAAGTTGTTGCCGGCTTCGTTCCCGTTGATGGTGAAGCTGCCGCCCGTCATGGTCACGTCTGAGATCAGATTGCTATTGGCCGCCAGCTCAAGCTTGCCATCGGGATCAATGGTAGTTCCTTTAACCACGGTAAGCGTACCCTTGTCTTTATCGCTTCCCTCATGGTTGACGGTCACATTGACCGAGTCGGAGATATGAAGACTGCCGGAAACGGTATTGTCCCGGGAAAGAACGAGATCGCCCCCGACCACGGTCAGGTCGCCACTGATCTTTACCTCGTCGAGGCCAAGATGAGTTGAGTCGGCGGCGTCTTTATTGGTGGTGGCGATGCTGCCGTTGATCGTCGTCTCCGAAATATCCAGAGAAGCCTGGTCGTTCAGCGTAATACTGCCCCGACCTCCGTTCAAATTGAGTATGGAGCCGGAGATTGAGCCGCTTCCCTTGTCATCCATGGTGATGTTGTCGGCGCTGATGCTGTTGCCATTGCCGGCGATGTCCAGATGGCCGCTGTCGCTGACGGAGACATCGCCGAGATCGCTGGAGCCGGTGGCGTCCAGTGAGACGGAACCGTTCCCCGCGATCGTGGTCTTGTCGGAAACGGTCACGGCGCCGTCAAAGACGGCGTCGCCTTCACCGGTGACATTCAGACTGCCGCCCACCCTGGCGGTGCCGTCGGAGGCGAGGCTGCCGGAGACATCGATATCGCCGGTGACCTTGGTACTACTGGTGATATCCAGACTTCCGTTGACGGCAAGATCACTGCCGACCGTGACGGAACCGGAGATATCCGCGCTGCCGTCAACCGTCATATCGGCACCGGCCTTGACCGTCGAATTGCCGGTCATAACAAGCTCGGAGTCTGCATCAAGACTCAGATCCTGAGAGGCCTTGAGCGTACCTCCGTCACCCGTTACCGTTGCTCCGGTGAGAGCGACATCCCGACCGCTCAAGGTACCGTCGATAGAGGCGATGTCGCTGAGAGCCTTGTCGCCGCCCGCAACCAGAGCGGAACCGGCGCCAATATGAGTTTCACCGGACAAGGTTGCGCTTTGGGTGACATTCACCAGGGTCTTGTCGCCCGCCTCTGCGGAACCCACATTCAGAGAGCCGCTCGAGATCAGGCCGTTCAAGGTTGCTTTAACGCTCTTGTCAAAAGTCGCCTGCCCCGCATTGTTCACGTCATTCATGTGAAGCTCCCCGCCGTGTACGTTAAGATTGCCTGTCGCTTGGGTCGTCATGTCGCATCCATTCTATGCCTTGACCCCATTGAGCGTAAGAGTCCCCTGCATCGAACTTAAAATCGAGCCTTCCATGAGGCGGTTTACTGCATTCAG
>CAZNVW010000078.1:0-6728 GCA_964576595.1 uncultured Verrucomicrobiales bacterium
GATGGCGTCGGCTTCCTGTTCCAGTTCCGGTTTGGTTTCTCCCTGGAAGGCGACGACGATTATTTTCAGCGACGGGTTTCCCTTGCGGGCGGCGCGAATCAGCGTTTCGGGATACTCGCCTTTTCCGGCGATGATTCCGAGTGTTTCCCTTGCGGGAGAGCTCATGACGGAATTCAAATCGGCAAAAGGGGTTACAAGTATTCCGGTCTTTGCATCAGGTCGGCAACGCGGGACAGTAGACGCCCTCCATCACCACCGTCGACGACGCGGTGGTCAAAGGTCGAGACGATATTGCAGCGAGACAGGGGGACAAAGGTTTGTACCTCTTCGCTCCACATCGGCACTTTTTCGACGGCGCTGATGCCGAGCACGATGGACTCGCTGGGGAGCGGCATCGGGGAGGCGTAGGTCAGGCCGAATCCTCCGAAGTTTGTCACGGTCGCGATGCCGCCCTTGCACAGGTCGGGAGAGATGCGGCGGCTTCTCGCCTGTGACACGAGGCTGTTGTATTCATCAATGAGTTCTTCCAGTTTCCGCTCGTTGACGTTGCGCAGGACGGGGACGATGACGCCGTCATCTACCTGGACGGCGCAGCCGATGTCGATGGACTTGGGATAGAGGATGTGGTTGCCTGTCAGGTAGCCGGCGCATCCCGGCATTTCCGCCAGGGCCAGGGCAAAGGCCCGGACGAAGTACAGGGCGGGGCCCGCTTTTTTCTGCCCGTTGCGGAGGGCGTTTTTGCGGTGCGTCATCATGGCTTCTACATTGCAGGGGCGGCCGCAGGAGGCGAGGGGGCGCGTCCAGCTCCGGCGCATGGCGTCGGCGACCGACAGGCGCATGGAGGAGGCGGGGCGCTTGGGCCAGGTCTCGACGTAGGAGATGTAGTTTTCCAGGTCCTCGATAGTGACCCGGCCTCCGGTGCCGGAGCCTGCGATGGAGGAGATGTCTGAGGCCATCAGGCCCAGTTCGTCCATGCGGGCTTTCATGCGGGGGGAGATGTAGCTGGCTCCCTTCATGCCGACGGGGACCGGGAGGCCCCGGACGCTGGGTTCGACTTTGGTGGCGGGATCGTGATAGGATTCTCCGGTCAGCTGGAAGTGGATGCCCTCGCGGACTTCGGGGTAGGCCGACTGTTTTTCTTGTCCCGCGTTTTCGGAGCCTGCGTCTCCTCCCTGTTGCGCGGAGGTTTCGTTCAGGGGAGTCGCGCCTGATTTTTCGAGTTCTTCTTCAGTGACTTCGATGATGCCGAGGCAGGCTCCGACGACAAGGGTTTCTCCCTCCTGCGCCAGAATTTCGGAGACGATGCCGCTGCAAATGGTGGTGACACCCATGGTCGCCTTGTTTGTCTCCACTTCGATTACTTCCTGGTCGGCCGTAATAGTATCTCCGGGAGCCACGAGGATGCGCATGATGGTCGCTTCTGCGATGGACTCGCCCAGCTGGGGCATGAGAATGGGTACTTTTGGCATGAGCTTGGGGGAAAGGGGGTGAGAGGGATCAGATGGAGAGCAGGTGACGGATGCCGGCGGCGATTGCTTCGAGCGTCGGGCGATGGGCTTTCCAAAGGTTGGGGTGGTAGGGGATGGGTGTATCCTTGGCGTTCAGTCTCTGGGGCGGGGCGTCCAGGAGGTGGAAGCCCTCGGAGGCGATGCGCGAGATGACTTCCGATGTGACTCCCCCCCAGGGGAAGTCTTCTCCGACGGCGAGGACTCTGCCGGTGCGGGCAACGGACGCCAGCACGGTGTCCATGTCAAGGGGCTTGACCGAGCGGAGGTCCACGACTTCAATTTCCCAGTCGCCTTCCTGTTTGACCATTTCCGCGGCGCGCACGGCTTCGGGCACCATGGCTCCATAGGCGACGACGGTGGCGTTTTTGCCCTGCCGGGCAATGCGTGCCGTGCCGATGGGCGGCACGGGATCCATGAAGGTATCCGCCTTGAGCCAGCGGTAGAGAAACTTGTGCTCGCAGAAGATGACGGGGTCGGGGATCTGCACGGCCTGGCGGAGCATCCAGTAGGCGTCGGAGACGGTTGCCGGAGACAGGACGACGAGGCCGGGGTAATGGGCAAAGAGAGACTCCATGCACTGGCTGTGGAAGGGGCCGCCGCCCGGGGTGCCGCCGACGGGCAGGCGGACGGTGATGTTGACGGGGACTCCCGTGCGGAAGTAATGGGCGGCCGCGTTGTTGACGATCTGGTTCAGCGCGATGGTGGAGAAGTCCGCGAATTGTATCTCGACGATGGGTTTGAGCCCCTGGAGCGCGGCTCCGATGGCTGCGCCGATCATGGCGTCTTCGCTGATGGGCGTGTCCAGCACCCGGTCGGGAAATTGTTCTTTCAAGCCCTGGGTGGCCTTGAACGCGCCGCCGAAATCGCCGATGTCCTGGCCGTAGATGAATACGGAGGGGTCTTCTCTCAGAAGGCTCTCCTGGGCGGTGCGGATGGCATCAATGTAGGTTACGCTCATGTGTTTTATGTGCTTGTTCCCGATCAATAGTTTTCAAAGTGGTAGAGTGTCGTGCTCCAGTCTTCGCGGAAGGGGTCCGGCGAAGGATCTTTTTGGGCCTGTACGACGGCGCTTTGTACTGCTTCGGTCGCCTGGTGTCTCCATTCCGCGATTTCTTCGGGAGTGGTCCATTCCCGTTCAAGCAGTTCGTCCTCGGCGACCGTGAGGCAGTCGCGGCCTACGGGAGAGTCCTTGAGGCTCTGGGGGATGTATTTGGCGTCGTCGTGCTCGCCGTGTCCGCACAGACGCAGGATCGAGGGGACGACGAGAGCCGGGCCTCCGCCCTGGCGCGCGTCCGCCACGACATCGTGCATGAGTTCCAGCAGAGAGATCAGGCTGGTGCCGTCCACTTCGTAGCCCCTGATGCCGTAGCCGACGGCCTTGTCGGTCAGGTTTTTGCAGGCGAACTCGCGCGTATTGGGCGTGGAGTAGGCAAACTGGTTGTTGGTGATGACGCAAATGAAGGGCAGGTTCTCCACCGCCGAGAGGTTGACCGCCTCATGGAAGGCACCTGTAGAGGTGGTGCCATCTCCTACATGGACGAGGCCGACGGCTCCGGGGAGCTCTCCCTTGATGCGTTTGGCAAGCAGCCCTCCCGCGACGACGGAGACCGTGGCTCCGAGGTGGCTGATGGGGACGATGATTCCTTCCGCGGGGTGACCGCGATGGACGTTGCCGTCCCGTCCCCGCATGGGACCGCATACCGACCCCATATAGGTCTGGGCGGCTTCAAGCACGGGTTCGCCAAAGGCGATATGCCCGGCGAGCTCGCGGATAAAGGGGGAATAGATGTCCGTTCCGGGCTGGAGGAAAAGAGCCGACGCGGCGGCTACGGCTTCGTGCCCCTTGCCCATGTGACAGCCGCCCGTAATTTTGCCGGCCTTGTACAGGCTGGAAAATTTAAGGTCGGCAGTCCGGGCCTCAATCATGACCTTGAATGCGCGGCGGGCGTATTCCCGCATGGTAGCTTCGTCGGGTTTGATTACTTGCACAGAGGAAATCTACTGCAAGGGGCCTCTTGAGGGCAATTACTTTCGACGATAATGTGCATTTGCCCTGTTTGGGGCTAATGCCGCCGAGCGGAATGCAAGCCTCTGACAGGTAGTTGTTTTGTCGTAAGAATGCGTTTTTGGGGAGGGGAGAGGTCAGTTTGTTTTTCCCGTTTTTGAGGCGCCGGGGAATCCCTTCATCCGTATGCGTAAATATTTGAGGAGACGTCCCATTCTGATTTTCAGCCGCTGAAACGGCCCCAGAAAGCGGCGTTTGAGACGATAGGATTTTGGCGAGAGCGCGGCGGGTTTTTCCCCGAGGTCGGGAGCGGGCGCGCTTTCCGTTTGCAGCAGATCGGAGTAGGAGACGGACTGGATGACAAGCTGGGGGAGGCTGATCAGGACGTCCCGTCCCGTCACCCATTCGAATTGTTCTTTCAGCCAGGTGTCGATAGCCCTGTTCCGGGCGATCCAGTCCCAGATGATTTCCTCTGTCGGCAGGTGCGCCAGCAGGGGCGTGAAGCATGATTTGTTGAGGATATAGGAATGGGTCGTCAGGACTCCGGGGACTTGCCAGAGTTCCGGGCCTTGCCCGATTTGGGCGACCGGTACTCCCGCCTTCGGCGTTTTGGTATAGCCGGGGTAGCAGATCCCCCATCGGGGGAGGGCGGACAGGTGCCGGGGGATCTCGTTCAGAGGATTGTTTCGCCCGTCGGCAAGGTATTTTAAAAGTTCCGGGGAGGGGGCGGCGTCGTCTTCGAGGACGAGGATGAAGTCATGGCCTGCCTTTTGCGCCGTTTCGATGACTTTGCGGTGCGAGAGCAGGCAGCCGGCGACTCCGGCCCAGGAGTTTTCCCGGCTCTTTGTGTTCTGGGTAAACCAGGGCCGTTCTCCAAAACCGGAGAGTTTTTTTCCATAAACAGCCGGGATTCTCTGGACGGTCGAGAAGTCAAGCAGGGGCGACCAGTTGCTGACGAAGTCGTCCCATCTGTCTGTCCGGTGATCCAGATTGATCACATAGATAGCCGGAAAAGTTGTGGGGAGGGCTGCCATGTCGGGAGAGAGCGGGGAGGGAGGAATCAGTCCACTCCTGATGAGAAGAGAGCATGGAGTTTTTTCAAAGTCAATGAATTTTACCGTCCTTGCTCACGGGACACAAAGAAAGGCAGGAGAACGGTTCCTGCCTTTGGGGAAACGCCTGTCGCATTTTGGGGCGACGCGCGCCGGGCGCCTGCCGCCCGCTGTCAGGCGATTACAGGTCAAACAGGGATTTTGTCTCTTCCAGCTTGAGATCCATGATCCGGGCGACCCGCTCGAGATCCGATTTGGTCAGGGGCGTCTCGTGGTAGCCGTGGAAAGGCTGCCCCTTGAAGAAGGCCACCAGGAGTTCCTCGTCTCCCGGTCTGTATTCGGACAGGGTGGTTTTGCCTTCCGGGTTCCGGGAGGTCAGCCAGAGCTCCGGCGTTTCTCCCCGTCCGCATGAGCTGCACAGGGTGCTTTCGTCCAGAGTGATGGAGTACCCTGTTTTTTGTGCGAGGGGGGCGATTTCCTTCAGCCCCTTTCGGAGCGGTTTCAGGGAATTGACGAGGCAGATGTTTTTGTCCTGCTCCATGGTTTTACGGGCGGCGGTCTGCTGGGAGACGGCGCCGTCGGCATCCAGGGCCGTCGTGTGGGAGTAGGTCGTTTTTCTGCCGCAGCGGGGGCAGTGGTAATCGGCGGTGTCGGACAGCCCGGCGGTCGGGTATTGGTCGGGACGTGCCTCACCCGCCTTGCCCGGCGCGTTGTCGGCCATGTACTGGAGTTTGTCTTCCATCTGCTTTTGCTGGGGAGAGACAACTCTGTGCGGCGCAGGCCGCTCAAGGAGGCTGCATCCGGAAAGGAGAACCCCCGAAAGGAGCAGGGTCAAGATTCTTTTGCCGTTTGACATGATACCTTTATAGAAAAGATATGGCGGCTGAAAAGTCAAATCTGTGTTTCAAAATCTTTTTTATTGTGGAGTTTCTTTTCCGGGAGAGGAGGGATTCTTTCTTTTTCCATGAACCGGCCTCTGTTGTCTGTGAAAATGCTTTTCCTTGATTTTTGAATCTTTCGGTCAGTGTGCGGGTTGAATAAGTTGGACAAATTCGCCGTATATGAGACAAATTCGCCGGGTCGCTATGAAGAAATTTTTGATGGCAGTATTTTTGGGGCTTGTGGTTCCGTCCTCTTTTGGGGCGGAGACCGGAGACACGCCCAATACCGGGGAAGAGATGATTGCGCCCGATCTGGCGGGATCGGTCAAGCTGGGATACGGCAGCCGGTATGAATACAGGGGGATGGTTGCCCGCGATACGGGAAGCGGCGGTCTTGTTTTTGAAGGAGATCTCCGTTTTGAGCCCCAGCTGCCGCTGATGATGGCATTCACCTATCGCGATATGAAGGTGGAGAACAACAGGGGGCAAACCAATTTTGTCTTCGGCCTGCAAAAGGAGATGCCGTCTTCCGGCGAGGAGGCACGCACGACGACCTGTCTGGGCTATCAGCTGGTTTCTGGAGGATTGCCCGGCATTATGAAAGGGTGGGAGAGGAACGGCCGTCTGGATGCCGAGGGCGGTACCAATCAGGAATTTATCCTCAATTTTTCCGATGCCCGCAGAATGGAGTACGGCACGCTTTTTTCCAGTTTGACCGGAGGGTACAGTTTTGCCGGGCTGGAGGGCTGGTATCTGTCTGCCGGGGTGGGATTCGAGTATTCCTTTCGAGAGAATATTGCGGCGAGTTTGTCCGCGAATGTTTCATGGAGCTTTGACTACTGGACTCGTTACAGTGGCTGCGACCAGCTGAATGTTTTGCTCTCTGTGCCTGTAACGGTTCGGGAAGCGTGTATTTTATCTCCCTTTATCATGGTCGACTGGGGCGGGCGGGGAGCAAAAATGCTCAACCGCGAGGCCGGGAAGCCTCTTGTGGAAAATTTTGCCGTGGTGTCGGGTGTCCGGTTCATGGTTGTATTTTAAGACGATGGCCGGGGGCAGGCGCATTCTGTTTGTTTGTACGGGCAATACCTGCCGCAGTCCGATGGCCGAGGCTCTGATGCGTCACGCGCTCGGCCCGGCGCAGTCCGACTGGGAGGTGCGCTCCTGCGGGCTGGGAGCCTGGCCGGGAGATGCCGCCCGCGCCGGCGCCGTGTCTGCGATGAGAGAGAGGGGGCTGGATATTGCCTCCCACCGCAGTACGCGCCTGAGTCTCTGGCTGGCG
>CAZNVW010000078.1:6738-11093 GCA_964576595.1 uncultured Verrucomicrobiales bacterium
CGACGGATATTTTCCTGATGACCCGGGCGCACCTTTTGTCGATGCATGCCGAGTATCCGGAGACCTCGGGCAAGGCGCGGCTCTTTACCGCCTGCCTCTGCGGCGAGGGGCGGGGCCTGGATGTCGCCGACCCGTTTGGCGGCTCCGAAGCGGATTATGAACAGACGGCCCGCCAGATGGAGGCCGTTCTGCCGTCCCTTCTCCTTTTTCTCGAAAAGAGGGAGAACTCTCCCGGTCTTTAAGGGCCGGGCAAGGGGGCGTGAAACAGCTTTTCCCCGGCGGGTGTTTTTCCCGGGGGCGGATTTACGGCTTGCAGAGCCGTATAAAATAAGGCATGGAAGGGGTGTATTTTTCTCTTTATCATGAATAAAGCACTTCGTATTGCCGTCGGTTCAGATCATGCAGGATTTGAGTTGAAAACTGCCGTGATTTCCGCCCTCAAGGGCCTGGTCAATGAAGTAACCGATTTCGGCACTCATGGTACCGAGTCCGCCAACTACGCTGATTTTGCCAATCTGGTCGCGTCCGGCGTCTCTGACGGTACATATGACCGAGGCGTGCTGATCTGCCGCTCCGGCGTGGGAATGAGCATCGCGGCCAACCGCTACAAGGATGTACGCGCCGCCGTCGTTCTCTCCGCCGAAGATGCCGCCACTACGAGGCAGCATAATGACGCCAATGTGCTTATCCTGCCTGCGAAATACGTCACTCCCGATATGCTGGACGATATTCTGAAGGCATTCCTTGAAACGGAATTTGAAGGCGGCCGCCATGAAGCCCGCCTGTGCAAGGCCTCCGGCAGTCCTCTGGAAATCGGCGACCCGGAAATGGCCGCCATCATCAAGGCCGAGTCCCGCCGCCAGCGGATGAATATCGAGCTGATCGCCTCTGAAAACTTTACGAGCCGCGCCGTGCAGGAAGCCCAGGGCAGCCTGCTGACCAACAAGTACGCCGAAGGCTACCCGAACCGCCGCTGGTACGGCGGGTGCGAGTTTGTGGACAAGGCGGAACAGTGCGCCATCGACCGGGCCAAGGCCCTCTTTGGCGGAGATCACGTCAACGTCCAGCCCCACTCCGGCTCCCAGGCGAACATGGCGGTCTATTTCTCCGTTCTCCAGCCGGGCGACACCATCCTGACGATGGATCTCGCCCACGGCGGTCACCTGACGCACGGACACTTCGCCAACTTCTCCGGCAAACTGTACAAGGTCGTTCACTACGGCGTCTCTGAAAAGGACGAGTGCATCGACTACGACGCTCTGGCCCAGATGGCCGCCGAAGCGAAGCCCAAAATGATCACGGCGGGCGCCAGCGCCTATCCCCGCGCCATCGACTTCAAGCGCATGTCCGAGATCGCCCGGTCCGTGGGCGCCTACCTCTTTGTGGATATGGCGCACATTGCCGGTCTCGTCGCCGGGGGGCAGCACCCGTCTCCCGTGCCCTACGCCGACTTTGTCACCACCACGACGCACAAGTCGCTCAGAGGCCCCCGCGGCGGTATCATCATTTGCAAGGAAGAGTATGCCAAGAAGATCGACTCCGCCGTCTTCCCCTGCATTCAGGGCGGCCCTCTGATGCACGTCATCGCCGCCAAGGCCGTTTGTCTGGGAGAGGCTCTCAAGCCCTCCTTCAAGGACTATACGCTTCAAATCAGGAGGAATGCCGCCGCCATGGCAGCCCGCCTCTCCGAGCTGGGGTACCGCATCGTTTCCGGCGGCACCGACAACCACCTCTTCCTCGTCGACCTCCGCTCCGTCGGACTTGAAGGCGCGACGGCCCAGGTGACTCTCGATCATGCGGGCATCACGGCGAACAAGAACTCCATCCCGTTTGACACCGGGTCTCCGATGAAGCCCTCGGGCATCCGCATCGGTACGCCCGCCGTCACTACGCGCGGCATGAAGGAGGACGATGTCATCCAGGTAGCCAACTTCATCGACGAAGCGCTCAGGAACCACGACAATCCCGAAGCTCTCGCCGCCATACGCGAGCGCGTCTATGAGTTCAACAGGCAGTTCCCGCTGCCCTGCTAAATCTCCCCCCATGGCCTCATTTACGGAAAACCCCTTCAAGCAGGATACAGCCTCCAGGGCGTTTCCGGAGGCCTGTACCATAGTCATTTTCGGTGCGACGGGCGACCTGACGCACCGGAAACTGATTCCCGCCCTCTACAATCTTTCCGTGGGGGGCGGCCTCCCGCCGGGGACAAGAGTCGTCGGCTTTGCCCGCCGGGACATGACAGACGAGCAATTCCGCGAGGAATTGAAGAAAATGACCGCCCAGGTCTCCAGGGTTCCTCTGGACGACTCCGCCTGGGAGTCCTTTTCCCGCTCTATCTCCTACTTCAAAAGCGAGTTTACCGATCAGGACGGCTACATGCGTCTGAAGGATCTCCTGCACAAGAACGCGCTCGAACACGGCGGCCGGGGCAACAACCTGTATTACATGGCCTGCGCTCCCGAGTTTTTCGAGGAGATCATTTACCACATCCGGCGGACCGGGCTGAATGAAACGATAGGCGGGGGATGGACCCGCGTCATTATCGAAAAGCCCTTTGGCCGCGACTTTGAGACCGCTCATCATTTGAACGGCATACTCAGGAAGGCCTTTGACGAGTCCTCCGTGTACCGGATCGATCATTATCTGGGCAAGGAGACGGCGCAGAACATCATGGTGCTGCGCTTTGCCAATCTTATTTTCGAGCCGATCTGGAACTCCCGCTTTGTCGATCATGTACAGATTACCTGCGCCGAGGATCTGGGGATGGAAGGGGGCCGCGGGGCCTATTACGATAGTGCGGGCGCGCTGCGGGACATGGTGCAGAATCACCTGCTCCAACTGCTGGCGCTGGTGGCCATGGAGCCGCCCACCGATTTGAGCGCCGACGGCGTGCGCGATGAAAAGGTCAAAATCTTCCGCTCTCTTCGCCCCTTCAGGACAGTCCGGGAGGTGCGGGAGAACGTCGTCCGCGCCCAGTACGTGGCCGGGGCGATCAACGGCAAACCCGTGCCCGGCTATCGCGAGGAAGACCGCATTAATCCCGAATCCCGGACGGAATCCTATGTGGCTCTCCGCCTGTGGATCGATACATGGAGATGGGAGGGCGTGCCCTTCTTTATGCGCGTAGGCAAACGTCTGGCGAAAAAATCGACGGAAATATCCATCCATTTCAAAACCCCGCCGAATGTCCTGTTCAACGCCATGCCTGACACCGATGATAACGGCAATGTGCTGGTCATCCGCATACAGCCGGATGAGGGGATCTCCCTGCGCATGATGTCAAAGCTGCCCGGAGCCATGATGCGCATGGAGCCGGTCAAGATGGACTTCAGCTATGCCGCCAGCTTCGGCAAGGGATCGCCGGAGGCTTATGAGCGGCTCCTCCTCGACGCCATGTCGGGCGACGCGACACTCTTTGCCCGCCGGGACGAGGTGGAAACCGCCTGGAGGTTCATCGATCATATAGAACAGGCCTGGCATGACGAGGCTCTCCCTCAGTCGGAGGCACCCCCCATGGACAGTTATGTAGCCGGCTCCTGGGGGCCGAAGCAGGCTGACGCCCTGCTGGCGGAAACCGGGCACACCTGGCGCCGTCTCTGAACTCAATCTCCTGTCCCGCCATGAATCCTCCGTCCGCATATGCCGTTTTGGGAAAGCAGGTGGCCTTCTCCGACATAGACCGGGAGCTGGCGCTGCTCTCTTCCGCCGGAGAGACGACCATCCGGGCCTCGCTGATGAATATCGTCATCTTCAGCGCGCAGCCCGGCAGTCTGCTGGAAAATCAGAAAATAATGCAGTCCCTGATGGCCGAGCACGCGTGCCGCGCCTTGCTGGTGGAGCTGAACGCAGAGGCCGCAGACGACAGCTCCTTTGCCTGGGTGACTTCGCATTGCCGCTTCCAGGGCGGAAGCAAGACCGTCTGCAACGAGCAGATTGCCTTTTGGCTCAACGGGCACGTCCGGGGCCGCATCCCGAACTCGGTCTTCGCTCATCTGGACTCGGATCTTCCCCTGGTCTTTTGGTGGCAGGGAGAGCTGACCCATGTCTTCCGCCCGCGCCTCTACAAGAGGATGAACCGCTTCCTCTTCGACAGCGCGGAGTGGGCGTCTCCTGGAGAGGCCTGCAGGCGCGTGGCCGAGGCCCGCAGAGACACTTACGGCGAGCTGGTTCTGCATGATCTGGAGTGGGCCAGATCCTTTGCCCTGAGAATGGGGCTCTCTACCCTTTTTGACGATCCCTCCGCGCTGGATGTTCTCTCCCGGCTGGACACCATACGGCTGACGTACGACCCTGCGCACAGAATGGCGGCGCTCCTTTTATTGACCTGGATTATCCGGCAGACAAAGCTGTCCTTC
>CAZNVW010000079.1:0-10969 GCA_964576595.1 uncultured Verrucomicrobiales bacterium
GGGGGTGCCGGCCGCCAGCAGGACAGAGCCCATGGAGGCAGCGATGCCGAGGCAGTAGGTATTGATGTCGCAGGAGACGAACTGCATCGTGTCGTAAATCGCCAGACCGGCCGTCACGGAGCCGCCGGGAGAGTTGATGTAGATATGAATGTCCTTTTTGGGGTCGGCCATTTGCAGGAAAAGCAGCTGGGCTATGACCGAATTGGAGATCACGTCGTCAATGGGGGAGCCGATGAAGATAATGCGGTCCTTGAGGAGACGCGAATAAATGTCAAAGGCCCGCTCTCCGCGACCGTCCTGCTCGACTACCATGGGAACATAGTAGGAATTTTTTATATCACTCAGTTTGTTATCAGAAGTCATGATAAGATGTTTGCTGTGTTTCTTGTATAACAAAAAAGCCGGTTCAGCAAGAGCGAACCGGCTTTCGAACAGGGATTAGAGTGTCTTACTCGGCCTTGGGCTTGCGGGGCTTTTTGGCGGGCTTTTCAGCCGTTTCCGCAGCGTCTTCATTGGCGGCGTCCTTTTTGGCGGACGCTTTTTTTGCCGATTTTTCTTCAGCAGGCTTGTCGCCAGCCGCTTCTTCGACAATCGCGCTGTCGAGGATGAAGGAGACGGCCTTGTTGGAGAGGAGCCCCTGGGCGATGCCGTTCAGTTGTCCGTTGGAGCGGAGTTCCTTGAGGACAGCCTTGGGCTGCTTCTTCTGCTGCTCGGCGATGCGGTAGATTTCCTGGCCCAGTTCCTGGTCGGAGACCTTGAGGTCTTCCTTGCGGGCGACTTCCTGAAGGATAAAGTGCACTTTGAGATTCTTGGCAGCCTGTTCCCGGCATTCTTCCTTCATGCGCTCGATTTCTTTTTCGATGTCGCCGGAATTCTGCAGGGACTGGAAGGCGGACTGCAGGCGATTGCGGAGCAGGTCCTGAGTGGCGCGCTCAACGAGGGCCTCCGGAAGGGCGAAATCAACCGCGGCGGAAAGCTGGGCGGCGATCTGGTCGATCTTGGCGTTTTCGGCTTCTTCCTGCTTGGAGGCGGAGAGGATTTCCTTCATGCGCTCCGTCAGGAGGGCGAGATCGCCGTCGGGGAGGATACGGGCGGCAAAGGCGTCGTCCAGCTCGGGGAGCTTGAGTTCACGAGCTTCCTTCACATACACGTCCAGCACGACTTCGCGGCCGCGCAGTTCGGAGAGCGGGAAGGTCTCGGGGATGGTGACGGTGATCTGCTTCTTGTCGTCGGCCTTGGCTCCGACAAGCTGCATGGCGAATCCGGGGAGGAAGGAGTCTTCTTCGACGCGAATCCACTGGCCTTCACGACCTTCGAGGAATCCGGCGGGCTTGCCGATCACTTCGGATACGGGCTTGCCTTCGCAGGAGGAGGTAAAGTCAACAACGGCCACATCCCCGGCGGAGACGGCGCGATCGACGGGCTCGTAGTCGGAGTAGCGGTTGCGCAGGTCTTCCAGCGCTTCCTCCACATCCTTGTCGGTTACTTCGGCGGAGACGGCTTCGACCTTGAGGCCCTTGTACCCGGGCAGTTCGAAGGCGGGGACGAAGGTCATCGTCGTTTCGGCGAGGAAAGAGCCGTCTTCCTGAATTCCACAGGTAGAGGGGGTGCCGAAATCAAGAACCTTGAGATCCTTGTCGGAGGCAAGCGCCTCTTCCGTCGCCTGATTGAACAGGCGGGAGGTCAGCTCTTCCGTGATTTCCCTGGCAAAGCGCTTGGCGACAACGGAAACGGGGGCTTTTCCGGGACGGAAGCCGGGGATCTTGGCTTGTCCGGCATAAGAGGCGGCAATGGCCTTGCGCTCTTTGTCAACAACGTCTGCGGCGGCGACGGCGCGCAGGAGGGCCGTGCAGTTATCTTTTTTTTCAACCGTGATGTCCATGGTAATGAAAGGGTCAGTTTGACAGGGAGGTCTCCCCCTTAGTCATCAATACTTATAGAGGAGCGAGAAACTAAAGGAAGCTTCCGCAATATGCAAGCAGGATGAATGTAACTGACACGATTACGACACAATTTTTTCTGGAACAACTGTAGAAATCCCTTTTTTGCCCTTCAAATTTGGCTTCCTCTTCATATTTAATTCCCAAAACCTCTTCGCGGGCAATTCTCGGCTTGACCTTCCCCCACTTCCCGCTTTCATAGGGAGCAGTCCGCGTCGCTCCGTCGCGGAGCGATTTCCTTTTCCCATATGCCCTCCCCCCATTTGAAGACACTCGCCGCTACGGTCTGCCTGACCGGACTTCTGCCCGCGGCCCATGTACAGGCGGAAGACCTCCCCGCCGGAATTACGCCGGAAATGGCTCTCCTGATGAATGATCCCTCAATGGAAGGGAAAAAGATCAGCTCCGTGGACATCCGCGTCAAGTCCAGCAAAACCGTGGATATGGCCCGTCTGCGCAACCTCCTTTCCCTGAAATCGGGCAGTACCTACACGTCCGACCAGATCGACAAGGATACCAAAGCGCTCTATGAGAGCGGGCTGGTCAGCAATGTCAATGTCATCACGCGCCCGACGGGCGAGACTCTGGCGCTCACGTTTGAGGTGGACTCCCAGCCCATGCTGGCGGGCGTCGGCTTCCGCGGAGCGCACTTTGACGAGAAGAAGCTGCGCGAAAAGACCAAGCTGACTTCCGGCAAGTCCGTCAGCGACCAGGACGTCCGCACCGCCATTAACGAGCTGCGCAAATTCTACGCGGACGAGGATTATCCGAACGTGCAGATCACGCCTTCTTTTGAAAAGGCCGCCCGTCCGGGTTATGTCGATCTTTACTTCAATATCAATGAAGGGGGCGAGCAAATGGTTCGCGAAATCCGCTTCCCGGGCAATACCGCGTTTGACGAAGCCAAGTTGAAGAACGAGCTGAAGACGCAGGAAAAGGGCGTCTTCTCCTTCCTGACCGATTCCGGCAAGATCGACAACATGGTTCTCGACGAAGACGAGCAGAAGCTCATCGACTACTACCGCAACAACGGCTACATGCGGGCGCAGGTCGCCCCGGCCCGCCGCGTGCCCGCCTCTGACAATCGGGTGGACATCGAATTTGCCATCAGCGAGGGGAACCAGTACAAGGTACGCTCCGTTTACTTCGGCCCGATCAAGGTGTACAAGGCCGACGAGCTCTACCCCGGCCTCAGCCTGCTCAGCGGCGACACCTACTCCGCCCAGAAGGTCGCCGACGACATCACCATGATCCGCAAGTACTACGGCGCAAAGGGATACGCCGACGCCATCGTCCGCGCGGATTTGAAGGAAGTAGGCAACAACGAGGTCGAGATCGAGTACCTCATTATTGAAGGAGTTCCCTCCAAGGTCGGTCATATCAACATCCAGGGCAACACCAAGACCAAGGATCACGTCATCCGCCGCGAGCTTCCCCTGAAGCCGGAGGACGAGTTCAGCTCCGTCGATATGGAAACGGCCCAGAAGCGGTTGAAAAACCTCAATTACTTCGAGCCGGTCTCCGTCACACCCGCCCCGAGCAATCGCCCCGGCTATCGCGACATCAATATCGAAGTCCGCGAAAAACAAACCGGCATGCTGACCTTCGGCCTCGGTTTCTCGACGATTGAAAGCGTCGTCCTCTTTGCAAACGTCACCCAGTCCAACTTCGATATTTCCGACTGGAGCAACTTCACCGGCGGCGGCCAGCGATTCTCCGTCGATGTCCGGGCCGGTAATGAGACCCAGAACGCCAATGTCTCCTGGGTGGAACCCTGGTTCCTCGGCAAGAAGCTCGCCTTCGGGGTGGATGTCTTCTACTCCCGCTCGACCTACTACTCGGACTACTACACCCAGCAGAACTTCGGCGCGGCGGTCAATCTCCGCCAGCCTCTGACCGAGAACTCCTATCTCCGCTACGAATACAGGCTGGAAGAGGTCATCATCGACACGCAGAGCGGCGCGCCCTTCTTCTTCCAGTACCAGGACGGCAACTACCTCAAGAGCTCCGTCAACCTCGCCTATGTGTACGACACCCGCGACAGCCTGCTCGTCCCCCGCAAGGGCGGCAAGTTTGAGCTGGACGGCGGATTCGCCGGACTGGGCGGCGATGTGAAGACCTACACGGTCGGCATGAGCGGCAGCAAGTACTGGAACCTGAAATGGGACACCATCTTCAGCATCAACGGCGCGCTGACCACCATCGACTCCTGGCAAAAGAGCGATATGGACAAATATCTCGACGCCAACGGCCTGGGCGTACTGGGCCGGGACGTTCCGATCTTTGACCGTATGTATCTCGGCGGGCCGCAAAACCTGCGCGGCTTCAAATACCGCAACGTCGCGCCGTACGACAGCGCAATCAGCGGCGACGAGACCATGGGCGGTAAATCGTCCGCCTTCGTCCAGTTCGAATACACGCTGCCCATCGTCGAGCAGGTGCGCTTCGCCGTCTTTTACGACATCGGCGTCGTCAATGAAGACTCCTTTGACTTCAACACGTCGAAATACGCCTCCGACTGGGGTATCGGTCTCCGCCTGAATCTGCCCTTCGGCCCGATCGCCGTGGACTACGCCTGGCCCGTGCGCGCCGGCAACGCCATCGACGAGGGCGGCCAGTTCCAGTTCTATATGAACTACCGCTTCTAAGGAAGGCAACGCTTCCCAAAGCCCCGCTCCGCAAGGAACGGGGCTTTTTCATGCGGGCAACAGGCCCTCCCCCCGCCTCCGGAAATTGAGGAAAAAAGAAATCGGGCGGAATTTTTGCGTCTCCTTTTTTCATGCCCCCATTAACCCTTTGCAAAAGGAGCCGGCATGAGACATACTCCGGTTACAAGTTTATGAGTAACGGTAAAGTTTTTCTGGTGGGCGCAGGCCCCGGCCTCCCCTCTCTTATCACCCTCCGGGGCAAGGAACTGCTCGACCGGGCCGAAGCGCTCGTGTACGACGCCCTGGCCTCCGTCGATTTTTTGAACTGGGTACCCGCCTCCTGCGAAAAGATTTATGTAGGCAAGCGGGCGGGTAATCACGCCCTGTCCCAGGAGGAGATCAACGCCCTGCTGGTTGAGCTCGGTCAAAAGGGCAAAACGGTCGTGCGCCTCAAGGGCGGAGATCCCTATGTCTTCGGACGGGGCGGGGAAGAGGCCGAAGCCCTTGCCCAAGCGGAGATTGATTTTGAAGTCGTGCCCGGCGTCACGTCGGCTATCGGCGGCCTGTCCTACGCGGGCATCCCGATTACCGACCGTTCCTGCGCCGCTCAGTTCACGGTGCTGACAGGACACGAGAACCCAGAGAAAAAGGAATCGAGCCTGAACTATACCCAGCTCGCCAATACTCCGGGCACCAAGGTCATCCTGATGGGGATGAGCTCCCTGCCCCATATTACCGAACAGCTTCTCTCGCACGGCATGGCTCCGACGACTCCGGCGGCCATCGTGCAATGGGCCGGGACGGAACGCCAGAAAACCGTCGTCGGTACGTTGAAAACGATCGCCGCCCAATCGGAAAAAGCAGGCCTCTCGGCCCCGGCCCTGATTGTCTTTGGCGAAGTGGTCGAAAAACGGGAGACCCTGAACTGGTTTGAAAAGCTCCCCCTCTTCGGCAAGCGCATTGTCGTCACCCGTACCCGCGAGCAGGCGGGAGAGCTCAGCAAACGCCTCCGCGAGCTGGGTGCGGAGGTCTTTGAACTGCCGACGATCAGGATAGAGCATCCGACCAACAAGCTGGAGTTCGCCGAGTCCGTCGTCTCCTGCCATACCTACGACTGGCTGGTTTTTTCCAGTCCGAACGGGGTGGAACGCTTTTTCCAGGCCTTTTTCAGCGTTTACAGCGATCTGCGCTGTATCGGGGGCTGCCGCATTGCCGCCATCGGCTCGGCGACCGCCGCCAAAATCAAGGCGCGCGGCCTGGCCGTCGATGTCATGCCGGACAAGGCCGTCGCCGAAGAGCTGGTCAAGGCTTTCAAAAAACGCAACAAGGAGGAAGATACGACTATTGAGAATCAGACTTTCCTCTGGGTGCACGGGGAGCAGGCCCGCGACGTCATCTCGAAGGGGCTGACGGAGATGGGAGCCATCGTGGACGACTGCCTGGCCTACCGGACCGTGCCCGAGACGGATGACCCTACGGGGATTATCTCCCTGTGGGACAGGGTGCAGCCGGATGTCGTCACCTTTACAAGCTCCTCTACGGCGGAGAATTTCCTCGCTCTCGGCCTGCCCCTGCCCGACGGATGCAAGGCCGCCAGCATCGGCCCCGTAACCTCGGCGACGCTCGTCAAGGCAGGCCTCAAGCCCGCCATCACAGCCAAGTCTCACGACATTCCAGGCCTGGTGGACGCTCTTGTCGCCGCCCTGTCCAAAAAGAGATAATCTCCGAAGGTCAAAAAAACAGACCAGGCAAAAGCGGTTCCGGAATCGTCCTCCGGAACCGTTTTTTATCATCCGCCGTTCTTTTTCGAAAAAAAAGGCGAAAGATGCTATTTTTTCAGGGAATTCACGTATTCCCTTTTATGAAGAACTCTCTTTTTCCCCTGTTGGGCGGACTGTTCCTTGTCGCTCCTTCCCTCCTGTCCGCCCAGCCGGTCCCGGCAAAGGGCATGACGCAGGAGGTCTGGGAGAATGTGCATGGCAATACTGTGGACAAATTGACGGAGTCGGGGAGGTACAAAAAGGGGAGCGCCTCTTCGGCCAGAATCATCAAGGCGCTGGATACAGGCGAGCTGGGCGATCAGTACGGCTCCCGTTATTCCGCCCTGCTGCTTCCGCCGGAGACGGGGGAATATATGTTCAGGCTGGCCGCCGACGATACGGCAGAACTGTCCCTCAGTCTGGACGATTCCCCCGAAAATCTTGTCAAAATCGCTTTTCTCGATTCCTATACGAGCCCCCGCGGCTTCGGGAAACGGGGAGCCTCTTCTCCCATTCGTCTGGAAAAGGGCAAGCGGTATTATCTGCAACTCCTGCACAAGGAGGGCTCGGGAGGAGACCATGTCGCCCTGAGCTGGGAAGGCCCCGGAATCAAAAAAGGTATTTTGACGGAGGAATATACGATACCCGTCGTCGAGGGGAATACGCTGAAGGTTCTGGAAAAGACGGCCGCCCAGGACACCCGGAAAGCGGAACTGTTTGACGGACTGCTGAAGCTGGAACCGCGTGACGTGCCCGAATTCCTGGAAAAACAGGCTCCCGGCGATCTGTCCCTGCTGGCCGGCCTCCTCTCCGAGCAACAGAAAAAGGGAGAGTCCCTGGCTCCCGGAGAGCGGAAAAAAGCCTGGGAACCTCTCGTGCGCCTCGCCTCACATCTCGCCGCAGATGCAGGGAAGCCGCTCAAGAATCCCGCGGGGAAGGCGCTCCTTTCTCTGGAATCGGCCTGGATACACGCCCTGTCTCCCGAGGAGTTGAAGCAGCTGGGCCCGCACCGCCTGGCTCCGTCTCTGGGAGAGATCCCGGAGAACGCCGCACCGGTCAACATCACTACATCTCTCTTTTCCAAAGGCGACAAGCACCGGAGCGAGCTGGTCTCTACCGGAGCCTATGCACTCCCCGGCGTCCCCTTTACCGTCACCCTGCCGGAAGGAACCTCTCCGGAAGGGATCACCGTACAGGTCGGGCACCACATCGACCCGGGCGACAAGGCGGAGCTCGTCAGCCTGCCCCGGACTACTTTGCGCTTCCCCATGAAGGAGCGGACTCAAACATTCTCTTCTCCACACGGCGGCATTATCCTGCTGGATGTTCCAGAAAAGACGGATCTGCCGAATGTTCCCGCCCAATTCGACCGCGTCCTGCCCGCTCCCCGTTTCGTCCTGGGACAGACGACGGACGAGCAGTGGAAAACCTTGCGAAACAATCCCGCCCCCTGGGGCGAGCTGGTCTCGGAGCATCTCACTCTGCTCATGCCCTCCGACGTGCTGAAAGCCTGCGACAACCCCTCGGAAGTCATGGCCTGGTGGAATGAAAACAACCGCAGGCACGAGGACTTTTACGGTTATTATCCGGGAGTCCCCTTCCGCATGCACGCCGCGCTCTACGCCCGGGAGGGCATTTCCTACTGGCCCCTAGAATGGCAGGTGAAAAACGCGCCCAATCTGCTTGACATGAAGTATTTGACGAGCAGAAACGACGCGCTCTACCTCCATGAGCACGGGCATCATGCCGACTTCGGAGACATGGAGTTCGGCTACAGCTCCGAGTCCACCTGCAACTGGGCGGGATATTATATGAAATCCCAGACGCCCTTTGACTGGAAGGACTCGCCCAATACGCACATGCTCAAATTGCTGAACCCCGAAGACAAGCAGCACAACGAGATCAAGCAGCCCGGCTGGTACTCCATTTCGACCAAGGGCACTCACCACTGGTCCTACCCGATTACCAGCATGATGCTGGGATATACGGAGGATTTCGGCTGGGAGCCTTTCAAAAAAGTCATTCACCGTCTCCGGGACAAGAGCGATGCCATGTACTCCTGGCCGTTCACCCAAAAGAAGCATGACGACCAGGCCAAAATAGACCGTTATCTGATCGGCCTGTCTGAAGAGGCGAAACGGGACGTGCGCCCCTACTTCGCCCATTTCCAGATGCTCCCCTCTCCCGGAGCCGCCGAGTATCTCGACAAGCTGGCTCTCCCCCGGTGGGATCTCTCCCATCTGCCGACGCCCGCAGTCACAGAGACGCAGGCAGGAAAAGCCCTGACGATTCCCCAGCCTGAAAAAACGCTGCTAAGCATGGCCGGAGACTCCACGCTGAAATGGGGCGCGCCGGAAAACGGCACGCTCTCCACAGACGGAGACGGAAACGCCGTCTATACGCCCAAACCCGGCTTCACGGGAACGGACAGGCTGCCTTATACGCTGAAAAACAAGGTCGGGGAGTCTCCCGTCAAATATCTGCCCATCAAGGTAACTCCCGCTTTATAAATAATAAATACGGCATCCGCTCCATTCATCATCCCTTTCCCGCTTGAGCCCGACAGGAGATTTGTATAGAGAGGATGCATGAAAAAGTTCTCCCTATTGTTAGCTCTGTCTGCGGCTGTTTGGGCGGCCCCCCTGATCTGTTCCGGTCAGGAGACGCCCAAACCCCAATCTTCTGAACGGGAATGCAGCGAGAGTATCACTTGGGAAAAAACGGTCATTATCTACAATAAATCTCTCGGAAGAGACTGCGCCCTCAAACTTCAATCCAGACTGGAGCCTCTCATCGGACACAAAATCGCTCTTTACCCTTGCGAAAAGGAAGGGGGAATGAATGATTGGCCTCCCCAAAACGCCACCCGTATCGTTATCGGCAACAAGTACTACTACGGTTTCCCTCACCAGCCGAAAGAAATGGGGGAAAAGGACTGGTTTTCCATACGCATCGGTAAAACACGTCCCCGCAAAAGCGCAAGAGGAGCCTACCCCGGTGATATAGAAATAAAAACAGGCAAAGAAGGCGCCGACAAGGCCTTTGAAAGCCTTGTTGAGTACTTGAAGCCCTTCGTCAAGGATGGTCGGCTGACGCCTGTTCCCTCTTCCTGTTTCAGGAAATGGGACTCTTCGGGCAACAAATAGAACAGCCCCCTTCCTCAGGACTTGAGCGTCCCTTCGGTCACGCCGAGGCGTTCAATGGCATCCAGATGATCCAGCCAGAGACGGGCTGAGCTTTGGCCTGCGAGCAAGTCGCGATACCCCTCATACAGGGCGACGGCCTCTCCGGCGGTGTCGTCCAGCAGCTCCAGCCTATACGAGGCCAGCCCGGCCCTGCGGAAGTCATCCAGAAAGGCGGCTCCCGTCTGCGCCCGCCCGTTGTACAGGGTGTTGCGGCAGCCCGCATCGGCCATCAGGCGATGGTTCTGCCCGACCCGGTCGCGCAGGTGGACGGTATGTCTCTCGCAGGGGCGGCCGCAGTTGCGGAAGTTTTCCCCCTTGCTCAGGAAGGTGCAAAAGACGCAATGCTCCATGTGGAAGAGCGGCATATGCTGGTGAAGCACCAGCTCCATGCGCCCCGGATCACCGGCGCGGGCGAGATCCAGAACCTGGCGGGCATTGAGATCATAGGAGACGGTTACAAGCTCCAGACCTCCCTGATGCAGCAATAAATCGGCCGTCACTTCATTGGAAACATTCAGGGAAAAGTCGCCGATCATCGGCAGATTCCTGTCGCGGAAGTATTCCACAGCTCCCCAGTTGCGAGCCAGGATGCCATCCGGCCCGGCCTGCTCCAGCGCATGGAAGAAGCCCGTCTCTCCGGGCTTCTGTATGCGCGGCGTTGCGAGATAGACCACGGCTCCGGGAACGTTTCGCACCAGCTCGACGCCTGCGCGGTACTGGCGGATGTCTTCGAAGTCGAGGTAAAAGAACCGCGCACCCGCGTCCAGCAATGCCTCAAGCTGATAAAGATGGCGGCAGAGTATTTTCAAGGCAGGCGTTTTTTCCGCATCCGCCGCCACGGGAGCGGGGAGCAGGGCGGCATAATCAACGGGCGCAGGCTCGGCCTGCGGAGCGGAGGCCAGAGGCGCCCGCCCGTCCAGTTCTTCGACCAGCAGACGGCGCAATTTATTCAGCGCGCTCAGGGGCAGCAGGGCGTCGCCCGAGAGCTGAACCGTCAGGTTTTTCAATTCATAGTCAGTCTCGCCCAAACGCCCCAGCTGGGCACGGAGGGTCTCCTCTGTCAGCGGGCGTTTCTCCGCCGCTTGCAGGTGCTCCGCGCTGGAGACGCACACGCCGTAATCGGGAGCCGACAGGACAAGGGGACTGCCGCATTTGCCCGTCACTACGAGATTCAGGGGACTTTTCACCGGGCCGGGTTCGCAGTTCTTCCACGATTTCCGCAACGAGGCATTCAAGACAGGGTCGTCCGTTTTCCACAATTTCATGCCCGGCATAATGCGGGTCCAGTCGATATTCCCGGATTTGCCATGAAAAAACAGACGGCTGCCCGCCCTCTTCCAGATACGGCCGCCCTGCTCAAGATTTCTGTCCTCCCCGGCGTCAAAGACAAAACCGTCGCCGGCGGCCCGAGGGATAGCGGCGGCGAATGCACCGTC
>CAZNVW010000080.1:0-10947 GCA_964576595.1 uncultured Verrucomicrobiales bacterium
CCTGGTACTTGACGTCGAAGCGAAGCAGGTGATCCATGTCACAGCCGTCATCCATGGCTTTGTAGCCGTTGGAAACGGAGAACTTGTGCATATTGGAGAACATGCCCGGCAGACCGCCGCGGACGAGGTTGTAGCCAAATGCGGTGGAGAGTCCTTCGATGGCTTCTCCCTGGAGTCCGACATAGACATTGGTTTCGTCCTTGAGCAGGGGGGATTGGCTGTCAAGCTGGGTGTTGGAGAAACTGGCGAGAACATTGACCGTCGAGGGGATCTCGTACTTCAGGTCTGCGCCAATCGTCGTCGCGCCTCGTTCCAAAAGCAGTGTCGTCGGGACAATGTTGTGGAAGGAATAGGCACTGTCATAGCCTGCGCTCAGGCTGCCTGTGATGGGCTTGGCCGTCATCATGCTGCCACTACCGGCAAAAGCGGAAACGGCGAGAGAGCCTACGATCAGGGCTGTATTCAGTAATGATTTTTTCATATCGGTTACAATGTTGGTTAAGTAATTGCCCTCTTTGAAGGGAAGGCGCATGTGACAGATTTGCCACACAAGTAACGATTAGGACTTTTGGCTTGTTTTGTAAAGAGATTTTATTAAGTTTTTCTAATTATTATACTTTATTGAATATTAATGCGTTTTGTTTTTGCTGATAAAGTGTTGTTTTGTTTTTTCTCTTTGAAAGGCTGGACAGAGAGCTGTTTTGACAAAACTTTATAGAAAAAATCCCCTTGCCCGGCTGTGCGGACAAGGGGAGAGGTGAAATGGTATTTTTGAAAAATTATTTCCCGATCAGCATGAGGGGGAGAAGCCCCAGGGCAATGACGGCCAGGCTCAGGAAGAAGAGCATGAAGCCGGAGAGCACCGGTACGGTGACGGGGGTCGTGCCTTCTTCCGCCTCTTCCCAGTACATGGCCCGGATCGGTTTGAAGTAGTAGTAGAAGCCGGCGGCTGCGGCGATGATCGCAAGGATCAGGATGACCCAGAGCCCCGACTGCACCATGACGTAGAAGGAGAGGAACTTGCCTGTGAAGCCGGCCGTGAGGGGGACGCCCGCAAGCGAGGCAAACATCAGGGTGGCGACGGCGGCGAGTCGCGGGTTGCGCTTGCCAAGGCCGTGGAAGGCAGTCATGTCTTCTCCGCCGATTTGCGCCCGGATCAGGGAAAGGACAAAGAACGCTCCCATGGTCATCGGCAGATAACAGGCCAGATAGACCAGATAGAGCGGCAGGGTTATTTCACTGCTGATCATGACAGGCGGGAGCAAGAAGAACGGCAGGATGTAGCCTGCGTGACCAATGGAGGAGTAACCCAGGAGTCGCTTGACATTGGTCTGCGCAATGGCGCCCAGGTTGCCCACGACGATCGTGAGCGCGGTGACGATCACGAGGGCGAGGTAGAACCAGGAGTCCAGTCCGCAGAACAGGATCGGAGAGATGAAGGTATAGAGTACGCAGAGTCCCGCCGTTTTGGAGGCGACGGAGAGGAAGGCCGTAATCGGGGCGGGGGCTCCCTGATAGACGTCGGGCACCCAGAGCTGCATCGGCACCGCGCCTATTTTGAAGAGGAGCCCCAGCAGGATCAGGGCGAGGGCGAAGGTAACGCCGGGCGTAAAGCCGCCTGCCGCACGAATGGCCGGGATCAGGTCGGAGCCGAGGGCAAAGGAACCCGTCGTGCCGTAGAGCCAGGCGATGCCGAAGACGAGAAGTCCGGCGGACATGGCTCCGGTGATGAGGTACTTGACGCCGCCTTCGAGCGAACCGATGTTGCGCCGGAGGTAGCCCACCATGATGTAGAAGGAGAGCGTGGTCAGCTCCAGCGCGACGAAGAGGCTGATGAAGTCGCGGGCGGAGCACATCCACATCATTCCGGCGCAGGCAAAGAGCGGGAGGATGTAGATTTCTCCGGTTCCGTCCTGGTTGCGGCAGTCTCCGGTGACGAAGCGGGAGAGCACCTTCTTGAAGTCCACCAGCATGAGCAGGGAGAAGAAGGTGGCGCCCAGAATCAGGAGCTTGGAGAAATAGACGGGGGCGGAAGAGAGGCTAAAGCTGTACCAGAAGGTATGCGTCGCTCCAAAGGGCGTGGTCTGGCTCGTCCTGTTAAAGGCCCAGGCGACAGCCAGCGCGCCGATGAGACCGAGGAACCGCTTGGGCAGTCTGGGGAGGAAGGCATCCACCAGCAGCAGCGCCAGGGCGACGGTGACGAGGATCAATTCGGGGGTGAATAGAGTACTCATGATAGGGAAAGGTGTGTTACTGGAGGATGTTCAGGACGAGGTTCGGGTACAGGCCGACCGCTACGAGAACAATGCCGAGTACGGCGGCGGCGAGGCGTTCGCGCATCAGGAGAGGCTGGGCTTCTTCGGTGATCCGGGTGGAGGCTCCCTGGAAGACGTTGCGGTAGGCTCTCAGCATGTAAACCGCGCTGATGACCAGTCCCCACAGGCAGAGGATCGTGGTGATCTGCAAGGGGCCGAGGGGAGCGGAGCCGTTAAACCAGCCTTTGAAGCCGGAGAAGAAGACGAGGAATTCCCCCGGGAAGTTGGCGAATCCCGGCAAACCGATGGAGGCCATGGCGGCGAGGCCGAACAGGAAGGCGAGCTTGGGCAGGCGGGTGCCGAGCCCTCCGAGAGAGGCGTACTCAAGCGTTTTGGTCGATCGATCGATGGTGCCGCAGAGCAGGAAGAGCATGGCAATGCTCAGGCCGTGTCCCAGCATCAGCATGATGCCGCCTTTGTAGGCGATGGGGTTTGCTTCAGGGGAGCCGGCGGAGACCAGCGCGGCAAAGGCGAGGAAGATGTAGCCCATGTGCATCACCGACGAGTTGCCGAGTGTGAGGTCGAGGCGTTTCTGGTTGATAGTAACCCAGCCCACCCACAGGACGTTGCCGAGGAGCAGAACGAGCAGGACGGGATTCCAGGCGGCGAAGAAGTCGCCCGGCAGGACGGAGGCGAACATGAAGAGGCCGTAGAGGCCGAATTTCTTCAGAACTCCGGCGTGCATCATCGCGATGGGAGCGGGAGCCGAGGCGTAGGCCGGAGCCGCCCAGGAGTGGAAGGGGAAGAGAGAGATCAGGGTGCCGAAGCCAACCAGCAACAGAGCCGGAATGATATTGCCATAGGCCATATCGCCTCCGATTTTCTTAAGTTCGGCCAGCTGAGTGAAGGTGTGGCAGTTGGAGTGGAACATCAGGAGCAAAAGGCCGGCCAACAGTACCAGAGATCCCAGTCCGAGGTAGAGAGTGGCTCTCCAGGCGATGGCTCGCTTGTGTCCCCGTCCGTACATGCCGATCATCAGGAAGGTCGGGATGAGCGCCAGTTCATGGAACGAGAAGAAGCCGATCAGCGTATTGCTCATGAAGGCGCCGAGGGCGCCCGCGGAGATGAGCAGGGTGGAGTTGTACCACATGGCCGAGTGCTCACGGGGAGCCGTCATGCCTATGACGGCGGCAAGCGTGATGATCAGCGTCAGGGCGACCATAACCTGCTGGATGCCGAAGCCCAGCATGAGGCCGAAGACGTTGCCCGCGTTGTAGGCGGGGCACAGAGCCGGATCGGCGTAGAAGGCCATGATGCCGACCAGCAGATTCAGGACGGCGGCGGCCAGCGCGGTGGAGCGGGCGGGCAGTTTGCAGAATCCGGAGAGGAAAGCGGCTATCAGGGGGATGAGAACAAGTGCGATAAGCATGGCTGTATCTGAGGGGAAAGGGTTAGCAGCAGGGCGTGTAGAAGATCAGGAGGTACAGAACCAGCACCATGCCGAGGCCGAAGAGGAAGGCGTAAGTGGTGAGTTTTCCGTTCTGTAGACGGCGGCAGAGGCCTCCGATTCCTGCGGTGAGACGGGCGAATCCTCCGACAATCATGCCGCCGATCAGGAACTGGTCGAGGAAGTCGGCCAGAGCGCAAATGACGCCCTGGACTCCCCGGACGAGGATTTTGTCGTAGAACTGGTCGATGTAGAAACGGTTTTCGAAGAGTTCGGCGATGGGGTTGCCCGCGAACGGTTCGCGCTCACGTCTGGCGTAGCAGATAATGGCGGAGAGCAGGCCGAGCACCAGGGCTCCGGCCGAGACGTAGAATGCCAGACCGAGGTGGAAGGGCTCCGAGGCGAAGCTGTTTGACGGCACGAATTTGTCCGAGACGAATCCGAAGCCGGAGACGAGGGACGGGATGGCCAGCAGGATCAGGGGGAGCAGCATGGACGGGCCGACTTCTTTGGCATGTTCCGCTTCTTTGGTGCGGGGTTTGCCGAAGAAGGCGACGATGACCAGGCGGGTCATGTAGAAGGTGGTCAGGAATGCGACGGCCGCGCCGACCCAGAAGTAGAACGGGTTTTTGGCGAGAGCGGCGACGAGGATACTTTCTTTTGAGAAGAAGCCCGAGAAGCCGGGGACGGCAATGAGGGCCGCGGTACCGATCAGGAAGGTCAGGACGGTGCCTTTCATCTTCCCGGCAAGGCCGCCCATTCTCCAGATGTCCTGTTCATGGTGGCAGGCGTAGATGATCGCGCCGGAGCCGAGGAAGAGCAGGGCCTTGAACCAGGCGTGGGTGAAGAGGTGGAACATGGCGGCTTCTCCCGACAGGAGGCCGACGGCCATGACCATGTAGCCGAGCTGGGACAGGGTGGAGTAGGCGAGGATGCGCTTGATGTCGTTCTGCTGGGTAGCCATCAGGGCGGCGAGGACGGCGGTAAGCGCGCCTATGCCGGTGATGATGTCTGTCGCCGCGACGGGGAAGGAGTCGATGCCGATGTGGAACTGGACGCGCACCATCATGTACACGCCTGCGGCGACCATCGTCGCCGCGTGGATGAGGGCGGAGACGGGAGTCGGGCCCTCCATGGCGTCGGGCAGCCAGACATGGAGCGGGAACTGGGCGGATTTGCCGATGACGCCGCAGAAGAGGCAGAGGATCGTGGCCGTCATCAGCCCGGTGCTGACGCCGTCGGGGATCTTGATGTCGGCAAAGTTGAGCGCGCCGCTGATACTCCAGAGGAGCAGGATGCCGATCAGGAAGCCGAAGTCGCCGACGCGGTTGGTGATGAAGGCTTTTTTCGCGGCGTTCGCGGCGGCGGCCTTGGAGAACCAGTGGCCGATCAGCAGGTAGGAGCTGAAGCCGACGAGTTCCCAGTAGATGAAGGTCATGGCCAGGTTGTCCGACAGGACGATACCGGTCATGGAGAACATGAAGATGGAGAGTCCGGTGAAGTACCGGGCTTTCGCACTGTCATCGGCCATGTAGCCGAGGGAGAAGATGTGGACGAGGAAGCCGATGCCCGTCACGACCAGCATCATGCGGGTGGAGAGGTTGTCGAGCAGGATGCCGATATTCAGGCTGAACTTGTCCGAGATGGTGGCCCACTGGAAGGTGTCGCTCCAGTTTTGCCCCTGCAGGGCGATGGCGCAGCCGAGGGTGACGGCGCAGGTAAATGTGGAGACAAGGGCGGCGACGTTGCCGCGGCGGGAGAGGAAGAACTGGTTGAAGGCCGCTGTAATCAGCGGCAGCAGCAACAGCATCCAGGCCAGAGTCTTGATTGTGTCAGGGTCCATGAGGGAGGGAAAGGATTAGTCTTTGAGCGAGAGGAGTTGATCGGTGCTGACTGTTTGCCGTCCCCTGTACAGGGCGACGATCATGGCGAGTCCGATGGCGACTTCCGCGGCCGCGATGGTGATGATGAAGAGAACCAGAACTTGCGGCTCGTAGCTCGGAAGGCCGTCGGCGCCGTTGAAGCGGGAGAAGGCGATCAGAGTCAGGTTTGCCGCGCTCAGCATGATTTCCAGACACATGAAGATGACGAGGATGTCCCGGCGGAGGATCACTCCGGCGAAGCCGATGGTGAACAGGATGCCGGAGAGCATCAAATAGTCGTTGAGTGTAGCCATGGGAGGAGTCTTATTTAAGGGTTTCCGGGCGGCGGGAGAGAGCGACGACGCCCACGGTGGCGACGACGAGGATGAGGCCCGTCAGCAGGAAGACGGCGTTGTATTGTCCGCTGAAGAGGGTGTGGCCGATCAGGGCCGAGTCGGGGAAGTTGCCGGCGGCGAGCTGGTCATGGAGTTGCGTGCCGGCCGGGAATTGTTTGGCGGCGGCGACGGGGTCGATGACCGGAGCCGTTTTTTTCGGCAGGCTGGCGATGATGCCCGTGAGCTGGGCGAGGAAGAGGCCCACGATGATCAGGCTGGCGAGGAAGGGAAGGGGGCGCAGGGGCTTCTTTTCCTCCTTTTTCACGTTGAGCAGCATGATGATGAAGACAAAGAGCACCATCACGGCTCCCGTATAGACCAGGATCTGGATGACTCCGAGGAAGTGCGCGTCGAGGCCGATGAAAAGGGCGGCCAGGGCGGCGAAGGAGACGACCATGCTCATGGCCGAGTTCACCGGGTTTTTGAAGAACAGGATCATCATGGCCGCGAATACGGTCAGCGCCCCGAAGATGTAGAAGAAGAGTTGATTCATGGATTCAAGGAGTTATTTGTATTCGTTCCACTTGTTGACCAGTCCCTTGCGGGTGCCGCCCAGTTCATAGAGCTTGTTCTTGTCGTTGATCATGTCTTCACGGTTCGGCTCGATGATGAGGTACTTCTGTGAGAGGAAGATGGCCTGCTCCGGGCAGACTTCTTCGCACATGCCGCAGTAGATGCAGCGGGTCATGTTGATTTCAAATTCCTTCGGGGCTTTTTCCGATTTGCCGTCGATGCTGCCGGGGACGATGCGGATGGCCTTCGGCGGGCAGATGAATTCGCAAAGCTGGCAGGATACGCAGCGTTCGCGTCCCGACTCGTCCTTGACGAGGGCGGGCGCGCCGCGATAGTACTCGGGCAGTTTGTCATCCCAGGTGGTCTCCGGGTACTGCATGGTGATGCCGATGCTGGTCGCGTTGAAGTCGCTCTTGCTCTTCGATCTGCGGAGCAGGGCGGACAGGGCGTGCTTCAGGGTGATGATCATGCCGCCGATGATGCTCTTGAGGTAGCATTTTTCCCCGAGGGTGAGCTTCGGTCTCTTGACTTTGATATAGGACATGGCTTGAGAGATCGTGAGGTTACTTGGTCAGGTACAGGATGGCGGCCGTGAGGAAGATGTTGATGACGGCGACTTCAAAGAAGACGAGCCAGCCCAGTTTCATGACCTGGTCGTAGCGGAAGCGGGGGACCGTCCAGCGTACCCAGACGAAGAAGACGATGAAGAAGACGAGCTTGACGACAAAGGTGATGAGCTGGATCAGGCTGACGAGCCAGCCGTAGTCCTTGAGCAGGTCGTTTCTCAGCCAGCCGTCGATGCCGAAGCCGATGGACCAGCCGCCGAGGAAGAGGGTGACGATCAGCGCGGAGCCGACGACCATGGCGACGTATTCACCCATGAAGAAGAGGGCGAATTTCATGGAGGAGTATTCCGTATGGTAGCCGCCCACGAGGTCGGTTTCACATTCGGCCATGTCGAAGGGCGTGCGGTTCGTTTCCGCGAACATGGAGGTCGTGAAGACGAGGAAGCTGATGACGACGGGGATGAGGAGCCAGAGTCTCTGGGAGGTCAGGCCTTCTCCCCAGAAGGGCAGGATCATCCAGCCGTTGTCCGCCTGGTACTGGACGATGTTCGACAGGTTCAGGTCTCCCAGGATCATGAGGATCGGGATGATGGAGAGGCCGAGGCAGATCTCGTAGGAGATCATCTGAGCCGTGGAGCGCACGCCGCCGAGGAAGGGGTACTTGGAGTTGGACGACCAGCCCGCGAGGGTGATGCCGTACACCGAGAAGGAGGCGATGGCGAAGATGAAGATCGGCCCGGCGCTGATGTCGGCGACGACCATTTTCACATGACCCCAGGGAGTCAGGAAGTCTCCGGCCATGGGGATGACGCCGATGCAGATCAGGGAGGGGATGAGTACCAGAGCGGGAGCCAGCCAGAAGTAGAACTTGCGGACGTAGGGCGGGGTGAAGTCCTGTTTCAGGAACAGTTTGCCGCCGTCCAGCGCGGGCTGGATGATGCCGAAGAGCGCCCATTTATCCTGAGTCAGGCCGAACATTCTGAGGATGGGCTGGATCAGGTTATAGGGGAACTTGTTGGTGCGGAAGGCCAGGGAGAAGGGGATCTTGGCCTGGTTCGGGCCGACGCGGTCCTGGATGACGGCGGCTCCCCGGCGTTCGATGAGCACGGCGACGACCACGAGGGGCAGGGCGATGCAGATCGAGATGACGACTTTGATCAGGGTCGTGATGACCATGAACCAGGTCGGGTCGCTGAGTACCGAGTCACACCAGTTCAGGATGCTGTCCCACCAGCAACAGGTGTCTGCCGCGAGGAAGGCGGCGTTGTTGAGGAAGTTGAATGCGTCTTGCATGGCTTCTAAAATGTTGTATGGCGGGGGTTAGCGGTTCTTTTCCCGCTGGATGAGGGGAAGGGTGACTCCTGTGTCGATCAGCGGCAGGCCGCTATCGCCGATTTTGCCCCAGTTGAGGCCTTCAAAGGCCGGCACGGAGGCGGCCAGCTTGTCGAGGATGTGCATGGCAGAGGTGATGCCGGGGCAGGTGCCCTGACAGCAGCCCGCCTCTTTGGCCAGGTCGAGCAGAATCTGCCAGTCGTCGTGCGCGTTGCCGACGGGGGCGATGGCCCGGTTCAGTCGCTGGATGCGGCCGGAGACGTTGATCATTGTGCCGTATTTCTCTGCAAAGGTAACGCCGGGGAGTACGATGTCCGCGTGCGGAGTCATCGTATTCGGATGGGTGGCGGTGGCGACGAGGTAATCAAGCTTCTTGATGTCCTCAAGGGTAAATCCGGCTTCCTGCGTCAGGTCTTCGCCGAGTACGATCAGGGCGCGGAGAGAGCCGTCGCGGACGTCCTTGCGGATGCGGGCGAGTTCTTCGCCGGGCTGGTCGATGCCGAGGATCAGTTTGGCCCCGTTTGTATTGGGGTTTTTATCGGCGGAGATGAGCATGTTGTCGGCTTCACCGGAGCGGGGGACGATGTCCATGCGCTCAATACCGAGGGTTTGCGCCAGCTTTTTGGCGGCGAAGAGCTCTTCGTTGGTGCAGCGGCCTGAGGCGATCAGGGCGACCTGTCCGGCTTCGAAACGCTTCAGACCCGCGATGGCGACGGAGGTCGCGCTCGCCCAGGTTGTGGCTTCCTGCGCTCCGTGGGGAGACAGGGCGAAGGGCTGGGTGAAGCGGTTGGGCGCGTTGATGAACTTGTAGTCGAGGCGGTAGGCGTCGGGCATCCAGCTCGAGTTCACGTCGTCGTTCTGACGGGGGGTGACGCGATAGACCGTGCCTTCCCTGCTGTCGAGGGTGATGTTGATGCCCGTGCCGTCATGTACGTCGATGGTCGGCGTGCTTTTCAGGAACCAGACGCGCATCTGATGGCGGAAGTCCTTGCTGGTGAGAGCGCCGACGGGGCAGAGATCCACTACGTTCATGCTGTAGGGGTTGTCGAGTTTGTGACCCGGGAAGACGCTGACGACGGTGTTGGTGCCGCGCTGGGTGAAGGTGAGGACGGGATCCTTCGCGATTTCCTTCATGAAGCGGATGCAGCGGCCGCACATGATGCAGCGCTCTCCGTCGTAAATGATGTATTCGCCGATATCGACTTTTTTGGGCTTTTTGACCTTGGTGTCGGTGAAGCGGGATTCTCCCTGACCGTAGTCGTAGGCGTGCTCCTGCAGGAGGCACTCGCCCGCCTTGTCGCAGATCGGGCAGTCGAGGGGATGATTGATGAGGAGGAACTCCATGACGCCCCGGCGGACTTTTTCCACGAGCGTGCCCTGGGTGCGTATACCCATATTCTCGGCGACCGTGTTGCCGCAGGCGATGATGGCGCGGGGCATCCACTGGATGGGCTGGTAGCCCTGCTCGTCATAGGAGGGCTCCTGACCGGGCGCGAGGCGCGGGGGCATGCCCTGCTCGACGAGGCACATACGGCAGGAGCCTCGGACGCTCAACTTGGGATGGTAGCAGTAGTGGGGGACGATGATGCCCACTTCGCGGCAGGCATCAATGATTCTCATGCCTCTCGGGAACTGGTGCCAGACGCCGTCAATCTGCACATTGACCATGCCTTTTTCGGCGGCGATATCTTTGGGGAGCTTTTCGGAAGCTGTTTCGCTCATGGGGACTGTGTAGGGAAAGATTATTTGTTGATGAAGGCGCGCTGGGCGATGGATTCCCTGCTGTGGGGCTTGCCGGAGTTTTCCGGTTTGGTGTCGGCCAGCAGTTCGTCGCGGAACTTGTCGATCATGCCTTCGACCGGCCAGGAGGAGCCTTCACCGAAGGCGCAGATGGTCTTGCCGTCGATGTTGCGGGCGATGGAGTCGAGCAGGTCGATTTCCTCCGGTGCGGCCTCTCCGGCGACCAGACGGTCGGTGATTTTTTTCATCCACGGGTTGCCTTCGCGGCAGGGGGTGCACTGTCCGCAGGACTCATGGGCGTAGAAGTGGTTCAGGTTATTGATGACCCAGGACATTCTGCGGGAGTCGTCCATGACGATCACTCCGCCGGAGCCCGCCATGGAGCCGCAGGCCGCCACGGTGTCAAAGTCGAGGGGTACGTCCCAGAACTCCAGCTCTTTTACCGAGCCGTCCGGCTGCTTCAGAGAGTAAGTCTCGTCGCAGCGCATGATCTTGGCGGAGGAGCCGCCGGGGATGACCGCCTTGAAGGTACGGGCTTCCTTAGGGCCTCCGCACATGTCGAACAGGAGCTGGCGGAAGGTGATTTTACCGGACTCTATTTCATAGTAGCCGGGCTTTTTCACGTCGCCCGAGACGCCGATGATGCGTGTGCCGTTGTTGCGGGGAGTGCCGAGTTTGGCGTACTCCTCGCCGCCCATATGGACGATGTGCTTGACATGGCAGAGTGACTCGACGTTGTTGACGATGGTCGGGCACTGGTAGAGACCGATAGCCGCCGGGAAGAAGGGGGGCTTGATGCGGGGGTAGGGGCGCTTGCCTTCGATGGACTCGATGAGG
>CAZNVW010000081.1:0-4143 GCA_964576595.1 uncultured Verrucomicrobiales bacterium
CAGCTCCGGGCCGCCCGAGTGTACAATGCGCCCGGCCACCATCACATGGATGACATCCGGCTTGATGTAGTTCAAAAGCCGCTGATAGTGGGTGATCAGCAGGAAGGAACGATGCGGCGCGCGCATTTCGTTGACTCCGGCGGCGCAGATTTTGAGCGCGTCGATATCCAGACCGGAGTCCATCTCGTCCAGAATGGCGTAGAGCGGGGCAAGCATCATCATCTGGAGAATCTCGTTGCGCTTCTTTTCTCCTCCCGAGAATCCCTCGTTGACGGAGCGGGCGGTAAACTTGCGGTCCATGCTCAGGAAGTCCATCCGCGCGTAAAGCTGCTTGTAAAAGGCGACGGCGTCGATCTCCTCTCCCTTGGGGAGGCGCGCTTGCAGAGCCGCGCGGAGGAAGTTGGCGTTCGACACGCCGGGAACCTCCATCGGATACTGGAAGGAGAGAAACAGCCCGGCCCGGCTGCGGTCGTCCACGGGCATGCCGAGCAGATCCTGCCCGTCCAGAGTGGCTTCGCCCTGCGTCACTTCATAGGCGTCATGGCCGCAGAGCACCTTGGAGAGCGTACTTTTGCCGGAGCCGTTGGGCCCCATGATCGCGTGTACCTGTCCCTTGGGAATCTCAAGGTTGACCCCTTTGAGGATTTCCGTGCCGTTGATTGATGCGTGAAGATTTTTAATGACGAGGCTCATGTCCGGGGGCGGAGGATAGCCCGAAGTGGTCGGGAGGTAAAACGAAATTAGCTTTTGGGCTGTACAATGACACCTTTGAGCGTGAATTCCGCTCCGGTGATGCAGGCGCCTTCGGGGACGCTGAGGAAGTCTTCCAGACAGACCCCGTCCTTCAGAACGATGTCGTGGATGACCCCCGTCTGTTCATTGAGAAAGTGCCCGTGCTCCACCAGATTGGGGCAGAAGCGGGAGGGCTCGCGCTCGAAGTTGACCTGGCGGACGAGCTTGTGATCGACCAGCGCCTCCAGACAGTTGTACACCGTGGCGAGGGAAATGGTGGGGAGCGTCTCCTTGACGCGAACGAACAACTCGCTGGCCGTCGGGTGATCGCGTTTTTTCATCAGGGTTCTGTAAACTTCCTGACGCTGACGGGTAAGCCTGAGTCCCGACATTTGAGGGAGCCCTATTCTTTTTTTTGAAGGGATGGATGGGGAGTGAGTATCCATAAGAGATAAAATGCGTTGATGAGAAAGGCTAAAGGAAGTGGGCTTAAAAGTAATTTGTACTAATTATAATTTTTGTCAAGAGAGCAGAAGGTAAAAAAAAGGATAAAAGACAAAGAATCCGCTTTCGGAAGACGGTTCCGGGGACGGACGCGCGGGAAAAAAGAGGAGGCGGGCAAGAAATGCGTTATTTGGGTTTGTCAGAAGGAACGACATAAATTAGACTCGCCGCGCTGGGCGAGGTAGCTTGACGGAGCCTCAGCGCCCCCTAATCCACAGGAAAAGAACAATTATGTTGTTTACTCACGAAATCGAACAGATGTGTTGCGTCAAAAAAGGATGCAATCACGGTGCCGCACCCATCCCCCAGGAAGGTTCCTGGACTCAGGCCAAGGAGATCAAGGACATCTCCGGCCTCACTCACGGTGTAGGCTGGTGCGCTCCCCAGCAGGGCACCTGCAAGCTGACTCTCAACGTCAAGAACGGCATCATTGAAGAATGCCTGGTTGAAACCTGCGGATGCTCCGGCATGACGCACTCCGCCGCGATGGCCTCCGAAATCCTCCCGGGCAAGACTCTGCTCGAAGCGATGAACTCCGACCTTGTTTGCGACGCGATCAACACCGCCATGCGCGAACTCTTCCTCCAGATCGTTTACGGCCGCACCCAGAGCGCGTTCTCCGAAGGCGGTCTGCCCATCGGCGCGGGTCTCGAAGACCTCGGCAAGGGACTCCGCTCCCAGGTAGGCACTCTCTACGGCACCCGCTCCAAGGGCGCTCGCTACCTGGAAATGGCCGAAGGCTATATCAGCAAGCTTGCCCTCGACGAAGACGGCGAAATCATCGGCTACCAGTTCATCCGCGTGGGTCCGATGCTCGACCTCATCAAGAAGGGCATGGACGCCAATGAAGCCCTTGCCAAATCCACCGGCACTTACGGACGCTTCGACGAAGCCGCCAAGGTGATCGACCCCCGTCACGAATAAATACAGATCTACGACCATGTCTCTTTTTGAATCCTACGACCGCCGTATCAAGCAGATCAATGAAGCCCTCGCCGCCTACGGCATCGGCTCCATTGAAGAAGCGGAAAAAATCTGCCTCGACAAGGGCATCGACGTTCGCGAAATCGTGAAGGGCATCCAGCCCATCGCTTTCGAAAACGCCGGCTGGGCCTATGTCGCCGGAGCCGCTATCGCCATCAAGAAAGGCGCGAACAAGGCCGCTGACGCCGCCGAAGCCATCGGCATCGGCCTTCAGTCCTTCTGCATCCCCGGCTCCGTCGCCGACGACCGCAAGGTCGGCATCGGTCACGGCAACCTGGCCGCGATGCTTCTCCGCGACGAGACGGAGTGCTTCTGCTTCCTCGCCGGTCACGAATCCTTCGCCGCCGCTGAAGGCGCGATCGGTATCGCCAAGTCCGCCAACCGCGTTCGCAAGCAGGACCTGCGCGTCATCCTCAACGGTCTCGGCAAGGACGCCGCCTACATCATCAGCCGCATCAACGGCTTCACCTACGTCGAAACCAAGTTCGACTACGCCACCGGCAAACTGAACATCGTTCGCGAAAAAGCCTTCTCCAAGGGGCCGAAAGCCGCCGTCCGCTGCTATGGCGCGGATGACGTCCGCGAAGGCGTCGCCATCATGTGGCAGGAAGGTGTGGACGTCTCCATCACCGGCAACTCCACCAACCCGACCCGCTTCCAGCACCCGGTCGCCGGCACCTACAAGAAGGAATGCAACGAGCGCGGCAAGAAGTACTTCTCCGTCGCCTCCGGCGGCGGTACGGGCCGTACACTGCACCCGGACAACATGGCCGCCGGTCCCGCCTCCTACGGCATGACCGACACCATGGGCCGCATGCACTCCGACGCCCAGTTCGCCGGCTCCTCCTCCGTTCCCACTCACGTGGAAATGATGGGCCTGATCGGCATGGGCAACAACCCGATGGTGGGCGCCACCGTCGCTGTTGCCGTCGCTATCGAAGAAGCGGCCAGCAAGTAAACCACGTTCTTTCGGAAATATTGTTTCCGAAAGTGCCTTTCTATGGCGGCAGGATCATCCTGCCGCCATTTTTGTCGGAAGAATTTTAGAGAAGGATTCGTAAGATATATCCATCTGGATAAACTAAGAGGTCTAAGAGGTCTTTCGTAAAATACGTGTTCTTTCTTGCACAGTAGAATTACTTAAAAACTTATGTCTTATACTCAGGTTAAACAAAAAACTAGCGAAACTCGTATTGTCTCTCCGTCCTGTGAAATTCAAGATGATAAACTTTTGTCGGATGATGTCAGGGAAAAGTTAATACATGAAATTAGAGCCAGTCTTTGGAAGAGATATATAGATCATTCGCATCAAATAGGAGCGGCTCGACCAGATGCCAAAACATCTTCCAAAAAAAAAATGTGGACTGCATTCGATATGTACGGGATTCTATTGCAGATGGATATGAAGCTATAGGTTATACGCAAACAGCACAAAAAGTACGCAATTCAAATTCAGGTATGGAACTGGCGAAAAATCTTCAAGCGCGTAATTGGAGAATAGTTTATTACAATGCTAATACGGCAGAAGAAGGAAATAATGGTGAAAATAAGTATACGTTAAATGAATATAATGCTTACAAAACTTACTATCGTAATCAGCCTGCCGTATCAGTAAAGGTTGATGATGCATGGCTCGATTTCGGCACTAATTCATCTAAATTTGATCCGGGTACTGTTGAAAAAATAAACAAGGAGAAAATTGGATTTATATCTGCTTTTGGCGGGACTCATACTGCCCTTTTAAGAGATGGCGCAGTTTATGAAGTACACAGAGACCAAGATAGCGTACCAGTAGATTCACAAAAAATAAATGATTTGAAAGAAAGCCCGGACAATCTTTACGAAAAGAAAGATTTCAATAAATGGCATGGAGATGAGGTCGGGCATAGATATAAGGCTGGAGTGGTTGTTTTGCCGCCGTTT
>CAZNVW010000081.1:4153-10887 GCA_964576595.1 uncultured Verrucomicrobiales bacterium
TTCTCAAAAAAACGATAATTTACCATAAAAATATATACATTTTCATGATTGAGAATATCATGGACGTATGAACTTTGGTAAAAGATTCTTTTTCTTCCTGCTCATAATCCCTTCTTTTTCCGGGTGTAAAGAAAAACGGGAGAGGGATTTGGCAGGCAAAGAAATTATTGTGACTATCAGGAAAGAAGTGACTCCTGAGACTGGAGTTATTTTCACGAAAAAAATTGTTTTAGATCAAACAGGGACTGAGTTATTTTCTTTCATTGATAAAACCGAGTTTTTTTCTACACAAGACCCTGAAAAGACAAAAACGGAATACACACCTCGGGCATGGATTCATGGGCTGACTACAGCCCATATGGAAGATATCCTTTCTCCCGATAAAAAATGGATTGTCTTGAAAATGGGTAATGTTGACGGTTTAGTTTATTGTAAAGCGGAAGATATTTTGGAGGCCGTCAGGGAGAATAAATTTGCAGGGCGTTTCTATTTCGAGTTTGATTATGAGGATGTTGAAACAGGGGAAAAGCTCTTGACTGATGCCATCGGCTGGGAGGCTCCTGCGACTTTTGTTTTTTATCTGGTTGATACGGATACCGACAGAAAACCTGTCATGGAGAAGGACATATACAAAATAAATTTGGAAACGGGCGAGTTCACTTGTCCTCCGCAAGCAAATCCAGTAATAAAGCCCGTGTTGCAGAAAGAGTCAGCGGGTAATAGAAAAAATTGTTAAGGTTATCTCCCATTCGCAGCCTATACGTTTGCAGAGGCTGGTTGTTCATTTTTCTGCCTTAGGGATATGGGGAAGTGTGGCGTAGCTTGAGATAAAATGTGACAGGTATTTCCCTTTATGCTTGTAAAACGTCTTCTTATGGCCTACTATCCAAAACCGCGCTTGCGCGGTGTTTGCTTTTAGGCGGAATACGTTCCGGACATCGTGTGAACGCACAAGCCGCTCAATATTCCCCTTATGGAAAGCATGATCTCCTCCAAAATCGCCAGCCTCTCCCCCTCTCTTACTCTCAAGGTCACCAACCGCGCCAAAGCCATGAAGGCCGCCGGTGAAGAAGTCTATGGTCTTGCCGGAGGCGAGCCGGAAATGGACACTCCCGACTTTATCAAGCAGGCCGCCATCGACGCTCTGGAAAAGGGCATGACCAAGTACACGCCCTCGGCCGGCATCCCCGCCCTGCGCCAGGCTATCTCCGACAAGCTGAAGAAGGACAACTGCCTCAATTACGACCCGAGCCAGATCATTCTGAGCTGCGGAGCCAAGCACGCCTGCTTTAACGCGATCATGGCGGTAATCGAAGAAGGCGACGAAGTCGTGATCCCCGCTCCGTTCTGGGTCAGCTACCCTGAAATGGTCCGCATGGCCGGCGGCACTCCGGTAATCGTCCCGACCAAACAGGAAAACGACTGGAAGCTGACTCCCGAAGAGTTCGAGGAAGCCATGACTCCCCGGACGAAGATGGTCATCCTTACCACTCCGAACAACCCGACCGGCTCCGTCTATACTCGTGAGGAACTGCTCGCTCTGGGAGAAATCGCCGTTTCCGAAGACATCCTGATCCTGTCCGACGAAATTTACGAACACCTCGTTTACGGAGAATCCAAGCACGTTTCCATCGCCTCCCTGAGCCGGGAACTGTACGACCTGACCATCACCATCAACGGCTTCTCCAAGGGCTACTCCATGACGGGATGGCGTCTCGGCTACTCCGCTGCTCCGGTGGAAATCGCCAAGGCGATCAACATCATTCAGGATCACACCACGTCCAACCCGACCTCGTTTGCCCAGTACGGCGCGCTGGCCGCCCTGACGGGCGACCAGTCCTTCATCTCCGATATGCGCGACGAGTACGACATGCGCCGTCAGTACGTTTACGAACGCCTGAAAGCCATCCCGAATATCTCCGTTCAGGAGCCCCAGGGGGCCTTCTACTTCTTCATCAACATTGAGAAGCTCGGCCTGACCTCGATGAATGCTTGCGAACAGCTTCTGGAGCGTTACAAGGTTGCCGCTATCCCCGGCGTCGCCTTCGGCAACGACAAGGGCATCCGCATCAGCTACTGCACGACGCTCGACATCCTCAAGGAAGGTCTCGACCGCTTTGAAGAGTTCTGCCGCGCCCACTAAGCCGACACGTTAAAAACGCTGTTCTTCGAGGCTGTCCCACAAGTGGGGCAGCCTCTTTGCTAGGGGAAAAAGAGAAGACCGGCTACCGGGGCAACGCGCCTTCCGCTCTGGATTCGCCTCGAATCAGAAACAAAGACCTGCGCCATACTTTTTATACCCGTCTCTCCGGAGGCGTTTTTGTTCCCGGAGGAGAACGGGAAATGAGAAAAAAGGAGCCAGGAGCAGGCCCTTTTAAAAAAGGAGGGCTGGCGATGGCTTTAAAGAGGCGGATGTCCGCCGCCTGTTAGCAGCCTTTTTCCCGGGTGGCCCGGCTCAGGGGCAGGCCGATGAGCCACATCATGAGCAGCCCCAGGGCCAGCATGGAGAAGAGATACCACGGCCATGGCCCCATATAGTCCAGGATGGAGTTCTCCGGTCTTCCCATGACAAAGCCGAAGTTGGTGCCCAGCAGGGGATTGAGCGCCAGCATGAGGAGCATGTAGCCCGCGCCGAATCCTATGGCCCACAGGAAATCCTTTTTTCGGGGACGCCAGCCCAGAACGATCGGCAGATAAAGCGCCGTCAGTACAATCAGCGCATGGCTGATGAAGAACTCAAAGAACATCGGACTGGGGAAATCATAGACGAGCGCAGGCGTCAGCAGGCCTTGCAGGCAGACGAGGACTCCCATGAAATAGGTGACGGAGCGCAGAAAGGGGCAGCGGAAGATGAGCGCGCCCGCCGCCACATAGCTCATGAGACTGCACAGGTGCAGGGGGAGCAGATCCTGCCAGTGCAGGGAGGGATCCAGAAAATAGCGGAACAGGAGTGTGAACGGGTAGCTCCAGAACAGAAGCAGCGCGAGGAAGCCGGTGTATTGTATTTGCTCGTCCCTGTCAGCCTGAAGGGCGGCGTTCAGATACCAGGCGATGCCGAGTACGCAAAGGCACAAGGCCCACAGGTGGTGAGTTCCGAACAGGGCGACATGGGCGAGTTGATTCATGATCTCATGGAATATTACAGGGATTTGAAGGCCGTTTCAGCGCATTCCAGAGTTCTGTTTATATCTTCTTGTGTGTGAGAAAGGGAAAGGAAAGCGGTTTCGTAAGGCGATGGGGAAAAATAAACTCCCTGCTCCAGCATTTTCCAAAAGAACTTTTTGAACCGCTCCTTATCCGATGTCTGCGCCGAAGCGAGGTTGTAAACGGGCGATTCTGTAAAGAACAGGCAGAACATCGAGCCCGCCCGGTGGAAGGTGTAGGAGAGGCCGAAGCGGGCCAGCAGGGCGCGCATGCCCGTTTCCAGTTGCTGGCCCAGCTCCTCCAGCTTGTTGAAGCCGTCCAGCCTCTCCAGCTCATTGAGCTGGGTAAGCCCGGCGGCCATGGCGAGCGGATTGCCCGACAGGGTGCCGGCCTGATAGACGGGGCCGACCGGAGAGAGAGCGTCCATGATGTCGGCCCGGCCGCCAAAGGCGCCGACAGGCAGGCCGCCGCCGATGACCTTGCCCATGGCCGTCAGATCGGGCGTCAGATTTTCCAGCTGCTGGACGCCGCCCTTGGCCAGGCGGAATCCGGTCATTACTTCGTCAAAGATCAGCAGAGCCCCCCACTGCGTTGTCAGGCGGCGCAGCAGGTCAAGGAAACCGGGCGCCGGGAAGTAAAGGCCCGCGTTGGCCGGGTAGGACTCCACGATGACGGCGGCGATATCGTCGCCGTAGGTATCAAAGGTTTTTTGCAGGGCCTCCGGATCGTTATAGGGCAGGGCGATGGTGAGCCGGGCCAGCTCACGGGGCACCCCCGCGCTGTCCGGCTCGCCAAAGGTCAGCGCCCCCGAGCCTGCTGCGACGAGCAGGGAGTCGACGTGACCGTGATAACAGCCGATAAATTTGACGATGCGGGAGCGGCCCGTAAAGCCGCGCGCCAAGCGTACGCATGACATGGTGGCCTCCGTGCCGCTGTTGACCAGTCGCACCTTTTCTACAGAGGGAATCCAGCTGGTGATCTTTTCCGCCATCTGTACCTCGGCCTCCGTGGGGATGCCGAAGCTGACGCCCTTTTGCATGGCCGTATAGAGGGACTCAAGTACCGCCTCCGGGGCGTGGCCCAGAATGGCGGGGCCCCAAGTGCCTATGTAATCGATATAATCGCGGCCGTCCACATCCTGAATATGGGAACCCTTGCCCGATCGGACAAAAAAGGGATCGCCGTCCACATTCCGAAACGCTCTGACAGGCGAATTGACTCCTCCCGGAATCAGGTTTTTGGCATGAGCGAAAAGGGCTTGGGAACGCGGGCCGTAATTCATTCCGCTAACATTATAAGAAGATGATAGACAGCTCAAGCCCGCTACCTATAAAAAGAATTTATTCTGTATCACCATTTGTAAGAAACAGGCCGTTTTTCCTGTTTCCCCTTGTATGTGCGGGATGAGGTATTGTATTGATGATAAATGAAGATTTTCCGATGGTTTCTGCCTCTATTCCTTTTTACCCCGGTCAAAGGGGGAGATACCCCGGCATCCGCTCCCGCGGAAGGGCCTGCGGCCGTTGTGGCGGCCGGTAATAAATGGGCGCAGCAGTGGCTTTTGGCGCAGGCGGGAGAGAGTCCGGGAGCAAATGTCTGTCTTTCTTCCCTGCCGCTGATGTTTTTGTGTGCGGAGACCGCGGCCGGGGCGGGCGGAGAAACCCGGGCGCAGTTGCTGGATTTTTTGAATGGGGAAAAAGGCGGCACCGATTCTGTGTTTTCCTCTCTGGCGTCATTGAACGGGAAGCTTGCCAAAAGCGGCGGAAAATTGTTTTTACAGCGGCGGCGGGTCTATGGGAATACGCTGATTGAGTGGAACGCTCCATGGCTGGAGAGGGTGAAAAAAGACTTTGGGGCCAGATTCATTCCCCTTGATTTTTCTCAGGGAGCGGAGAAATGCCGTCAACAGATCAATGCGGATATTCAAAAAAGTACTCGGGGACTGATTAAAAACTTTGTTTCGCCGGATATGCTTACGGAGACGACCGGTATTTTTCTGGTAGATGTGACCGGGTACGCGGGGACGTGGAAAGTGCAGTTCGATCCCCGCGAGAGCACGAAAGGAGCATTTGTCCGGGAAGATGGCAAATCCGTTTCCTGCCGTTACATGAAGGAGAACTTTTTTGGCGATTTCGGAGAGGGCGGGGATTACACCGTCATTTGGAGAGAGTACAGGAGCTCCGGTTTTTGTTTTTTTGCGTTGCTTCCGGCCAGGGGCGCGGATGTAAACTCCCTGCTGAAAAAGGGCGCGGAACGTGATTTTGTCAGCGAGTGTCTGTCATTGAGAAAAAACCGGGAAGCAACAAAAGGAGAGCCGGCCGTTCTGAAACTGCCGGCGTTTACCGTGTCTTCCCCTCTTGTATCGGTGAAGGACTTTTTGAAAGACCGGGGAGTGACGGAGATGTTTTTGCCCGGCAAGGCCGATTTGTCGGGAATGACGGCGTCAAAAGTGCCGCTTTATGTGCAGGATGGCTGGCAGAAGGTGTATTTCAAGGTAGATGAAACGGGGACCCAGGCTTATGCGGCGTCCGCCTTGAGCGACCCGTTCGGTACTCCGCCTGCGGTTCTTTCTTTCGACCGTCCCTTCCTGTATATACTGGCCGATACGGTGACGGGCGCGGCCCTGTTCATGGGAGTCGTTGCCGATCCGTCCCGGTAGGAGGGCGGCTCAGGCTTCTTCCGCCGGGGGCGGGGGCGTTTGGGGGCGGCGTTTCTTTTTGGCCTTCGGCTCCGGGGCGGGGTGCTCTCTGATCCAGGCTTCGTACAGATCGGGCCTGTTTGCCTTTGTGCGGGCCAGCGCCTGTTCGTGTTTCCAGGCTTCTATGCCCTTGTGGTTGCCGGAGAGCAGCAGCTCCGGTACCGCCATGCCGCGGAACTCATTCGGTTTTGTATAGGCCGGGGCCTCCAGCAGACCGTCTGAGAAGCTCTCCTGCTGATGCGACCGCTCGTCTCCCAGCGCTCCCGGCAGGAGGCGGACAATGGCATCGACCAGTATGCCTGCGGCAATGGCTCCGTTTGTCAGGATGTAATCGCCGATAGACAGCTCCAGATCGATCAGTTGCTCGATGACGCGGTGATCTACGCCCTCGTAATGGCCGCACAGGATGATCAGGTGCCCTTCATGGCTCAGTTCTTCCACCAGGGGCTGTCGGAGTTGCCTCCCCTGGGGAGTCATCAGGATCACTTTGGAGCCGGGGCGGCGCAGCTCTTCGATCGCGGCGAAAACGGGCTCCGGCTTGAGGAGCATTCCCTGCCCGCCGCCGCACAGATAATCATCCGTTTTACGGTGTTTGTCCTTTGTCCAGTCGCGCAGATTGTGGGCGCGTACCTCGACGATGCCCCGCTCGGTCGCCCGCTTGATGATGCTCTCCGAGAGGGGAGCGAGCGCCAGGGGCGGGAAGAGTGTGATGATGTCGATTTCCACGGCGTCAGGGGAAGAGAAGGGAACGCCGGAGCCCGGGAGGACTCCGGCGTCGGGAAGGGGGAATCAGTCCCGGGTCTTGCCCCGGAGCATGGCTTCAATATACTGGTCGATATTGCCGTCCATGACTTCCTGCATGTTGCCGCACTCCACGCCCGTGCGCAGGTCC
>CAZNVW010000082.1:0-10878 GCA_964576595.1 uncultured Verrucomicrobiales bacterium
CCCAGTAGGGCCAGAATTTGATGGAGGAGAGTGTTTTGGGCGCGCCGAGGTCTATTTGGTGCCAGACGGGGAGGTTTTCGCCGCCCCAGTATTTGTTCGGTTCGATTTTACCGTCTATGGCGAGTTCCGGTTTGTCGTCTTTGAAGGTATTGCTGGCGGTTGCTTTGGCTCCCAGAAAGATGTTTTGCGAGGAGCCGCTGGCCGGAGATTTGTCAAGTTCCGGCTCGTAGAGGGGGTGTCTGTCCGGGGAGAAGTTTTGTCCGGGAGCTATGCTTGTAAGAAGAGGCAGTAGGGCAACTGTCAGGAGGGGAAATTTCATTGCAATGATGGTACGAATTAAAGGGATTGATTCTTTCAAATATCATTTTTGGCGGAATTTGGCGAGATGATTCATCGTATGTGTTTCTATAAAGCAGTAGTATTTTATGAGAGGCCGTTCATTTTTTATTTGTTGGGGGAGTCTGTGTTTGTTTTTGTCCGCTCCCCTGAGTCATGCCGGGTTGATGCATCCCGATTTTTCGTTGCAGACGTACCGGGATTTCGCCGAGAACCGGGGCCGGTTCGCGGCCGGAGGCAAAGAGGTGGCTGTGTACGACAAGGAGGGAAAGGTCTCCGGCACGATTCCCTTGATGATGAGTTTTGAGTCTGTTGTGGATCAGGGGTTTGCCGCTTTGACGGGGAATGCCCAGTTCCTGGCTTCTGTCGCGCATAATGGCGGGTATCAGGATGCGACGTTTACGAAGAGGTTTGGAGGAGATGATTTTTATCGTGTGATCAGGAAGAGCAACGGCTGGGGGAGCGAGACGAATTATCAGTATGATGTGCAGGTGGCTCGTTTGGACAAGGTGGTGACGGAGGCCGCTTTTGTGCCGTATATGGAGGATGAGGCGCAGCTGGCCGATTTGAAGGGCAAGCTTGTTTTGCGCGTGGGCGGCGGTACGCAGCAGGAGGCCATTTCCGATACGGAGGCAAAGGGAGTCGCCGGAGCGTATGAGTTTTTGACGGGAGGTACGCTGCGGTTTACCAATGTGATTGTGAATGCTCCCGCGCCGAACGACAAGAATAGCGCGAGTCCCTACAAGGCGTATCAGTTTCAGTATCATTTGAGGATGGAACGTTCAGCCGACAATCCTCTTCCCATCGGCGTGCTGGCGGGAGACAGCGGGAGCGCCGCCTGGACGTATAATGGCAAGACGGGGCGCTGGGAGTTTATCGGCCCGGCCCAGTCCGGCGGGGGCGGTGGTTTTAGTCAGATGCGCGGCAGCAATGCCTGGGCGGTCAAGGTTATCGAGTCCTATTTTGACCCGACGGTGTCTTTTGTCGGGGAGGGGCCTGCCATTTGGAGCGGGGCGGACGGCAAGGGGCTTGGGCGTATTTCCCAGGGCAAGAAGTCGTTTGAGTATCATGGGTTGGCCGCGGGCAAGTCCGCCCGCGAGGCGACGCTTCAGGAGTTGGAGGCGACCCGGAATTTGCGTTTTTCGGGCCGCCCTCTGAGGTTGGTTCTCGCGGCTCCGGCAGATATGGGCGCGGGTTCGCTGACGTTTGAAAACAGGGAGGTTATACTGACAGACGGAGGCAGGCCGGAGAATGTTCTTCGTTCCGCCGGGATGGATGTGAAAAAGGGGAGCCGTGTAGTGTCCGAGTTGACGGCCGCCGCCGGGGACGAGTGGCGCAAGATCGGCGAGGGGGTGCTGGAGGTCAGGGGACGGGGAGATAATCCTGCCCGTTTGAATATCGGCGAGGGGTTTGTTTTGCTGGCCCGAGAGGCGGGCCGGGCCGCCGAAGCGTTGAAGCTGGTGTCCGGCCGGGCTGTTGTCCGCCTGGGGGCGGAGGGGCAGCTGGCGCATCCCGTCGAGTTTGGCGTGCGGGGCGGGGAGTTTGATTTGAATGGCTGCGATGTGAGCTGGGATCGCCTGCCTCATGTGGATTCCGGCGCCGTTATCAGTCACGGCAATCCTGCGGGTAGGAAGGTCTCCGTGTTTACTTATACGGGAGACGGCGAGTTTTTGGGCAAGTTGACGGATGTCAATCGGGAGCTTGTTTCCGGCAAGGGGATGCTCCGGGTGGTGTATGATCCGGCGGAGGCCGGTTTTGTCTGGACACTGCGGGGTGTCGTGTTTCAGTCGGGAGGGGTCGAGGTGAGGAAGGGGCATATTGTGGTCGAGGGCCGCCCCACGCTTCATGCGAATGGTTATGTAGATCCGCAGGACTGGCAGAATGCGAGGTTTTCACCGCTGGAGACGGAGAGGGGGAGTGTGTTTCTGCGCTCCGGTTCGTCTTTTACGGCGGGGGATCACGCGTTTGTGAGCGGACGTTTTGAGGTAGAGGGCGGCGCGTCTCTGGTTGTGCGTCCGGGGAGCGACTGGAGGGGGAAGGTGTTGTTCCGGGAAGGGGCCGTGTACCGGGTGCCTGTGGTTTCAGAGGCCCGTCCCGAGGTGTTTTTGCGTGTGGAGGGGCCGATGAAGGTTGTTTTGGAGGGGCAAATGCCGTCGGGAGCGAAGGAAGCGTCTCCGGTCGCGTGGCTGGGGCGGGCGGCGTCGCCTGCCGAGGCGAAGAAGGCAATAGGCCTGATGAGTGTTGAAGGGAGCGCTCCGGAGGGGCGCTCGGGAAAGTGGGTTTTGAAAGCCGACAAGAAGGGCATGATCGGGGCGGTATGGAGTGAATCAAAGAATTAGAACGACTCAAAAAATCTTTGTTCACTTTCCAGAATATGCTCGCTTTCCCCTATATGAAGGGATAGGGTTTGCCGTACAGTGAAGCGTCCTTCTTTCAACGGTTTCAGTTTTAATGAACGCCCCTTTTTGGTGTTCTGGGAGATTACCCGGGCTTGCGCTCTCGCCTGCCGTCACTGCCGGGCTTCTGCCCAGACGCAGGCCGATCCCCGGGAGCTGACTCATGAAGAGGCGCTGGCGGTGCTGGACGATTTGGCGGAGATGGCTCCTCCTCTTCTGGTGCTGACCGGGGGCGACCCGATGATGCGCCGTGATTTGCATGAGCTGATACGCGAGGCTACCAGGCGGGGGCTGACCGTGGCTCTGAGTCCCGCCGCGACGGCGCGTCTGGTCAAGGCCGATTTTGCCGCGCTCAAGGAGGCCGGGGTGCATCGTATGTCGTTGAGTCTCGACGGCGCGACACGCGAGACGCATGACGCCTTTCGCGGGGTGCCGCATACGTTTGACAGGACGCTGGAGGCCGCGCGTCTGGCGACAGAGGCCGGTATTCCGCTTCAGATCAATACGACTATCACCAGGAGTACGCTGGGTGAGTTTGACGCTTTTGTCGAGTTGATGAAGGAGTTGAAGCCCGCCATGTGGAGCGTTTTCCTGGTTGTGCCCACGGGCCGGGCCGCGATGGATGAGATGCCGACCGCCGAGGAGGTGGAGGCGGTCTGGGTGCGTCTGGCCGATCTGAGCCGGGAGCTGCCGTTTGATGTGAAGACGACCGAGGGGCATCACTTCCGTCGGGTGACGATGCAGGATGCAAAGGCCAAGGGGCAGGAGCCCAGCCGGTGCGCCCTGCCTACTCGAGACGGGAAGGGGATTTTGTTTATTTCGCACACGGGCGATATACAGCCCTCCGGGTTTTTGCCGATGACTGCCGGGAACGTTCGTACCGAGAAGGTCGGCGAGGTGTACCGCAATCATCCCGTGTTTGTGTCTCTGCGAGATGATAATGCCCTGACCGGCAAGTGCGGGCGCTGCGAGTACCGGACGGTCTGCGGCGGTTCCCGCGCCCGGGCTTACGCCGTGTACGGCGACGCCATGGCCGAGGACAATTTGTGCAGTTATCAACCTTTGAAAAAATCCTGATTTTCCTTTTTCTATGATTAATGTCACTCGACTTTGGACCGGAGAGGCCCAGCCCGCAGATCATTTGCGCTACGGGCACGGGCATGGGCATGGCCGCGCCTCGGGCGGGGCCGCTGCGGGCTGCGCGCCGACTTCTTCCCGGGAGAGGAAGCCCATTGTGGTCTGGAATATTACGCGAACCTGCAATTTGAAGTGCATTCATTGTTATTCCGACTCAAATGCGGCCCAGTTTGACGGTGAGTTGACTCTGGATCAATGCCGCGCCGTGGTTGATGATCTGGCCGATTATCAGGCCAATGCCCTGCTGTTGTCCGGCGGTGAGCCGCTGGTGCATCCGCATTTTTTCGAGATTCTGGAGTACGCCTGCGGCAAGGGGCTCAAGGTGACGATTTCTACAAACGGCACTCGTATTGACGAGGCGACGGCCCGCAGGCTCAAGGCGCTGGATGTGGCTTATGTGGGGATTTCCCTCGACGGTATCGGCGAGGTGCACGACCGTTTCCGGGGCAAGCCGGGGGCGTTTGACCGCGCGGTTCGCGGGTTCCATCATTGCGGCGCCGCCGGACAGAAGACCGGTCTGCGCCTGACGCTGACAAAGAACAATGCCGAGAGTATTGAGGAGATTCTGGATTTTATCGACCGTGAGGATATTCAGCGGGTTTGTTTTTACCATCTGGTGCCGACGGGCCGCGGGGTGGATGTGCAGACGCTTGCGCCGGAGCGCGCCCGGGCGACGATGGATTCCCTGATTTCCCGAGTGGAGAAATGGAAGGCCGAGGGCAAGGCTCGCGAGGTGCTGACTGTCACCCAGCCGGCCGACGGGATTTATCTTTTGCTTCGCCAGTTGCGCGAGGGACACCCCAATGCGAAGGAGACGTTGAATTTGCTCCGCTGGAACGGAGGCGGCGCGAACAGCTCCGGCCGGGGAATCGCCAATATCGACACGCAGGGGCGGGTACACCCTGACCAGTTCTGGCAGAGCGTTACGCTCGGCAATGTGAAGGACGACAGGTTCAGCGATATTTGGGAGGCTCGTACAGAGCAGTCCGCCGCGGCTTTGCCCGAGATACGCGCCGCCGCCGATCCTTCCGAGCGGCAGAGCCGTCTTGAGGGCCGCTGCGGGCGGTGCCGCCATTACGCGCTTTGCGGCGGCGGCTTCCGCACGCGCGCCGCGTTTGCAAACGGGCACTGGTACGGCTCCGATCCGGGGTGTTATTTGACGGACGAGGAGATTGATACTCCCCTGCCTGATCTGGACTGATTTTTTTTACTCAACAGGATTATGAGACTACTCATTGTGCAAGCTCTCGGGAGCGAAGAACCCCAGACGGGAGTAACTGTAAAGGGCTGGGTGCGCACCCGCCGGGATTCGAAGGAGTTTTCGTTTCTCGAGGTTAATGACGGTACTTGTCTGACCTCCCTTCAGTGTATAGTGGATGCCGGTGTGCCGGGGTATGAAGCGGTCGCCAGGATGAATACGGGCGCGTCTGTCGCCGTGACGGGGAATTTGGTGCCCAGTCCCGGCAAGAATCAGAAGTGGGAGCTTCAGGCGACCGCCGTGGAGCTACTGGGCGAGGCGGGAGACTATCCGTTGCAGAAGAAGGGGCACAGCGTCGAGTTTATGCGCTCCGTGGCTCATTTGCGCGCCCGTACGAATTTGTTCGGCGCCGTTTTCCGCACGCGCAGTTTGATGGCTCGGGCGATTCATCGTTTTTTTGAGGAACGTTATTTCGCCTACGTTCATACGCCCCTGTTGACATGCAGCGACTGCGAGGGAGCGGGGGAGATGTTCCGGGTGACGACGCTGGACCCGTTCCACAACACGGCCAAGGGTTATGAAGAGGACTTTTTCGGCAAGCCCGCGTATTTGACGGTCAGCGGGCAGCTTGAGGGCGAGACGCTCGCTTGCGCACTGACGAATATTTATACGTTCGGCCCTACGTTCCGCGCCGAGAATTCGAATACGACTCGCCACGCGGCCGAGTTCTGGATGATTGAGCCGGAGATGGCGTTCGCCGATTTGCAGGACGATATGGATTTGGCCGAGGATTGCGTGAAGTATCTTGTACGCGAGATGCTGGAGAAGGGCGGTGAGGATCTGGAGTTTTTCAGCAAGTTTGTGGACAAGGGTTTGCGCGAGCGGCTCGAGTTTGTCGCGGAGCGTCCTTTTGTGCGTCTGCCGTACGAGGAGGCCGTCAGGATTATTCTGGAGAGCGGCCGCAAGTTCGATTATCCCGTCAGCTATGGGGCCAACTTACAGAGCGAGCACGAGCGTTATTTAACCGAGGAGCATTTCAAGTGTCCGGTGACGGTTTATAATTATCCGAAGGAGATCAAGCCCTTCTATATGCGTCTGAACGACGACGGGCGCACGGTCGCCGCCATGGACGTGCTGGTGCCCGGTATTGGCGAGATTGTCGGGGGGAGTCAGCGCGAGGAGCGGCTGGATCTCCTGCTCGCGAATATGGAACGCCACGGCCTGAATGAGGAGAACTACTACTGGTACGCCGATTTGCGCCGCTACGGTTCGGTGCCTCACGCCGGCTTCGGCATGGGCTTCGAGCGCATTCTGATGTTTGTGACGGGCGTGTCCAATATCCGCGATGTGATTCCCTATGTGCGCACGCCGCACAACTGCGCTTTTTAGTGTAAGCGGGAGTATGGCTTGAGTTTTATATCGCCTCCGGGGGTTCCCGGAGGCGTTTTTTATTGTACGCAAAAAGGGAGGCCTCTTGTCGGACGCCTCCCTTTTTTAGAAGAGTAAACAGGAGATCAGAATTTTTTTGCTACGACCTGATCGGGAAGGGGGACGGTTGAGCCTGCGGCGGCTCCCACCGTATTGTCCTTTTTATAGAGGGGCATCTGGGCCTTGCGCTCCTTGAGCAGGGCGGACATGACGGTCGCCAGCTCTTTGAGCTTGCCGGGATTTTCGTCCGCGAGGTTGTTTTGCTCGCTGATGTCGTCCGCGAGGTTGTAGAGATTGAATCCCTGGCTGGCGTGGTCGTAGATCAGTTTCCAGTCGCCCTTGCGCATGGCGGTAAAGGGCTGGTAGCCCTGGCGGTCTCCCGTCCAGACATTGGGGACGTGAAAAAGCAGGGGGCGCTCCAGTTGCGCTTTGGACGGTTTTGCGCCGGGAGCCAGCAGGGAGGCGAAGCTTTTGCCGTCGATGGTTTGTTCCGTCCTGAGCTTTTTCGCTCCGGCTATTTCCATCAGGGTGGGGAAGAAGTCTTCCATGATGACCGGGACGTCGCAGCGTGAGCCGGGGCGGGTTGCTTTGGGCCAGCGGACGATCATGGGTTCGCGGATGCCGCCCTCGTAGCCGGAGCCCTTGCCGTAGCTCAGCGGGTAGTTGGCCTCCCTGTTGCCCAGCCGGTTCGCCTGCTCGGCGAGTCCGCCGTTATCGGACATGAAGACGAGGACGGTATTGTCCTCAAGGTTGTTTTTTTTCAGATAGGCCATAATGTCGCCGAGGCTCTTGTCCATGCCTTCGATGAGGCCGGAGTAGTTTCGCTCGCTGTCGTTCCATTTGTGACCGTCTCCGGGGTTCGTATAGTGGTCGGCAAAGCGTTTGTCGTAGCCTCTCTGGTCGATGGGGACGTGGATGGCGTAGTGGGCCATGTACAGGTAGAAGGGCTTTTTCGCTTCGGCCGGGTTGGCCCGGATGGCGTCGAGGCGTTTCAGCGCCTCCAGAGTCAGGGCTTCTGTCAGGAAGGTGTCGTCCTGATAGTAGTTGTTTTCATCCAGCCCGCACACACGGAAGTCTCCCTGCCCGTATTTTTGGCCGCCCCGGTAATCGGCGGGGCCGCCTATTTCCGTTCCGGCGATGTTGTAGTCAAAGCCGAAGTTCTTCGGGTCGGCTCCCGGGGTGCCCCGGGTGCCGAAGTGAGCCTTGCCGCAGTGGATGGTGACGTAGCCCTGTTTTTTGAGCAGGGACGGCAGACTGGTTGCCGTCACATAGGGCTTTTTCATCTCATAGGTTATTTTTTCTCCGGTGATGGGGCGGGTTGTTTTTCCGGAGGGTTTTGTGCCTTCCGGCTGGAGGCCGTTGACATTCCAGCCTTCGGGGGCGCGGACAAAGCGGCTGCCTGCATCGGTGGACTGGTCCTGTTTCAGCGTCCAGTTGGTGACCCGGTGCCGTGAGGAGTTCATGCCCGACATCAGGCTGACGCGGGAGGGCGAGCAGATGGGCTGCGCGTAGGCGCTGGTGAACATCATGCCCTGCCGGGCCAGTTCTTCCATATGGGGCGTTTTATATCGTTTGTTCAGGAAGGTCCGGACGGGTTTGCCCTCCCTGTCGTGCCAGAAGGGCAGGGAGGTGTCCTGCCAGCCCATGTCATCCACGAGGAAGAAGATGATATTGGGTTTCTGCGGCAGGGGGCCGCTTTTGGGTGCGGAGAAAAGGGCCGTCGTTCCCGCGAGGAGGACGGTCAGGACAGCGAGCGGCTTTGCCAGCAGGTTCATGATCGGGAAGGGTTATTTGGCGTTCACCAGGGGGAGCAGGGCGTCGGCCCAAACCTTGTATCCGGCGGCGGTCAGGTGTACATTATCGCGGAAGTATTCCTTTTTCTGCGTTCCGTCGGGGTTGAGCAGTTTATCGTTCAGGCTCAGGAAGGTTGTTTTCGGGAGCTTCAGGGAGCGCAGTTTCAGATTGAGCTCTTCCTGCTGTTTGCGGAGCGGGGAGGAGAGGTCGGAGCCATAGGGGGTGACGGCCATCAGGATGATTTTTGTGGAGGGGAATTTTTTGGCAAGGGTGCGGCAGACTTCAGAGATGCCCTTTACAATATCATCTGTTTTTTGCCGACCTTTCCATGTTCCTATGTTGTTGGTGCCCAGCAGGACGACGCAGTATTTCGGCGGAGTGGTCGTCGCCAATTTTGTATCTTTCATTCTCCAGAGGACATGATCCGTACGGTCTCCGCTGATGCCGAAGTTGACGGCTTTCAGGGGCAGGAATAGCTCTGTCCACAGCTGTTTTCCCTCTCTCTCCCAGCCTTCTGTAATGGAGTCGCCTACAAAGAACAGGTCGCAGGGGTTGTTTTGCAGTTGCCGTTTGACTTCCTTGTAGCGGGCGGGCACCCAGTGTCTGGTGTTTTCCGTAGGCAGGGTGGCCGGAATGATTTTTTCCGGTTGGGAAGGAGCGGGTTCCGCCTGGGCGGGATGGAGCGCAAGAGACAGGGAGAAAAGGGCTGTGCCGAAGAGGAGGGAGAATTTCATAGTTTAAGGTACCGTAGTCTAATACGTTCCAAAGACCAGATAAATTCTTGTAGAGAGGATGAGAGCATAAAAAAAGACGATCCCCGGAAGGGATCGCCTTTTGTAAAGGGAAAGGGAAATTAGCCTTGAACTTTTTCGATGTAGGCGACGACGTCGGCTACGGAACGGAGACCTTCGGCTTCTTCGTCCGGCACGTCGATGCCGAATTCTTCTTCGAAGGCCATCACGAGTTCAACAGTGTCCAGGGAGTCAGCACCGAGGTCGTCAATGAACTTGGCGTTGCTGGTCACTTTGTCGGCTTCTACTCCGAGCTGTTCGACGATAATATCCTTAACCTTTTGTTCGATGCTTTCAGACATGGTAAATGTAGTGTTTAAGTCCCTTTCGATTACATGCTTTCCAGCACATTTGCAATAGTTATTTTGCAAAAATACGATTGCACACACTATTTTGCTCCGGCATTCTGAAGAGGAAGAGAGCATGGACAAGAGGTTTTATTTTCTTATTTTTTTCGGAGGAGGAATGGGCGCCGCCCTGCGGGTGGCCATGGACGCCTGGTTGATGAAGTTCTTCCGCCACGCCGTCTGGCCGTGGGGGGTCATGACGGTCAATTTGCTGGGCTGTCTGCTGCTGGGAGTCCTGTACGGCTGTCTGGTTCGGGACCGGGAGGGGATGGCCTCCTGGGTATTCCCTCTGCTGGGAGCCGGGATGCTGGGCGGGTTTACGACTTTTTCCACATTCGGCATGCAGACGCTGACCATGTTGAAGGAGGGACGCCTGTTTCTGGCCGCCGGGTATGTAGCGGTTTCCGTCGCCGGGGGGGTGGCCATGGCCGCTCTGGGATATGCCGCTTCTGTCTGGGCGGGTAATTCCCTGAGGTAGGGCGGAATAGGCAAAATAAAACGCTCCGGCGGACAATTCCGGCCGGAGCGTGAGGAAATGGCGTTTGCCGGGATCCTTATTTTGCCTGGCCCATGACCTTTATTTCTCCCAGAGAGACCGGCTCGCCCGGTTTGCCTGTCCACGAAATGCGCAGGAAGCGGCCGTAGCTTTTTTCCGGGTCACTGGTGAGGACTGCTTTTTTCTCTCCCTGTTTGCCGGAGCCTACGGGCGTCCAGGTTTTGCCCTCGTCGGCGGTCAGTTCAACGATAAAGTCGCCCGGGGTGACGTCTTCGAGCGTCACTTCGCTCACGGCGTAGAAGTTTTCGAGGTCGAGACGCCACCAGGCTTTGCCGTCCTTGTCCAGAGTGGATTTCCACGCGGTGGAGGCGTCGCCGTCATTGGCAAAGCGGGGCTCGGAGCCGGCTTGCGTCGCCGAGGCTGTAGCCGGTCTGGACTTGGCGCAGTCCACGACGCGATGCGCGGCCTCCGGGTTTGTCTTTTCTCCTGCTACAGGGAGCCATTCGGCGGATTTGCCGGGGACAAAGTTCGGCGCGCCCGTATTGGTGAGTTCGATGATCGCGTCTTTCAGGCCGGGGGAGGTTGCCCGGATTTTTGTTTTGCCCGCAAAGCTGGCCCGGAACTCAATGGCGGCCAGGCCTTCCCGTATGGCGGCTTCGTTGCTGTCAGGGTTGAAGGTGATGCTCTTGCCTGTCGGGAAGATGCCGGGGCCCGATTCAATGGTCAGGGTGACGGGAGGATTGGCGTCGATTGTTTTGCCCTTGGAGTCGACGACTGCGACGATGAGCTGGGCGTCTTCGGTGCCGTCGGCTTTCAGCGTCTTCCGGTCGGTCGTCAGTTTGAGCGCGGCGGGCGTACCCTTTTGAGGCCATTCGGGAGCCTTGACGCCGCCGAGGTTTTCCCGGTACCAGTACCAGGCGCGGAGAGGGAGGCGGGCGTAGTCCACAAAGCCCAT
>CAZNVW010000083.1:0-10571 GCA_964576595.1 uncultured Verrucomicrobiales bacterium
GGAGCGGTGGGGATGTTTACCGGGAGTTTCGGCTTTTTCGGCTGGGTGGGCGCTTTGGGCGAGGGGATAAAGGGGATGGGTGAGTTGATCGTCATTACTCTGCTGGCCGGGGGGCTGTTGGAGTTGATCCGCTACAACGGGGGGATCGATTACATTATCGGGAGGATACTCAGGCATGTGAAAAACAAGCCGGGCGCGGAGCTGAGTATCGCTTTGCTGGTGAGTCTCTCCAATCTTTGCACGGCCAACAATACGATAGCCATTATTACCGTGGGGCCGATTGCCCGCGAGATCTCGCGCAAGTATGGCGTGAATCCCGCCAAGAGCGCGAGTTTGCTGGACACGTTTTCCTGCATGGTGCAGGGGCTTATTCCCTACGGGGCGCAGCTGCTGATGGCGTCGGGGCTGGCAGGGCTGTCTCCGGTCGGGATTATCCGGTATCTCTATTATCCGGCCGCATTGGGCGTTGTTGCCCTGGCCGCCATTTTCCTCAGGAGGCCTCGACGATATTCTTGAAGAGTGTCAGGTTGTTAAAATAATTTATCATAGGCCAATTTTCCGCTGCCTTGAAAGGTAATGGTTCCGCAGTTTTCAAAACCGTTATTTTTTAATATATGCTGCATCCGCCTGTTCGGGAAATCGGTATCCAGCCGAATCATTCGAATGTCCTTTTTAATACACAGTTCTTCCATTAATTTAAATGCTATTCCCGCCAGGCCCATTCCTCTAAATTTTTTATCGAATGCCATTCGATGAACAACGGCATAGGGAGAGTCATCTCTCCACTTTCCGTCTATATTTTCATACGCAGGCTCTCCGTCAAAGTCTATGCACATATATCCGGCAATGACGCCGTCGATTTTTAAAACGTATCCCGTTTTGTTTTTTATATCATGGCAAATGGTGTGCTCGTTCGGGTAATCATCCGTCCATTGGACAAAGCCCTGCTCTCTTTGGAATTCTCTCCCCATATTGATAATATCGTTGCAAATAGTGCAATCTTCCAACTGGGCGACTTCAAGCGTATTCATATTTAAATATTGTGCCATTGCGCCTTTTTGGCCGAAGGCGGACAATTTCTCCCTTTTTAAAGCCAGAAAAACAGCAGGCAGCAGTAAGGGATAGGCGTATAGTGGTTCATTTTTTCAAGCGGGCAGAAAGTAATAATACAGGAATTATTTTAGAGGCGGATCAAGGTTCTGAGCCAGGTGGAGAGCAGGGTGACGCGTATTTTTTCGGACGGCAGGCCCGTGAGCCGGGCGACGAGTGAGCGGTAGGTTTCCATTTGGAAGCGATGGCGTTCTTTCAGCTCTTCCGGTCGGGAGATTTTGTCTGTTTTGAAGTCGATGATGTGAGCCCCTCCCGGAGACAGGACGAGGCGGTCGAGGGTGGCCGAGATCCAGTAATCGCCGTCGATGGCTTCGACGGGCTGTTCCCGGTATAGTTCGGCCTCGTTGTTCGGGCGGGAAAAGAGGGCGCGGATTTCGGGGATTTCGAGGCAGGAGGCGACGACTTGTTCTTCGCGGGAGCGCGGAGCGGACAGCCACGCGGGCAACGGGTCGGTGTCGAGCCAGGAGATTTCCCGGAAACGTTCGTGTACGGCCGTGCCGAAGGCCGCGGCGTCTTCCCTTCCGGCGGAGGGGCGGGGCTCGAAGAGAGAGGAGGGGGGACTGCCGACCGGGGAGCCCGACGACGAGGGGGTGAGCCTCGCGAGTCTGACGGGCGGCGGCGGGAGATCGGGAGAGAGGGGCGTCGCCGCCACGGCCTTTTTTTGGGGGAAGCTCTCGAACCAGTCGGGATTCCCGAGAGAGAGGAGGAGCCGGGAGGCGCCCTCCCGGGAGAAGCGATCCTGTTGCGTATCGTCCGCCGCTTTTTTCAACAGGGCGCGGAAGGAGTCGTCCTGCCCGGATTCTTTCGCCGGAGGGACGGGCAGAACGGCATAGGTGGCGTGAGCGGCTCTCGTGAGGGCGACATACAGTTTACAGAAGCCCTCGTATTGCTGGTCGCTTTCCCAGTCTTCGACCATTTTTTTGAGGGAGGGCTGGTTATCGTAGATGATTTTGGGCGGAGCCAGCAACAGGGCGGGCGGACGGCCCGGGGCAGTCTCGTCTTCCCGGGGTGTTTTGAGGGTGGAGAGGTGTGTTTTGCTGGTAAATGACTTTTTGTCGAGAATGGGCAGGATGACGATATCAAACTCCAGGCCTTTGGCCTTGTGGATGGTCATGATGCGGATCAGGTCGTCGCCGGGGTCCTCACGCCGTTTCAGTCCCCGCATGTGGCGAATCCAGGCGTCGAGATCCCCTCCGGCGTCCGCGTCGAAGGTTTCCGCTTCTTCCAGCCAGATATTTTCGCGGCTCTTCTGGAAGTCGGAGAGGGTGATGCCTTTTTCCTTGAGCAGGGCGCTGACGGCTTTCATGACGGCGGAGATGCCCTGTCTGTCGCGTTTATCGTTCCACCAGGTCCAGGAGTCTCCGGGTGAGGGTTTGACATGGAGCAGGATGGACAGGGGAGAGTGATCCAGTATTTTTTGCAGGAAGTCGTCTCCAGGAGTGCGGAGCCAGGAGAAAAACTGGCACAGGCCGAGCCCCAGCGGAGAATCCGTCCCGACAAGGGTGTCTTCTCCCGTTTCGACGGCAAAACGGTCCGGTTGCGAGACGAGCCATTGTTTGAGGGACTGGGCTTCCTTGTTGGAGGAGACGAGGAGGGCGCAAGTGAGGCCCCGTTCGAGAGGCGCGGTTTCTCTCAGGATTTCCGCGACAGCCTGATAGACCGGCTCCTGTTTGCTATTCGGGGCGGGAGCGTTTTCCTCTTCTTCCGTTTGGACGGCTTCGCGTATCTGGGCGCAGCCGGGCAGGTCCGGGCGGGCGGAGGTGTGCGGCGAAAAGGTTCCCCACATTGCGAGAGCTCCGGGGTGGCAGCCGGAGGCGGTCGAGGTGAAGTCGCAGACGAGGTTGACGAGGTCGAGGACGGGCTGGGCCGAGCGGTAGGATGTGTTCATCCTCATTTCCTGCAGTTTGGTTCTCCACGGTTCCCGCGAGGTCAGGCCGGAGAACAGGGCCGGGTCGCCGCCCCGCCATTGATAGATGCTTTGCTTGACGTCTCCGACGACAAAGAGGCTGCGGTCGCCCGCGTCATCCATGGCGATTTCTTCAAGGAAGGGCTTGAGTACCGTCCATTGCGGCGAGGAGGTGTCCTGAAACTCGTCCAGCATCCAGTGGTCAAAGCGGCAGTCCATGCGGTACTGGAGGTTTTGCCGGGCCTGCTGGTCGAGTTGGTCTTCTTTCAGCAGGCGGGTGACGTCGTGAAAGAGGAATTTGCCCTGGTTGCGGACGGCCTCGGCATATTTTTCTTCGAACAGGGAGATCAGCGAGAAGGCGGCCCTGGTTCTCGCGCAGGCCCGCTCCGTCTCAAGGGCGAGCCAGCTTTGGAGCAGGTCGTCCATATCGGGGCAGGAGAACGCGGCGAAGGAGGCTCTCTTCTGTTGCAGGTCGATAGATCCCAGGTCAATGTCGCGGGAGATCGGGTAGTCGGCGAAGGGTTCCCAAAACTTGAGGCAATTGTTTAATTTGGTGTTGTGGGAGTTGATTTCCTTCTCCGCTTTTTTAGTTTCGCCGGCGGCGTGTTCCCGCTTGAGGCCGGAGCAGTAATCCCTGATGCGGGCGACGGCCGCCGGGAAGTCTTCCGGGGCGAGGCGGGGGATGCGCTCTTTTTCACTGATGCCGAGCAGGTGGGGGTCTCCCCATTGGCGCGGGTCGGGATAGTCGAGGTAAAGCTCGTGATAGGTGGCGATCAGCCGTTCCATGGCTTCCCCCATGTCGCTGGCTTCCGCGTCGCTTCTCATGCCTTCGATGAAAAGCTCCCGGAGCGCGTTTTCTTCTTCGGCGTTTCGGGCGCAGTCCCGGTACAGGGCGAGGAGAGAGAGGCGTTTTTCCTGTTCTTCGGCGGTTGTGTCGATGACCGAGAATCCGCTGACGCCGAGCTCCAGAATCAGGGCCGAGGCCATTTTGGAGAACAGGCTGTCTATGGTGCTCAGGTTGAGGCGGCCCAGGACTCCGACGAGCCGGGCGAGGAGTTCGCGGAACCGGCGCTGGTCGGGCGGAGCCGGGAGGCGGTCGTAAATGCCGGGGCAGAGGCCCGGCTCGTCGTCGGAGCCCTCGAGGGTCTGGCGGATGCGCGCGGCGAGATCATGGGCGGCGTCTGCGCTGGAGGCTCCCCTGGCCAAGTCGTTCAGAATGCGGTCCGCGAACTCGCCCGCCGCTTTTCGGGTGAAGGTGATGGCGGCGATTTTTTCCGGAGGGACGCCCAGGCACAACAGGGCCAGGAAGCGCAGGGAGAGGCGGTAGGTTTTGCCCGTGCCGGCGGAGGCGGAGATGAGCGTGCTGTGGATTTCAGGCATGACCGGAGGGTGAGGGGGTGAGGCCGAGGGTCTCGCGGAGAGGCTCCCGGCCGGAGGAGAGGAGGTCGAAGGAGGGGGCTTGCCAGTCCAGTTCTTCCGCGGAGACGAGGCCCTCTCCCGAGGAGATGAGTCTCATGAGCTCCACCGCCCAGGTACGGGCGCTGTCGAGGGCGCTTTCCTCCGCCCCGTCGAGAGGGAGGTCGGGCCTGTCCCAGAGGGAGAGACGGATGTCTCGCGTTTTGCCGGGCAGGGCATAGTAGGCGGCGGAGACGTCTTCCCCGTATTGCTCGCGTGCCCACAGGACGTACAGGGGGAGCTGCAGATCGCTCCAGCGGTGTGGGGAGGGTTTGACTCGCCTTGCGTTTTCCGGGTGCAGGAAGGGAGTCAGTTCGGGGGAGAGCAGGGGGAGGTTTGCTTTTGCGTTGTCGGAGAGAGTGGTCAGATGGCTTTTTTCACAGGAGGCGGTTTTGCTCCCCGTTTTATAATCGATGACCCGGCATCTGCCGTCGGGGTGGCGGTCAATGCGGTCGATGCGGAATTTCATGGGATAGCCTGACAACGTCCAGCCGGTCACTTCCCGTTCAAATTCGACGCATTCCCAGCCGGAGAGGAGGTGATCCCAGTGCAGGGCGGCGTAGGTATCAAGCCGTTTGAGCAGAGAGTATTTCTGTACCTTGAGGGGCAGCAGTCCCTGATCTCCGTATTGCTCGGAAAAGAGTTTTTCTACCAGAGACGCCATTTCCTGTTTCAATTTTTCCCGGGTGAGGCCAGGGCTGAGACGGGGGAAGGCTTGCCCGAATTGCTCCAGAATGGCGTGGGCCAGACTGCCGAGTTCATTATGCTCCATGACCTCTTTGTCCGGCTTTTGCGGAGAGACGCGGTCCAGGCGGAAGATGTTGTTGACCCAGAAGCGGAGGGGGCAGTTCAGGAAGCGTTTGAGGGTGGACGGGGAGAATGGTTTTTGCCGTTCGCCCGGCGCCCACGGGTTGGAATAACCGGGCGCGAGGAGCCTCACGGAATTGTGCTGTAAGAGCTCTGCCCGGCTCCATCCCCCCGGAGGGGAGAGAACCCAGTCTCCCCGGTCGTAGGGGAGCGGGCGGGGACTCCCCTCTCCCGGTCCGAACAGGTGGCGCACCCGCTCGGGCAGGGTCTCGGGGGGGCATTTCAACAACAGGGTGGAGGGTGTCAGCGGCTCGTTGTCCGGCGTCTGCCGGCAGACCGGCAGGCAGATTCGGCCGCCATTGCGGAGCCGGGGATCAATCAGGGAGGCGAAGAGGAAATGATCCCTCGCCTGTTTTGCCGCTCCGGTGGGGAGTCCGGCACGTTTCCTCAGGGAATCGGGCAGGAAGGGGTCGTCGGGAGGGCCTTCCGGCACGACTCCTTCGGAGAGGCCCGTCAGGATGAGATGTTTGCCGGGGCAGAAGGGGAGCTCCGCCCAGCCGAGCGCGTCCAGAGCGTTTTGGGGGCGCTGCCGGGCGGGAATGGCAGCAGTGGACAGAGATTCCTCAAGCAGGAGCAGGGCCGTTCGGGAGTCCACGAAGTCGGGCGATTTTTCCTGAAGGTTTTTGAGAGATCTGACGGCTGTCTGGAAGAGGGAGAGGACGGTTTGCTCCTCTTCGCCGGTGAGGCTGTCGGAGAGTTCTTCCCCCCAGGCCTCCAGACGCGCGCCCAGGGAGCGGGGCGTCATGAGGGAGAGCACCCATTGATCGAGCAGATCCCAGGTTTTCAAATGGGTGGTTTTATTCTCCCTGTCCCGCTGCTCGATGAGCGTGCGGGCGTAGGTGCAGGTCTCCGGCAGGTGGGTGGACTTGAGATCGTCAAGCAGACGGCAAAATTCGTAATGGCCCTCTTTTTGCAAGGTATGGAACAGCAGGGAGGAGCGGGCGAGGTCGTGGCGTGAGGAAAAACTGTCCGGGAGGTCGAGGACTTTTCGCAGGCAGTCCAGCAGCTGCATAAGGCCCGTGCCCCGGAATGGCTTGCCGGAAGGGAAGAAGAGCGTCCATCCCTTCTCCCGGAAGCAGGTGTCGAGTGGAGAGGCAAAGCGGGGGTCGCAAATGCCGAGAGAGAGGCGGGAGCTCTCCTGCTCCCCGAGGTCATGGATGAATTCGACGATTTTTTCCCCCAGCTGGGCGGCGGTTTCAGTTACCGGCTGGCTGACTGCCGACAAGTCGGCCGGACGAGTGAGCCAGCCTTCTCCCGGGCAGCCGAAGTTGTCGAAGAGCCGGGCTTCTTCGGGGGCGGCGTGTACCCATAATTCCACGGGAATGTCCCATTGCGCGCACCGGGAGAGGAAGCGGCGCACCGGGAGCCCCAGCACCGGGACGCAGGCGACGATCAGGCTGCCTCCTGTTTCTGGCAGGCGGTGAGGGGAGGGGGACTTCAGCTCCTGCCGGAGGGCCTCGCTTTTGGGTGTCATTCCCCAGCTTTTGAGTATCAGCAGAGCCTTGTCATTCAGCTCGATCAAATTGTCCCATCGGGATGGCTCTTCGGACTGGGTCCGCATGGTTTCGAAGGAGACGCCGCTTTCCGCGAGGCTGTTTCGCAGTTCGAGGAATCGCCGCGAAAGGTTCAGCAGACTGTTCGCGCTCCGGGACGGGGCTTTGGGGAAGAGGCGGGGATAGCGCGTGAAGGGGGCCTCCTGCCGCAGGGCGGCGAACCATGAGGCCAGCTCGGACAGGCCGTCCGCCGCCTCCGGGGAGGAAGGGCGGAGGAACTGCCCGATGGGAATGATTCGGGGAGAGAGAAGCGCCTTTTTTTCAGAAAGGGAGGCCAGATGTTCCCGGAGCTGTCTGCCTGATTCACGGGTGGGAACCAGAACGAGGTCGCGGCTGACTGCCGGGCGGGAAAGCAGCTTCCGGGCAACGGCGGTGACGGCGGGGAGATCCCTGTGCAGAAAGACGAGAGGCATATCGGGGAAGGAGGAACCGGAACGGATAATACGCTATGGAGCCTCGGACGGACAGGGAATAATGAAGGCGCGGACACAAGAAAACGGGAGGCCCCTGTGCGGAGGCCTCCCGGAAGAAAATAAGGGCAGTTGTTTTTATCAGAAAGAGTATCGGTAGCCCGCGTTGCCGTTGAGGGAGGTCGAGCCGCTTCTCAGGTCGGCGTCTCCATCAATGAAGAAGGCTCCGTTACGACTGACGGGAATATCGAGGCCGAGGCCGATTTGTACTCCCGTGCTGCCCTCCTTGGCCCCCCTGACGGTTTGCAGGGAGTTCGGATTGGCGAGATAGGCGACATCGGCTTTGACGGCATCCGCTCCCAGATTTTGAGAGATCAGAGTGCGGAACTCTGCGCGCATGTCCGTATCGAACAGGCGGGTGTCGATGAGGCGGAAGCCGGCTCCGACGGTGCCGAGCGTCTGCTTCATGCCGCTGACGGCAAGACCGGCCTCTCCTGCTCCTGATTCTTCATAGGAGTCCAGACGTGCCGTTTGAATGGACGCGTTGAGGACGGGCTGGAAGAAGGCGGTCTTCTCCTCATTCAGTATGAAGTCGTAGGTGGCCTCGTACAAGGCGGCGAAGGAGCTGCCGCTGGTAGAGCCCCGTGTTTCATACCCGCCGCCCGAGTAGCTGACGCTTCGGTCGAGACGGGCGTCGTTCCAGCCTCCCGATACCAGGAGAGTGTGCGTCCATTCATCCGACTTGTAGCGTCCGAACAGGCTGATGAAACACTCGTCGTTGTGTCCGCTGGCGGATTCGGCGGCCTCTGCGCTCAATTTGTTGTAGTTGGCGGTAAAGGCGCCGCCCAGTGTAAAGGCGGGAGACGTATTGATGTCGAAGCCGACCGTGCCGCCCCAGGTGGTCTGGGTATAGCCGCTGAAGGCTCCTTCCGCGTCAAGCTTGTGGTAGCCGCTGTTGCCCTGTACCCAGTAGTTGAAGTCGGGCGTGTCCTCATGGACGTACAGGGGAGAGAGCCCCAGCGTGGCGACCCGGTTGCGGAGGCGTATTTGCTCCTGCCGGAGGGAGTTTTGCTGCGAGGCCAGCAGAGTCGTGACGGAGCTGCCCGCGGAGGCTGCCAGTTCCCGTGAAGCGGCGCTCAAGTCTCCTTTCTCCGTATGGGCGAGCACGCTGTTCAGCAAAGAGGTGAGGGGAGAGTCGTCGGGCCGGAGTCCCGCGCTCCAGACCAGATGGGCTCCGGCCAGGGCGGTATCGTTCAGGGCGTAGGAGATCAGCTCGTTTTCCGTCTTTTGAATGGCGTCCGCCTTGAGCAGGTTCCCGTCTATATAGGCTTCCCCCGTGTCGTAGAACAGACTGAGCGCATTTTTGACCGTGATATTCCAGTTCTTCAGGATGGTGCCGTTGAGCAGCTCATCGCCCCCCTCGCCGAAGAATCCTCCGTCGGCCCTCATCAGCAGGAAGCTGTCGAGAGGTTCGGTCGTTTCCCCGCTGCCATTGTTGACGAGGTTCACATTGAGCGAGTCTCCGAGAGTGAGCTGCCCCTGAACGTAGAGCTGGGCGCTCCGGGACGGAATGATCATGTTGATCGTACTCCCCGAGGCGAGAGCGGCGTCCCCCGAGACCGTCAGCCTGATGGGGCTGGACGGGGGGGAGGTCTTGTCCGAGCCGAACGTCATTGTGGCGTTCGAGGCGAGTTGGAGGGAAGAGAAGGCCTGACTGACGCCGACGATGAGAGTCGGCGACGACAGTTCCCGGACGGCTCTTTGAGGCAAAACATCCCCGACTTGAATGTTCCCGTAGGCGGCGTTTTGTTTGCCGAGAGTCAGCTCGCCCTCCCTGACGACCATGTCGGGAGTGCCTGGAGCGGATGCCGTCAGTACCAGAGCCCCCCGGCCCGCCTTGACGAGAGTGCCCTTGCCGTCGAGGACGCCCGCAAAGGAAGAGATCCCGTCCTCCTGCTGGAGGATCAGGCATCCTGCTCCGGAGTCGCCCAGATGAAGCGTGCCGTTGCCATTCAGAGCGCCGACGGTCTGCGTGGTCTCCCCTATATTGAGCCGGGCGTTTTGCCCGGTGAGCCGCAGGGAGAGGCCGCTCTGGAGGCTGCCGTCCTTCCCGAGAGTGAGGGCGGCCGTATCTTGCAGCAGGAGTAATCCGGAACCCGTGAAGTCTGTTTTGACGGGAGTGTCCGAGGCTCTGGTCAGAACGATCGTCTGGCCTTTTTCCAGCGCGAGGGCGCCGCCTTCCCCCTGAAAGGCGCCGGCGACCAGCGTAGTGCCTTCTCCCTGCAGGGTGAGCATGGAATCATCGCTTATACTCAGGGTTCCCTGAACCCGTGAAGTTGACTGGAGAACGAGAGTTCCCTGTTCCAGGGAAAGATTTTCGGCCGTCAGCGAACGGAGGGTCAGAGCACTGCCGTTATCCGAAGCTATAGTGACATTTTTGGTGCTGTTGAAACTGCCCCCGTAGAGTGTATTTTTGTCGTTTTGCAGATGCAAATCGCTCGCGGCGTTAAGCGTGGCATGGAGATTTGTGCCGGACAGATTGTTCAGCACAAACACATTGACCTGATTTCCGGAGATGCGGAGATCTCCGTTATTGATGATTTCCGAGCTGTTGGACAGTGCCTGATCGTGGATGACGGACAGGACTCCGTTTTCCTGAATACGGGTGGCGCCCGTGTAGGAATTGGCGACAGTCATTTCCACCTCGCTGATGACATGGGCGTCTGTCGGATGGCCGTCGATATCGCCCATATTGGTATTGACCTGAAGAATCATGTCCGCCTGCGGAACATTCAAGGTGTAATGGCCGTCCCTGATATAGCCGTTCAAATCGTCCTGCTTGTCGATGGACGCTGTCCCGTAAAGAATGACCCTGTTGGCGGCGAGGTCCCCCTCGGTGAGCTTGCCGGCATTGAGAAGCTGGTTGTACAAGTTGACGGATATCCGCAGAGCGCCTCCGTCAAAGGTAATCTGGCCGGGCATCTGATTGGCGGAGAGGTAGAAATCATTTCTGAGCTCAAGAGTCCCTCCGTTGAGAACCCAGTTGCCGTCCAGACTGAGGTTGTTGTACAGGGTCAATTTGGAATCCGTCCCGCCGTTGAACAGAAGATCCCCGGTCCCGGAGAATTGGGAACAGTCAAACAGGATGGAGAGGTTGTTGCCCAGGGAGAGATTGAGATTGGCCTGATTCAGGGTAAATTGGGTACTGCCCTGAATCGTCGTCGAATCAAGCTCGATTTGACCCTGATTTTTGATAATGGACGAGGGCGT
>CAZNVW010000084.1:0-10534 GCA_964576595.1 uncultured Verrucomicrobiales bacterium
CTGGCCAATCTTATTTCGAATGGGCTTCCTCTGGTGAGAGCGTTGGAGCTGGCCCGGGATGCGACAGACAATTTGTTCGCCAAAGCGGGGGTGACGTCGATTATTTCCCAGGTGGGAGACGGCAGATCTCTTTCTCTCGCCCTGTTCCGTTCCAAGCTGTTTCCTCCCGTCATTGTCGATATGGTGGTTGTCGGAGAGCAGACCGGGCGTCTGGACGAGTCTCTGGCAAATGCCGCCCGCCGCGCTGACAAGGAGCTTAAAGGAACGATCAACAGGCTGCTCTCTATTTTGACTCCCGCCATTTTGGTGGTTCTCGCTCTTGTGATTGTCTCCGTATTGACTCTGATCTTCAGCCTGATCGGTTCGACGATCAATAATATCCGTCATTAAGCCGGATCTATATTTTCTTTTTCATTGAGCGGATACTCGAGCCGGGGCGGATGGTAAAAAACAGGCCCCGGGGTCGTGTAAATACTCCCGGGATGACGATTCGGAGCAGAGCCAGGCTCGCAATCAGCGGCAATGATCGGATTTTTTTCGGCGCCGGCTTACTTCCTCCGCTATGATGAGGTATTTTTACCGGGGAGTATCTTGTGGGCGATCTTTCAAATGAGGGAATGGGGAGGGGGCTTCCCCAGTGTTTTCTGCGGCGGCTCCTATGGCGAGGCGTTGAGATGAACGGATAAAGGACGCGATTTTGCCGTGCCGGGAGCGGCTTTCCGGCAATGATGCCGGAGGGGCATAGATACGATGCTCCCCGTTTCTGCATTGATTGCGTGCCGCTGCACCGTATCCACTGGGATGACTGCAGATACTCACACATATCAGTCCCGGATTTTTTCCTTCCCTTTAACCGCAAAAAGGGCATGGCTTCCTGAGAAGCCATGCCCGGAAAAGAGACGCAGTAGGGACTGCCGGGGTTATTTTTGCAGAAGCTCTTTGTAAGGGAAGCGAAGGAAGTAGAGGTACCCCACCTCACCCTCGTAGAGAACGCCGATGTGCTTGTCGTCGATCGGGGCCAGGGCGGAGTAGCCGCACCCGACGCGGGAGTCGTAGAGGTGGCGGTATTTCTCCGGCCAGGTGGCGCCCTCGTCAAAGGAGGCCTGTATGGTCATGTTCTTGCGGCCCGAGTGGCTTTGAGGATTGGAGAAGAAAAAGGCGTGTTTTACCGGGCCTTCGTTTTCCACCAGCTGGATGCTGGCCTGGCAGGCGCCGGGCTCCATGAGGCCGTTGCCGTCCTTGTTGCTGTTCGTGGGGTGTTCCTCCCATGTCTTGCCGAGATCTTTGGTCACATAGACGCAGCGGTAGCCGCTTCTCGCTTCATTACGGGCGTTGATCATGATGGAGCCGTCTTTCTGCTCTATAACCTGGGCTTCAGAAGTATTGGTCCTGCAGGTGGTGCCGCTGTGCCATGTTTTTCCTTTGTCTTTCGAGTAAATGAGTGTGGAGTGTCCCCGGCGGTTGGTCTTGTTGCCGTTTTCATCCGTATCTTCCACCCAGTACTGGGCGGGGAAGACGAGCGTGCCGTCTTTCATACAGATGCCGTTGCCGGGGCCCTGGAAGATGAGAGCCCAGTTCTTGTCCTTGATCTGCTCGGTGATATTGATCGGTTCCGACCAGGTGAGGCCGTCATTATCGCTGTAAACAAGGACGAACTGTCCGCAGTTGGCCGGGGAGTTGTCGCCGGTCTTGCTGCCCCACAGGGAGTTGTTCCCGTGGCTCCAGAGGGCCGCGATCCATATTCTGCCGGTGGACTCATCCACGAGAATGGCCGGGTCTCCGCAACCGTCGCTGGACACTTTGTCGTTGGGAAGGATTTTTTTGCAGGTCATCGCGATTTTGTGATCGTCCCAGGTCTGCCCCTTGTCTGTGGAGCGGCGTACGCCGACATCGACATTGGCGGGAAGGTCGCCGCCGTGATTGTAGCGCAGGTCATAGACGGCGATCAGGGTGCCCTTTTTGGAGCGGACCATGCCGGGAATGCGGAAGAATTTGGAAACGGTATTGTTGGTTTTTTCTACGTCGCCCGGGACGGCCAGGGCATAGCCAATTCTTTGCTCGGCTGTGACGGGGTCGTTTACTTTCAGCGGCTTCTTATTGGCGAAGATACCTTTTGCCTTGACCTGTATCTTGTTGTCCAGAGAGGCGTTGTCCCTCAGCTTGACGCTGACCCAGAGATGATTGTCGCCCGGCTCCAGAGGCTTGTTGCACGTCAGCTTGAGCTCGTTTTTCCGGACAAACTGGCTGGAGGAGCCCAGTTTTTCACCAGGGGCGTTTTTGGCCTGCTCTTCGCCGCGGAACAGCTCGACAGATTCAATGTCTTTCAGATTCGTCGTGCCGGTGAAATCGAGGTGCACGTCATTCAGGACAGTGGGGGCAAGACAGCCCTCCGTTTTTACGGAGAGGCGGAGTACGGGATTGAACTCGCGGCGAATCATTACCGGGATGACTTCTGTGGCGGAAGTGACGTTTTCCACTTTCATCGGGATGCTGGGGACGATGTAGAGGTCGTCGAGCATGACTCCCGAGCCGTCCGGCGTGTCGGAGGAGAAGCGCACAGATTTTGTATTGGCCGGGATTTTTGCGTCAATTTTTGTGTTGAAGCCTCCGGTTTTCAGCTGGTTGCTGCCATCGTAGATTTCTTTTTCTCCGAAGGGGCCGATTGCGGTTATTTTAAAGGAAAAAGGCGTCTTGCTGGACCAGCGTTCCGCCCAGGCGCTCAGCTGTACATCCACCTTGGGCGGCGTGGTCAGAGCCAGCTCCGCCTGCTTGCCCTCCCCGCCCATGAGGCGGAGGGAATTTTGCCCCGACTTCGCTTTGCTGATGATCTCGGCGTTCCCCTCTGTGGCGGAGAATTTACCATATTCTGTATTGAGCGTCGTGAATTTGCCGGAGGGCGCGGTTTCGAAACTTTCTACCGCCGACAGGGTCGGTGTGAGCAGCAGGGAACCTGCCGCACAAAGGAGCGGGAGCAGCTTGGGGAATTTGAGGGTCATGGGAAACAGGGGCTGATTTATGAGAGAGGAGTCATCTCGCTAATTCGCCAAAGTATTACTATGAAAAAGAGGGGCTAGGAAGGAAAAAGCGTGACGTGGCACATGTATTGTAAACCAACCAGTTTTTGCGTGCTGCTTCAGATGTCAGGGGCTTCGGGGAAAGATATAGAGATTGTTTTTCTCGGAAAGATGAAGATTTATGCTAAGTTTCCCGAATGGATATTATCATGCTCAATGGCCCAAGTAATCGGGGGAAAACAAGCACAATTAGAATTGTCCACAATTTGATTCTTTCGCATGGAGGAATTTCTCGAGCCCTGGATAATCCGACAAGTGGGGATTTTACTGATGAGGTGAGTTTTACTAATAGGAGGGGAGAATTGCAGAAAATTTATTTTAATAGTGAAGGCGATAGTGTTAAGGGGATATGTAATCGTATTGAATATGCCTTGAATCAGGGGTTCGATAAAATGGTTTTTTTTATGGGCCGACAGGCGCTTCATCTAAGAGGCTGGGGAGTTTTTTGAATAGAATTGCGCCTCGAATTGTTATAACACGTATTCCTAAAAGAATACAGATGCCCGGAAGCATTATTCCGCCTAATCCGGGAATGAGTCAAATTGTTGCAAATCTGCTGGATGCAAATGGTATATTTGATCTCATACTGGGAAAAAGGAATGACGTCTCCGCAAAATAGTGGGAACAGGTTGTCATGCCTTTGATGTAAATATTGTGTCAATATATTGTAGCAAACATCTTATTCCTGTTCAAAAAAATCTTCATCGATTTTTTTGATTTGGTATGTATTTCGGATGCTTACGCCCAGATCGAATTCAATCATGTAGCGAACCAAATTGAGCCCGTCGATGAGAACGATTTTTGTCGTTGCGTTTTTCGCGAATTCAATGGCTTCTTTTGTGAAGTGCGAGCTGGTGAGGAATACTCCTTTTGTCGCCCTGTGGCCTTGTAAGGCTCCCAGAAATTGTTGAATTTCGGGTCGTCCTACGCTGTTGCCTGACGCAAAGCGTTTGGCCTGCAGATAGATGGCGTCCAGTCCCAGTTTATCCTCCTTGATGATTCCGTCGATACCTCCGTCATGGGATTTTCCGACCGCTTTGGCGGCATCATGGAATGACCCTCCATATCCCATCTTGACCAGCAGCTGAACGACCAGTTCTTCAAAGAAACGGGGGGTGGAGGATTGGATGCGTTCCAGCAATTCTTCAGCCAGGGCCTTTTGCAGGTCATCAAAAGCAATGGCTATTTTTTCGTCCGGGCTTGACAGGTTGTCCTCTTCCGTTTCTTCATCCTGTTTCACCGTTTTTTTAGGAGGACGTGAGCTTTTGAGGAATCTGACGAATTCCGGGTATTGCATCAGCCATTTTGAATCAATGTGCGATGGTTTGGCCTTCAATGCTTCCAAGCCTTTCTTCGTGATCTGGTAGAATCCTCGCTTCGGTCTGGAAAAGAGACCCGCTTGAAACAGGTAGGTCAGTGCCCATTTCATGCGGTCAAAGTACTTGAGAATGGTTGTTTCCGGGTAATATTCGGCAAGGTCTTCATCGCTGATTTTCATCAGGTTTGCCACTTCGTCTCTTATGTCCTTTGTCTGAAAGGCGGAGTTTTTTCTTTTCTCTGCAACTTGAAGAAGAGGAAGCATGAAGTCCTGAAATCCCGGTACGGCCATGGAAGGAGGGTATCACTTGACGAATGTTCCGTCAATCAAGGGGCGGATGAAGAGATGTCCCTGGAAACGATAGGGGCCATTCCTGTTTTTAAAGGACTCATTTTCAACCCGGCAAGGCCGAGTGATAGGAGAGGGAGAGTCAGATGAGATTAGTGAAATATTTTCTGTGTTCAGCATGTGTATCGAACCTGCGAAGGTAGGCAAAGCCCTTGTTCAAATGTTTTCGTATTACATCCGGATCAGGGTGGTTGTGATGATGGCCGTCGGAGAAAACGGCGAGGGTGCCGGTACGATCAGAAGGCTGAGGTATGGTGGCAATCCTCGCGGAAATCTTGCTTTTATCGAGGTGAAGGGCGTAGTTCCCCCCGTAGTGGCTTACCTGAAGCAGATGGATGTTTTGCCTGTCTGCGAGGGGAATGCCGCCGTAGGTAGAGTCCTCCGGTAAGCAGGGATTTTGTTTTGGGAATGGAGAGCTTCTTCAGGTGCACAATGGCATAGAGGTCGTGATGATGGGGGGAGGGGCATCTATCCCGTGTACTTTTCCGATGGTGAAGTCAGGATTCTGTCGTTAGTGGTTTATTTTTGTTCCATGGGAGATGCGTTTCCGAACCTTTAAGCAAAGAAATGACCACTAACAGAAAAATGCTATTACCGCAAAGTAGCAATGAGAGAATGAAGAATTATTTTTGATGAATATTTATGTATATTTATTTATTGATTTATAGCCGAAAATATTAAGCTCTTTACACTCATTCAAAGAGGCCTCTTGAACGCCTTTTTATGGAAAATCCATTACGAGGGCTTTAGTCCGATTTTGACGTTTTGCCCGCCCGGAGACGGAGCTTCGAACCATTTATAGTCAGTCGCGCGGGTGACAGGGAGTAAAGAACTCTTTGGGCTTTGGGGAAGCGGGAGTGAAGTCGGCTCGGCGCACGATACGAAATCAACAAGTTACGAAAGGTTTCACGTCTCCTCCGGCCTCATTTCTTTCCTTGAAGTTCTGTTTCGTCAGTCCTGTTAAAATGGGAGTCTCAAGAACACCAGTTATGGACGCAGACAGATAACAAAAACCAACCCGGTGCCGAACTCTTGACGGTAATCAAAATCATGCATTCGAAGGCATCGAACGCAAAATAAAACACTAACCCCTTCGCCCCATTCCGCGGGCAATTTCGTTCCCTCAATTTTATGCCAACAGATACTAATATTATGAATATTCAAACAAACTTCGACGAGCCTTTTTCTGTTTCTGCATCCGCCGGTTTTACAGGCAAGGATCAGACGGATTTTTGTGACGGCGTTAATTTTTTCAACACCCCTATCGTTTTCAATGCTTCGGCTACAATTTCCCACACGACTCCGCTCGACGCTGATCCCTTCTCCGATCAACAGCGCATCACGGGGCTCCTGGACAGCCAGCAACTTCACGCCCTCTACGGCGGTCGCTCGCTCCCCCTCACTTATGAGGCTCATCCCGCCGATGCACACATTACCGCTGGCACCATGCAAGGACTATCGTTCATGCAGGGCAAGGCTTCCGAAACAGGCGCGTGGCAATGTGCCTGGCTCACCAGCCAGCAAAACATTGCAGGCAGCACATGGATACGCTCCAACGCCACCACAGGAGGTCAGCGACGCGTCATGGCTCGATCGGGAGTTTATGCTCTGAACATCCTGCCTCTTGCCACCTGCACCGACAAGGCGGACACCCACCCGCCCATTGCCGTGGGGCTCAACGCCTTCTTCACGGGACACGCCGCAGGCGACAACCTGCCTCCTCTCCGCTGGCCGTGGCAGCCCCAAATCTACCCTCAGCCGCATCATTCCAATTGGAATCAGCCCAGAGCAATCGTGTGTTGCGAGGCGTATGGTCACCGTATCCCCTCTATCCTTGTTTATGTGGGACATGGCGGGAGTTTTATCGATAGGGATGTCACCCCCAACGTTATCCGTTATAATTGTATTCCCTGTGTGCGATATAAGTCTCCTATTGCGGATGTGTCTGCCATTACGACTTTTTATTTTAGTTCGGCGTTAAATTCAGAGACTTACATCAATTCACAGAATCTCCCTCCCACCTACATCCAAACATGCGACGGTCAGCTTGTCGCGGTGCCCGGCACGCCGCTGGATCATCGATTCTGCTCTGTAGGCATGCTCTCCATCTCCAGGGAAGGAACGCAGGCATCCGCCTGCATCCGCGACATCGTACACTACCCCAACATCAAGCCCGCTACTGCTTATGCCTCGGCAAATATAAATCCCGCAAACCCAATCCATCCTATCGAGACAAAGCTCAAGGGAGACGCAACGCATACGATTGTTTCGCCACGATATGACGGTTCCAGATTGGAGGACAAAATTTCCATCGCTTATTCTGCGGCCGCCCCGGAAGAGTACCCGTACGAATGTACGGAGACCAATCTTGTCGGCGGAGTTATGACAGAGAGGCGGTACGGTAATTATGGCAAAACTCTTGCCATCGCCGCCGCTGCGCAGGATGCCGTTATTACATGCCCGGCCGGGTGGATCATCGATGTAGATGATTGGTCTGCCGACTGGTGCCGTGCGGAGGGAAAGGCTTTGCATTTCCAGCCCAACGCTTCCGGCAAGGAGCGCGCCGCCTCCGTGTGGATATACGCCCCGAACAACAACAATAATAATTCGGACGGTACGAATCTTATTTACGAGTACATTATTTGCCAAAAGGCGTAATAAAGCCACATTGCCACCTCCAAAAAATAATTTCGGCAAGAGAAAGCCTTGCCGAAATTATGGCTGGGCCGCCCGGCAAACTCCTTCCGGGGCTCGCCGACCATGTACAAGGTACGCCCTGAGCGTTCCTGTACAGCTCCGAAAGGCAGTCTCTACGTCTTCCGTAACCCCAGTACCTCCGTCCTCGACGACCCGCAGCATCTCCACCACATGGGAAGCAATCGCAAATACGATCGATTCATCGGCCTATACTGGTTCCCCGGTAACTACAAATGACCTTTCTTTGGAATTGGAATGATGGAGCAGGGAACAAAAAATCCCTTGATCAACAAGGGATGTATAAAAATAAAGAGATCTTTGGTACCGACTGTGGGACTCGAACCCACACTCTTTTGGAACTCGATTTTGAGTCGAGCGCGTCTACCATTCCGCCAAGTCGGCCCTTGTGATCTGTGCGGGCGTAGTAAACAGGAATTCGGAGGGTGAGTCAAGCGTTTAGTCTCGGGAGGAGTTTTTTGAGCGCTTGTTTCAGGCTGTTTTGCCAGAGCGGGGGGGATTCTCCCGTCAGGGCGGACAGGCGGGAGTTGTCCATGGCGGTATGGGGGGGACGGGCGTCGCGGAAAAAGGGGATTTGTTCCAGTTTTTGCCGGGACAGGGTACGGGATTTGAGGGGGAAGCCGAGTTCTTCCGCCTGGTTCAGGACGGTTTCCGCGATGTCGTACCACGAGACGGGGTCTCCCGAGTCGCAGAGGTGGAGGATGCCCTCTGCCGACGGGGTAAGGAGGAGTTGCTCCACGGCCCCGCAGATGGTGTCTGTCGAGGTAGGCAGGGAGTATTTGTCGTCGATGGCGGAGAGGGGGACTCCCTGCAGGGCCTTGGCGAGTATCTGCTCCGGGAAGGCGGGGTGGGACGGGGAGCCGAAGACCCAGGAGACGCGGGTAATGACGGCGGAGGGGCAGAGGTCGGCTATTCTCAGCTCAGCCTCCCATTTGCTCTCGCCGTAGGTGTTGACGGGGCGGCATTTGGCGGTTTCTGTCTTTTTGCCGGGCCGTCTGCCGTCGAGTACGTAGTCCGTACTGAAGTGGATGAGTTTGATCTGCTCCCGGTTGCAGAAGCGGGCCAGGGTCTCGGGCATCATGGCGTTGAGGAGATGCGCTCGCACGGGGTCGTCGAGGCATGTTTCCAGAGAGCTGACGGCGGCGCAGTTGACGACTGCGCCGGGGGGGGCGTTTTCCCGCTCCCGCAGGTATTGAGCCAGCGCGTCGGGGGCGGCGAGATCCAGTTCCGCATGAGACGGGCGCAGTAGGTCATGGCCCTGGTTGGCGAGGTGGGCAGACAGGGCGGTGCCTACTCTGCCGGAGGCTCCGAGCAGGAGGATTTTCACGCGCGGGAGGAGGGTTTTTGCGTGTATTTCCACAGGTCGAATTCCTGGAAGGATTCGACCAGCTCAGGAGTATTGTAGAGGGATTCAAACTCCGGGAAAAAGGTGTCTCCCGGGTATTCCTCATGGATTTTGGAAATCCAGAGGGTATCCATGAAGGGGAGGAAGAGGGAAAAGATTTCCGCGCCTCCGATGATTTTGACTTCCGTATTCATCAGGTTGAGGGAGAACAGGTCTTCCGGTGCGAGGATGCGCTCCGCGCCTTCCGCCGTCCAGGAGGCATCGCGGGTAAGGACGATGTTTTGGCGGTTGGGCAGGGGGCGTTTGAGCGAGTCAAAGGTTTTGCGGCCCATGACGATGGGGTGGCCTGTCGTCAGCCGTTTGAAGGTTTGCAGGTCTTCGGGCAGACGCCAGGGCAGGGTGCCGTCTTTGCCGATGACACGGGAGGGGGTCATGGCGACGACTGCCTGGAAGCTCAAGCCCAGGCGGTTTTTTTCGGACTGGATGAATGCGGCGTTCATGGCGGGGCGGGGGTCAGACCGAGATGGGGGCCTTGATGGCAGGGTACGGGTCGTAGCCGACGAGGTCGAAGTCCTCGTAGCGGAATTCGTCGATGGCGGTAATGCCGGGGTTGAGTTTCATCACGGGGAGGGGGCGGGGAGTTCTGGTAAGCTGAAGCCGGGCCTGATCGATGTGGTTCAGGTACAGGTGCAGGTCGCCGAAGGTGTGGATGAATTCCCGGGGCTCGTAGCCGCAGACCTGGGCGGTCATTTGCAGCAGGAGGGCATAGGAGGCGATGTTGAAGGGGACCCCGAGGAAGAGATCCGCGCTGCGCTGGTAGAGCTGGAGGGAGAGGCCGGGTCTTTCTTCTCCTTTTCGGGGCGGGATGACGCAAAACTGGAACAGGGAGTGGCAGGGCGGCAGGGCCATGTCATCGACGAGGGCGACATTCCACGCGCTCACGATATGCCGCCGCGACCAGGGGTTTTCCCTGAGGCCTTTGACGAGGGCGGCGATTTGATCGATGGGCTGGCCGTCGGGGCCCGGCCAGCATCTCCACTGGGCGCCGTACACCGGGCCGAGGTCTCCGTTCTCATCGGCCCATTCGTCCCAGATGGTCACGTTGTTGTCGTGGAGGTACTTGATGTTGGTGTCGCCTTTGAGGAACCACAGGAGCTCATGGATGATGGAGCGCAGGTGCAGTTTTTTGGTGGTCAGGGCGGGGAAGCCGTCGCGCAGGTCATAGCGGGCCTGGCGGCCAAAGACGCCGAGAGTGCCGGTACCGGTGCGGTCGGCGCGTTCGATACCGTTTTCCAGTACGTCTTTTAGCAGGTCGAGATATTGGCGCATGGCGAGAGGGGTGGGAGATACTGTAAGGGATGGATAGAGATTTACAAGCCCGGGAGAGACAAGCGGGAGATTTTGAGAGGAAAAGGAGAGGTTCCGGTTTATTCGGAGGCGGGAGGGCGGTTTTTTTCCCGTTGCCGGGAGGTGCGGGAGAGAAACAGGCGGCGGTATAGGAAGTTCTCCGACAAGGCCAGGAGCGGGATGCCGATAATGCCGATGAAGGGGATCAGGCTGAAGAGGTATCTCAACAGGCTGGGGATCATCATGAAGAGCCCGCCCTCCATCCGGGAGAGGTAGTGGGCGTAGGGGGCGACAAGTCTGCGCCGGTAGAGGGAGATGGCGAGCAGCGAGCCGACGAGGGGGATGAAGTTGATGAGGAGCAGGGAGAGGAGGATGGGCCAGAAGGGG
>CAZNVW010000085.1:0-10527 GCA_964576595.1 uncultured Verrucomicrobiales bacterium
TGGAGCCACCGGTGTTGTTGTCGAGGTTCGCGGCCTGGTCACCGCTGGCCGGCGACGGCGCCGCGCCCTCGGGCCACAGCGCGTTCGCGAACAGCGGGACGGCGGCGTGATAGCGGATCTGCGCCTTCGCTCCGGCAGCGAGATCGCCGAGCGACCAGGTGATCTTCGTGTAGACGCCCGCGCCGGGAAGGCCGAGGGCTGCGGCCTCTGACGCGGAGAGGACTCTCGCCGTCGTTGATGACCAGCATCAGCTCTCCGCAGAGAAAGACGCGGAATTGTATGGTTCCGTTTTTTTCGGAAAGGGCGACGTCCGCCTCCGGGGAGGTGCTGAAGCGGAGGGACAGGACGGGCTCAGGGGGGGGAGCCGACGGGTCGTCGAGCATGGCCTTGAGCAGGGGGGCCGCCCCCGGGAGCATCAAGCCCATGGTGACTTCTTCGAAAAGCGTGTCAATGGCCCGCTGATCCCGTGCATTTTTGAGCAGGGAGAGCACTTCCATCGCCATGGACATGCGCTCCTGGAGGCTGCGGTTTGTCCCGGCGATGACGGCGAGCTGGGAGACGGGGTGGATGGACTCCGTCGCTTTTTTGAAATGGCGCGCCAGCCAGGAGTGCTCCGCTTCGGGGAAGGAGTAGCGCAGGAAATCGAGCGCGGAGTCCGCGTCCGTTTCACTCATGCGCTCGTCTCTCATGACGATGGAGGCGAACAGGTCGATAATGGGAGCGGCATGCTCCATCACGGAACCGTCGTTCCGTTTTTTCCAGGGAAGGTAACGGAAGGCTCTTCTCAGCAGCAACTGCCAGTGGGTGAAGGGAATCGGTTTGGATGAGAAGCGGGAGGCCATGATCAAAGAGGCGCGGCGCGCGTTTTGGGAAGGCTATCTCCAAATGGGCCAGGGACAAAGCAAAATAACCGTTTTTTGTCTGGAAATGACAGATTGCTGACGAATAGTGCTTGCAAAAATCCTTTGATACCTTAGTTATGTGGGACAACTTTCGTTTAGCGAACAGTTTTTTTTATTCACATCTACACTCAACTAATCAGTTATGGATATTCAAATCGCCGCTCTCTGTGATTACGCCGCCGACTATCAGGGCAAACTCTGCGTACAGGGTGCTTTTGACACTCTCTTCGCTCGCCAGTTCCCGGTTGTACATCCGATGTGCTCCCTGGCACTTCGCATTTGCCTCACTCCCGAAGACGAAGGCGATCACAAGCTCGGTATTTCCATCGTGGACGAAGACGGCACCGCTCTCGACCCGGAACGCATGCCCATCGTCGGCGACCTCAAGGTCGGCCTTCCTGAAGGCGCCGCTTTCTTCACCCGCAACATCATCATGAACTTCCAGGGCCTCAAGTTCGAAAAGACCGGCAACTACTCCGTGGACGTCACGGTTGACGGCGAACTGGCCTCCCGCGTACCGCTTCGCATCGTACAGGTTCAGCAGCAGGACGCCGAATAAGCTCCTCCGCCGGATTCGCTCCGGCGCATGATTGAATCGAACAATGCAGCATCGCTTTTCCTGCGCACTTATAACGGGGGCCTCCTCCGGACTGGGCGCGGAATTTGCAAGAGAGCTGGCTCCGCTTTGCGATGAGCTGGTTCTCCTTGCCAGGAGAAGCGACCGACTGGAATCCTTGGCTTCGGAATTGCGCTCCGCGATTCCGAAGCTTTCTCTTTCCATCGCTTCGGTGGACTTGTCCTCGCCGCAGGACAGGCAGGCTTTTCTCTCCTTCCTTCAGTCTGAAGGAATTTGTCCCGATTTGCTGGTAAACAATGCGGGGCTGGGGGATTACGGGGAGTTTGACTCCGCCGACTGGGAAAAGATCGCTTCGATGATACGCGTGAATATCGAGGCGCTTACCCACTTGACGCACGCCCTGTTACCGGAAATACGTCTCAGGCAGGGGGCTATTCTTAACGTCAGCTCTCTGGCGTCGGTTCTCCCCATTCCCGATTTTGCGGTTTATGCCGCGACAAAGGCTTACGTCAGCAGTTTTTCAGAGGCCGTCAGGCTCGAGGTGCGCGAAGACCGCGTAGCCGTCCTGGCCGTTTGTCCCGGCCCTGTTTCCACCGAGTTTGGCCAGGTCGCCAGAAGGGAAGGATTTAAAAAGGACTTTTTCCCCGGAAGGGGCGCCTTTTACACCAGCTCCCGGACTGTTGTCAGACAGGCGGTCCGCTCGCTGTTGAGAGACCGGGCCCGGCTGTTTCCCGGCTGGAAGGCCAAGCTCTCGGCCCTGCTTCTTTGCCCGCTGCCCCTGTTTGTGTTGCGGCGGATTATGGCTCTTCGTCCCCGGCGGGTGGTCAATCAGGGAGAGGAGTAAGGAGTTCTCCTCCCTCTCTCCGCCGGGATATGGAGCTCCGGCTCTTTTCAGTCTTTCAGTCTTTTGGCGTGTCTGTGTCCTGAGACATCAGGGCGAGCAGTTCCTCTTCCGTGAGCGCGGGGACTCCCAGTTTGACGGCCTTGTCCCGCTTGCTGCCGCCGCCTTCTCCGACCAGCAGCCAGGAGGTGTTTTTGCTCAGGGCCGAGGCGACTTTGCCTCCCTTGTCCAGAATTAGCGCTTCCCACTCCTGACGGGGACGGCTCAGCGTGCCCGTGATGACAAAGCTTTTGCCGGACAGAGGCCCTCCCGTATTGCCGGAGAGGGGGCGGTAGTTGGCCGACTGCGGGTCTATGCCGAGAGATTCAAGCCGGTTGAGGACGTCTTTGCCCCCCTCCGACCGGAAATAGTCGAGCAGGGAATTGGCGACGACCGGGCCGACCTCGGAGCCGATGCCGTAAGGCGCCAGTTCCGGGTCGTTTTGCTTGCTTTTGGCCGAGTCCGCCGTCTTGAGCGGAGCCAGTTTGAGCAGAAGGGGGGAGTCCGCCAGCTCCCGGATGTCCTTGTGCAGGCGGCTCAGTTCCCGGGCGGTCGCTTCTCCCACCTGGGAGATGCCCATGGCGTAGAGCCATCTCTCGAGAGGCTTGGTGCGGGCCGCCTGCAGGGACTGGATGACTTTTGCCGCGTTTTTTTCGCCGAAGCGGCGAGGCTCGTCTTCCGTCCCCAGATTGAGCGAGGCGAGCTGCTCCGTCTCCAGAGAGAACAAATCCAGCGGAGAGTGGGCCAGTTTGGCGCGGACAAGGGCCTCGGCGACCGTTTCTCCCAGAGATTCGATGTCAAGGGCCTTGCGGGAGGCGAATTGACGGATGCGGTTGACGGCCTGGGCCGGACAGGCGAAGTTGGTGCAGCGCCAGGCGACCATGCCTTCTTCCCGGGAAATGGGCGCATGGCAGGAGGGGCAGCAGCCGCCTGCCGCCGTGAAGAGGTCATAGGGCTCGCTCCAGGCCGGGCGTTTATCCCTGAGCACTTCGATGACGGCGGGGATGATCTCTCCCGCTTTTTCCACGAGGACCGTGTCCCCGATGCGGACATCCTTCTTGGAGATTTCATCCTGATTGTGGAGCGTCGCCCGGGAGACGACCGAGCCGGACAGGGCCACCGGCTCCAGATCAGCGACCGGGGTCAGTACTCCGGTGCGGCCCACCTGGATGGAGATGGACTTGAGCAGGGTGTACTTTTGCTCAGGCGGGTATTTGTAGGCGGCCGCCCACCGGGGGGCTCTGGCCGTGGCTCCCAGCTGCTCCCGCAGGGCAAAGTCGGTTATTTTGACGACGGCTCCGTCGGTGCCGTAGGGCAGGGAGTGGCGCGACTCCTCCAGCTCGCGCACGGCCTGCCGGAGCCCGTCGAGGCCCTGTCCCGTCCAGACGGTCTTGTCATAGGGGATGCCGCAATGCTCCAACAGTGAGGCGAAGTCGGCGGAAGATCGGAGTGCGGGGCCCTCATAGGCGCCCAGTCCGTGGCCGAGGAAGGAAAGGGGGCGTTTGGCGACTTCACGGGAGTCGAGCTGTTTCAATGTGCCGGCGGTCGCGTTGCGCGGATTGGCGAATACGCTCAGCCCCTCCTCATCCCGCTCCTGATTCATCCGGGCGAACGCCTCGTTCTCCATGAATATTTCTCCCCGTACTTCCAGAAGGCGGGGGACGTCCTGTCCCTGCAATACGAGGGGGATGGAGCGTATGGTGCGGACATTGACGGTGATGTCGTCGCCCTTTGTCCCGTCTCCCCGCGTGACGGCATGGAGCAGACTGCCCTCGCGGTACACGAGAGAGACCGCGACGCCGTCGATCTTGGGCTCTACGGAAAGGGTGAACTGGTCGTGCCCCACCAGCTTGACGAGACGGTTGTAGTACTCGACCAGCTCCTCGTCGGGAACCTCCGCGCCCGGCTTCTCAAAGACGTCGTCAATGGAGAGCATGGGCAGGGCGTGCTCTATTTGCACAAATCCCTCCAGAGGCGCGCCGCCTACCCGGCGGGTAGGGGAGTTGGGATCGTCCAGCTCGGGATGGGCTTTTTCCATCTCTTCCACTTCGCGGAAAAGTCGATCATATTCCGCATCTGAAATTTCCGGAGTCGCGTCGATATAATACAGGCGGTTGTGACGCTCCAGCTCGGCCCGCCTGGCGGCTATCTCCCGTCGCAGGGAGTCCCCTGTTTCGGAAGCGGGCGGGACGCTTCGGGATGATTCGGGAGACGGGGCGGATAAGTCGCCCAAAGAAAACAGGCTGGGTTGTTCTGAGGCGGAATCGTTCATGGGAAAAGGGCCTGAGGCGGACGCTCACCCATGCTAAGGGAAAGCCGGTCTCCCGTCCATTCCTTTGTTACCACAAAAGGCGTCCGGGAGCGGTCGTTTTGCGTCGTAATTGTCATGTTGGGAAATGTCTTTTCCTATTGACTCCAAAGCCGGAAAAGGGTGAGATACCCGCGCCTCGCAGGTGCGGGGAAACGGCCCGGCGGAACCGGGGATTCTTTTTTAATTTTATTAAATGAATACCGTACTGATCATCGGCGCCGGAGGCGTCGGCCACGTTGTCGCCAACAAGTGCGCGCAACTCCCCGAAACCTTTCATCACATTCACCTGGCCTCCCGCACCAGGTCGAAGTGTGACGCCATCGCCGCCGATGTGAAGGCGCGCACGGGCCGCGAGATCGTCACTCATGCCGTGGACGCCGACAATGTCGCCGAGACCGTCGCCCTGCTGCGCGAGATCAAGCCCCAGCTGCTGATCAATGTCGCCCTGCCGTATCAGGATCTTAATCTGATGGACGCCTGCCTGGAGGCGGGAGTCAACTACATGGACACCGCCAACTACGAGCCTCGCGATGTCGCCAAGTTCGAATACTCGTGGCAGTGGGCCTATCAGGAAAAATTCCGTCAGGCCGGGCTCACGGCCCTGCTTGGCTCGGGTTTTGACCCCGGCGTGACGAATGTTTTTGCCGCCTGGGCCCTGAAGCACCATTTCGACGAGATCACGACTCTCGACATTATCGACGTAAACGGGGGCAACCACGGCCAGGCGTTCGCGACCAACTTCAACCCGGAGATCAATATCCGCGAAGTAACGGCTCCCTGCCGCCACTGGGAAAACGGCGCCTTTGTCGAAACGGCTCCGATGTCGATGCACCAGTCCTTCACCTGTCCCCAGGAAGTCGGTACCTACGAAATCTACCGCATGTATCACGAGGAGATGGAGTCTCTGGTCAAGCACATCCCGACGATCAAGCGCGCCCAGTTCTGGATGTCCTTCTCTCCCAACTATCTGAAGCACCTGGAAGTGCTCCAGAATGTCGGCATGACCCGCATTGACCCGGTGACGTACAATGGCGTGGAGATCATCCCCCTCCAATTCCTCAAGGCAGTCCTGCCCGACCCCGGGGATCTCGGCAAGACCACAAAGGGGCGCACCTGCATCGGCGACGTAGTTGTCGGTACAAAGGACGGCAAGCCGAAGGCCCTGTACGTTTACAATATTTGCGACCATGAGGACTGCTTCCGCGAGGTCGGCTCCCAGGCCATCTCCTACACGACGGGCGTGCCCGCCATGATCGGAGCCAAAATGCTGCTCGACGGCAAATGGCAGGGCCCCGGCGTCATCAACATGGAGCAGAACGATCCCGATCCCTTCATGGAAGAGCTCAACAAGCACGGCCTGCCCTGGCAATTCGTCGAACTGACGGAAGAGCAGGCGGCGAAGCTCCAGGTGATCGAGTAAAAAATACGCTTTTTTATAAAGTTCAGGGTCTGCTCTCCCCGGAGAGCAGACCCTGTTTTTTTAATCATGCGAATTTAGAGGCTTTTCAAAACTTCGACCGCATATTTATTGCCGTGTTTTGCCGCCTTTTCGAACCATTCTCTGGCGGCCTTCGTGTCTTTGGGCACTCCGTTTCCATCCCTGTACATGCGCCCCATATTGTATTCTGCGACAGGGTCGCCCTGATCCGCCGACAACTTATACCATTTGAGAGCTTCCTTCTCCGTATCGGGGACGCCTTTGCTCTTCAGAAACTCGTAATATGAGGCCACCTGGCACTGGGCGTAGGCATTGCCCTGTTCCGCTGATTTGCGGTACCACTTGATAGCCGTATCATTATCCTGCCCGACGCCGATACCATCTTCATAGCATTTTCCCAGATTGGCCTGCGCCACGGGGTCTCCCAGCTCCGCTCCCTTTGTCAGCCAGGAGAGGCCGAGCGTTGAATCCCGAGGGAGGGGATCTCCCCTGAGGTAAGCCATGCCAAGAGCGGTACAGGCCGACGCATTGTTTTGCCCGGCGGATTTTTCCCACCAGGAGAGGCCTTCCCTTATATTTTTTTCGACTCCTTTTCCCGCGATAAGGCAGGAGCCGTAGTTATATTGTCCTTTGGCGTTGCCCTGCCGGGCTGATTTGCCGTACCATTCGGCCGCTTTTTCCCAGTTTTGCGCTACTCCTTTCCCCTGAGCGTAGCAGGCGGCAACATCGCATTGGGATTTGGGGTTTCCCTGTCCGGCGCGCTTGAGCAGGACGTCAAATTCGGATTCCCCTGCGGAAAGGGGAGCCAGGGCAATCATGCACAACAACAGGGGCGCAATATATTTCATGATTGATTAGCTTTTAGGAGTAAAAGAAAAAAAGACAAGAAAAAAGCCGGCGTCCCGAAACGGGAAGCCGGCTGTAAAGGGAAGGGGAAAAGAAATTATTTCTTTTTGATCAGGGGCACCCTGATGCTCTTTTTGGCGGGGTCCGCCTTGATGCCGTGTTCATTGAACCAGGGGTACAGATCCTTGCCCAGAGCGACGCTCAGCAGGGCGACGGTATCATGGATGCTGTATTTTTCCGGCAGGGCGGCGGGGACATATTTCCGCTTGACCTGGAAGTATTTCGCCATAAAGTCCGGGTCCTGCTTTCTGAGCTCTTCAAATACCCAGAATGTTTTTCCCCAGTGGATGTCGTTTTTCTGCCCGTCATCCAGATCGGGGGCTTCATAGGCGGATTTTTCCCCATTGAGATCGTAGAGCTTCATGGTGGGGTCGATGCGTGAAGCCCTCTCAATGACGCCGGCAATTCTCCGGTCGCCTTCCTCCTTGAAGCCCGCGTCTCCCATGACCAGGTCGCCCACATAAGTGGCGATCGGCTCGTTCCAGACTTCCGGGTGGGGAAGCACCCAGGAATGAACGGACTCATGCGTCAGGAATTCAATCATGCCGTGTTTGACTTTGGGGAAGTCTTCCCAGAAGACGGCCAGTCCGACATTGGGGCCGCTGGAGAATCCCCCGCCATCTGTCGCGAGCAGGCCGACGCCGCTCGCCATGCCCTTGGAAAGGGGGACGCCCATGCGTTTCTGTATCAGGGGACGGCATTCGGCATCTATTTTGGCCATGACCTCGAAATAGGGTTCAAGGTAATCACTGAAGTAATAAGTCTGCGTACCGACTTTTTTCTCATTGCCCATGGAGGTCAGACCATTCCCGCTGAGCGGTTTGCTGTCGGATACCCGTTTGCCTGAGGATGCCTCCACAAGCAGGGGGGAGACCCATTCGGCATTGTGGGGGTCCGAGGCGTCCGGGCGGCTGCCGAGCATATTCCGGGGGATGACGAGGAGGCGGCCCTTACCCACTTTTTTCATCGCGACGATGGGGCGTTTTTCGGCATCCTCGACAATGACGGTCCAATCCTTGGGCGAGTCAAACTTGAGAACGGGTGACTGCCCTCCCACGATTGGGGCGTCTATAGTTTCGGAATCTTCTTTGCGGGCAAAGGAAAAGGGCGGCTGGGCCTTTTCCTGAGAGGAGACTCCCCATTCCTTGAGAAGATTTTCCATCCCTTCATTCCCCGGGGAGAAGGCGACGAGGACTCCCCCGCCGTTTACCGTCATGAATTTATTCAGGAACTGGATGTCCTTCGCATTGTACTTCACCCGGGAGTCGCAGCCGAGCAGATTGATCAAATTGGCATTCGACACATCCAGACCATACAGGTTGCCCCAGTTACGGACATCCTTGTGCCCGTTCAAATACTGTCCGGCAAAGCGTCCGTCCGTATAGAAGGAGAACTCGTGAGCCAGGTCGGAGACGGAATGGACGATACGGGCCCGATTAACCGCTTTGGCGGGAGTGTCTTTGGAGACTCCGGAGGCCAGTGTGGCAAACGCGAGCATGGAATAGAGAAAGGTAGCCCTCATATTTAATGTATATACGGTAAAACATCCTAGCTTCTTCCCCTTTTTTTTCAAGCAGGGATTTTGCGGAAAAAAAAGGGGGAGCTTTCTCTTTTCTTTTATGTTTTCAGGGTGTAAAAATAAGACATGAGAAGACCTCAAATTCCCGGGCTGGTATTGGCGGATTCCTGGCTGGCTCCTTTTACCAGGGCGATTCAGGCGCGTCAAAAGCTGTATGACTGGCGGATGAAGGGAATTCGCCGCAAGTTCGTCGATTTGGAAAAAATTTCTACTCAGGCGGATTATTTGGGAATTCGCCGGGATGCCGAAACAGGGGAATGGGTGTACAGGGAATGGGCGCCTTCGGCCAGGGGCATGTGGCTGACGGGAGACTTCAATGAGTGGAACAGGGAATCTCATGCGCTCCGGGCGAAGTCTTCCGGTGTGTGGGAGATCATCCTGCCGCCCGACGCGCTGAAACACGGCCAGAAGGTAAAAGTGCATGTCCTCGGCAATGACGGCTCGCGGCTCGACCGCATCCCCGCGTTTGCCTCCCGCGTGGTTCAGGATCCGGTGACCTATGATTTCAGCGCGCAGATATGGGCGCCGGAGCAGGTGTATGAGTGGAAGCACTCCCTCGACCCCTCCCGGATCAAGGTGCCGTTTGTGTATGAGGCCCATACGGGCATGGCCGGGGAATCTCCCGCAGTACATACCTACCGCGAGTTTGCGGACAACGTGCTGCCCTGGATCAAGAAGTGCCACTATAACGTCGTGCAGCTCATGGCCGTGCAGGAGCATCCCTATTACGGCTCCTTCGGGTACCACGTTTCCTCCTTTTTCGCCCCCTCTTCACGATTCGGCACGCCGGAGGATCTGAAGTACCTCGTCGACAAGGCTCACGGCATGGGCATCGCCGTCCTGCTCGACATCGTGCATTCCCACGCCGTCAAGAATGTCGCGGAAGGGCTGAACAATTTCGACGGCTCCGGCGGCCAGTACTTCCACAGCGGCGCGCTCGGCAATCACCCCGACTGGGATTCCAAGTGCTTTGACTATGGCCGGGACGAGGTGCTTGCCTTCCTGCTGTCCAACATCCGCTGGTGGCTGGAGGAATTCCGCTTCGACGGCTTCCGCTTCGATGGCGTGACATCCATGCTCTACCTGCACCGGGGGCACAGGGAATTCTCCGGCTACGAGTCCTATTTCGGGGCGGAGGTAGACCCCGATGCGGTGACATACTTGCAGCTCGCCAATACCCTGATCCAGACCATCAAGCCGGGCGCCTTTTCCGTAGCCGAGGACATGTCGGGCATGCCGGGGCTTTGCCGTCCGGTAGATGAAGGCGGCCTGGGCTTTACCCATCGCCTGACCATGGGCATCCCCGATTACTGGATAAAGCTGCTCAAGGATAAAACCGACGAAGAGTGGAATATGGGTGAACTCTGGTACACGCTGACCAACCGCCGCCACGGAGAGGCCCATATCGCCTATGCGGAAAGCCACGACCAGGCGCTCGTCGGAGACAAGACCATCGCCTTCCGCCTGATGGATGCGGACATGTACTGGAACATGGCGAAGGAGAAGGAAAGCCTCGTTATCGACCGGGGCATGGCCCTGCACAAGATGATACGCCTGATCTCCCTCAGCGCGGGAGGCGAAGGCTGGCTGAACTTCATGGGGAACGAATTCGGACACCCCGAGTGGATAGACTTCCCCCGCGAGGGCAACGACTGGAGCTACCAGCATTGCCGCCGCCAGTGGTCGCTCGTGCACAATGACCTGCTCCGCTACCATTACCTGTCAGATTTTGACGCTGACATGGTGGAGCTGGCGGAAAAAACGGATATGCTTCTGGCCGGGAACGCCAATCTCGTACACTCCGACGAGCTGAACAAAGTCATCGTCTATGAACGGGGCGGGCGGCTGTTTGTCTTTAACTGGTCTGCCGATCAGGCCATAGAGAACTACCGCTTTTACTCACCCGAACCGGGCAAGTGGAAAGTCGTCCTCGA
>CAZNVW010000086.1:0-10517 GCA_964576595.1 uncultured Verrucomicrobiales bacterium
CTGCTGACCGTCGCCACGGTCGCCCCCCTGCTCGGCCTGCTGGGCACTCTGCTGGCGTTGATGAAGTTCTACTATCAGATCAATTTCGCCGATGACAAGGTCTCCGGGACGGGACTCTCGCAGGCGGTCTTCGAGGCTCTGATCACGTCAGCCCTCGGACTGGCGATCGCCATTCCCGCCTATCTTTTCTATATGTTCCTGGCGGCCCGCGCCAGACTGGTGCTGAATGAAATCGAACGGGCGGGCATCGAAACGGTAAACATACTGGCCGATGCAAAACGAGCCGCGAAACAGGCCGGAGAAAAAGAGGCCGGCAATCCCGGAGTCAAAAACTAGCCGCCCTGTTCCGGAAACGCCATGAAACTGGAAAGCACCCTTCCCGATCGCCCCTATTTCGTCCATATCGCAGCCGTGCTAGATCTGGTGATCGTCGTGCTGGTCATCACCATGGCTTCGACCAAAATAGGGGTCTCCCGGGGCATCGAAATCCAGCTCCCCAAATCACAGTACATTCTCTCCCAGACGCCGAATATGGCGACCATCACCGTCTCCGGCGGGAGCGCTCCCGTTTTTTTCCTCAACAACGAGCGCATCACCAGCCTGCCCCATCTGGAAAGCGCGCTGGATAAAATGAAAACGGACGTGGAGCTCGTTCATAAAAAATCGCAAATTTTTGTCGTTCTGCGTATGGACGGCTCCGTCAGCCGGTCGCTCGAACAACAATTGATCGAGCTCGTCCTCAGCCGGGGCATGACCTGCGCGCTGGCCGCCGACCCCCTGTCCTGATTTCCGGTATGTTCTGGAGCAAAAAAAAGCAACTTCTAAAGGACAAGGAGGCGGGGCTCGTCTTTAACTGGCGGAATATGCACCCGCTGGCCTATCCTCTGCTTTTTTTTGTTTTCCTGTCACTGATCGTCCACTTCCTCTTCCTCCAGCTTTTTGACTTCCCCAATCCCGTCTCCGACACCGGGAAAAAACGCACGGGCACCCTGTTTCTACTCAAGGAGGACGGCGGCAACCTCACCCAGAGCATGCTTGCCAAGGCCCGCAGAATGACCTCCCTCGCCACTCGCGGACACCCGGATGTCGATCCCCAGGCAAAGGGAATCGACGATCAGCTCTCCCAGCCCATGACCGCAGGGATTTTTGACTGGGCTCCGGAAGCCAGAGACTACCCCGATACGCTCTTTGATAAAAAGGGGGAAGAAGATCTCAGCTGGAATCGCACCCTCCCGCCTGTCGATCTGACCCTTCTGAATGACAAGACTCCCGCTCCCCGCCCCGACGGAGCTCCCCGCCCGGTCCTGCCCCACTTCCTCTCCCTCTCCCCTGAGCTCGCCGGACTGCTCGACGCCCAGGTTCCCTCATGGAAAGGGGAAAACGATTTTTCCGGAGTGCGCGCCGACTTCATGATCGTCATCACGCCGGAAGGCAAGGCCGACATCGTACTGCCCATAAACGGAGACAAGGAAAACGCCCTGACCCTCCACAAAACGGAGAGATGGCTAAAGTCCCTGCCCTGGAAGCCCTCCCGCAGCGGAGGCCGGGGAATCGTCTCGCTCGAATGGAAGGAGGAAGCCGCCCATGATTGAAATCAGCTATGACAGGCTGATCCTGCTGCTGACCATCATGGGCATAGGACTGCTGGCGGTCACCTGGGGCCTGCAGACGGCTTCGGATATCTTCCGACGGCGCCGGCGCAAAAAAACACATATCGCCTGCCGCCTGTGCGGGTATCATTTCCTTAACCCGGACAAGCAAAAACTGATCGCCTGCCCCCACTGCGGCGGCCTGAACGAGCGAAGCGGCAAAAAAAGGCACTAAAACGTCACCGGCCTTCAGTCCCATCCGGGCAATCGGCATTAAGCCGGAGGAGCATTTGGAGAAAGCCGTCTTCCTCCTCCTTCAACGCTCCAAAAAACTGCGCGTCCACAGACTCAACCAAAGGGAGGGCGCGCTCCATCCTGTCCTGCCCGGCCTCCGTCAGGCGAACGGATTTGGCCCGGGTATCGGATGAATGCGCCTCTCTCCGGAGAAAGCCTCTCTTCTCCAGCAGTTTCAAAATCTGGGACAGGGACATGACATCCATTCCCGCCAGTCGGGAAATCATCACTTGAGTCACCTCTTCCCCAAACTGGGAGAGATAGCCGATCGACGTCAGGACGACAAACTGGGGGTGGGTAATATCCAGCTCTCTCAGCCTGTTCTTTATCAGGCTGTGCCACTTGTTGTACACCCGCATGAAAAGCAGTCCTGTCGCCTTTTCGGAGTCGTTTTTATCCCTGGATGGAAAGCGGTTCATTCTCTGCCGCCTTTTTTAACAGAAGAAGAGACCCCGGAACATCCGAAAATATCTTTTGGAGAAAGCAGACACTCTCTTTCGTTGCTGCCGGAGACTCCAAACGAACCGTGTGTCTCACCAGAACAGACCCTGTCCTCCCTTCCTCAATCACATGTCCAAAACAAATCCGCCCCAGAGGAGTCTCCGTCTCATCCCAAAATTCACGCCGGGGAATCACGGACGACAAAACATAGGACAAAGGCGGCATGCCCGCCAACTTCATTACGCCCCGGGAGCCGGTCTTGAAACCGCCGTCCAGGGAAATCTCCTCAAGATCCTCTTCCCAGACGGGCCACAGATCGAGATTTTCATAATACCGCCATACCGCTTCCGGGGAGACATTCATCTCAAGAGAAAAAGAGAATTCCATCATATTTTTTTCATTTAACATTATCGCGGAACGAATCAAAAAGTCGGGTGCGGCGCCCGTTCCGCCCTGGCACCGCACCCGCAAAAAATAATAAGCATACTTATAATATAGATCAATATCTTTTTTTCTGAAAGAAAAGATGCCCATAAATCGTATTCTTTAACGTCATGAAACCTCTGTTTTACCTTTCCCTGACATTGCTGTTTATGCCGCTCGCGCCGGCGGCAATCCCTTCCACTCTTAAAAGCGAGCCCCACCAACGAGACTCCTACAACTGGCAAAACAGACACCGGATGGTCCTGGACAGGCACAAGGAGACCAAACCGGAATATGTGATGATAGGCGACAGTATCACTCACCACTGGGGCGGAGCCCCCAGGGACAACTTCGGCGCATTTGCCGAAGGCTCATGGAAGGAGACCTTTGCCCCCCATGCCGTCACTAACATGGGATTCGGCTACGACTATATCGATAACGCCTACTACCGCATAGAAAACGGGGAACTCGACGGCACCGCGCCCCGGGTCATCATCCTGCTTATCGGCACAAACAATCTGGGCCACAGAAAAGACACGCCCCAAGTCTGCGCCGCCCACGCAAAAGCCCTAATTGAGCTATTGGAGAAGAAATCGCCCCGATCCAGAATACTCCTCCTCGGCATCCTGCCCCGCAAGGAGCCGGAGCTGGCCGAGCCCATCAAAAAGACCAATCAACTCCTCTCCCGCATGGAAAAAAAGGGCCGGGTCCATTTCGCCGACTTGAGCAAAGCCTTCTGCCCGGACGGCTCATCCATCCCGAAAAATGAACTCATGCTGGACACGGTTCATCTGAACAACGCCGGCTACAAAATACTGGGTAAACAGATTGCCGCATTGCTCTCCCAAATAGACCCGCTCTACTCCCCCGCCGCCGCATGCGGAGCGGGCAAAAGCAAATAACACCTCTTCATTACCATGAAAACCGCACACGCACTCATCACCCTGCTGACAGCCCTGCTCCTGGGGCTGTTCCTGGCTCCCCTGTCCCGGGCAGCAGAAAAAAGAATCGCCATCATTGGAGACAGCATCCCCTATGGCGGCCAATGGCCCACCCTGATAGAAAGCGCCCTGAGACAGCAAAAATCACTCGAAAACGCGGAGATCGTCAACTTCGCCCTCCCGAGTGAAACCGCCTCCGGGCTTTCCGAACAAGGCCATGCGGGAGGAGCCTTCCCCCGCCCCTGCATACATGACCGACTCGGCCGCATCCTCAAAGCCTACAAACCCGATTTCGTCATCGGAGGCTACGGCATGAACGACGGGATCTACCAGCCCCTGGACAAGGAACGGTTCGACGCCTACAAAAAAGGCATGACCCGGCTGAAAAACGACATCGAAAAAGCCGGCGCGAAATTCATCATCATCACGCCGCCGCCCTTCCAGGCAGACAACAAGGCCAAAGCTCCCGGCAACTATGATGAAGTACTCGACGCCTACTCCAATTGGCTCGTCTCCCAGGAGAAGCAGGGCTGGAACGTCATCGACATCCGCCCCGCCGTCAAAAAATCCATCGAAGCCAAAAAGGCGGAGAACCCCAACTTCACTTATGCCGGCGACGGCATCCATCCGGGTGCGGAGGGCCATCGCTTCATTGCCGAAGCCATCTGGCCTCAACTGGCGAAAAAAATGGGCTTCCCGGGAAAAGTAACCTTCCCCCAGGGACAGGACTTCGACAAGGCCTTCCAAAAGCAGCAAACCTACAAGCATGCCTGGCTCTCGGAGACCAAATACGAGCGTCCCGGAATCCCGGCGGGAATCAGCATTCACGCCCTGAAATACCTCAAGGACGGCGTCTCAGCCGACCTCTGGAACGGCTTTACCAAACTCTCTTTCAAAGTAGATGGCAGAAACGCCCTGCTTGTCCTCCCCGCCAAAAAACTGAAAGGCTCCCCGTGGATATGGCGAACCGAATTCTTCGGGGCCTTCCCCCAGGCTGATATCGCCCTGCTGAAACAGGGATTCTGCGTCGCCTACATTGACATGCAGAATATGTACGGCTCGCCGAAATCCCTGGAAATCATGGATCAATTCTACCAGTTCATCATCAGGGAATACGGCCTGTCTCCCAAACCCGTCGTCGAGGGATTCAGCCGGGGCGGCCTGTTCGCCTTCAACTGGGCTATCAAAAACCCCAAAAAAGTGGCGGCCCTCTATGTAGATGCCCCCGTTTGCGACTTCAAGAGCTGGCCGGGAGGCAAGGGCAAGGGCAAGGGCTCCCCGGATGACTGGAACAGACTGCAGCAGGTCTATGGCTTTACGGAGCAGCAGGCTCTCGACTACAAGCTCAACCCCATAGACAATCTCGCCTCTCTGGCCAAGGCCCGCGTCCCCGTCATTGCCGTCGTCGGAAACGCCGATGACGTCGTGCCCGTAGAAGAAAACACCGCCATTGTCGAACAACGCTACAAAAAACTGGGCGGCAAAATCACAGTCATCCACAAGCCGGGCATAGGCCACCACCCCCACAGCCTGCCGGACCCGGCTCCGATCGTAGAATTCGTTATGAAGGCGACAGGACACAAACCTGTCCCCGTTCAGTAAAAATCACGTCACCTTGTGTCAGGATATGCCCGAATCCGCGGACATGTCTTGACACAGGGCCGCCCTTCTCCCAAGGATAGCTCATGAAAAAATCGCGTCTGATCATCTCTGCCGTCCTTCTTGTCGGCGTTCTGGCCGCCCTGAAAACCACTCTGGGAGAAGCAAACAAAAAAAACTCCGTGCCAGCCCGGGAACCCGTGTCTGAAAATCCCGCCCCCGCCGCAAAGACGGAGCTCCTCAGCAGCCACATGACGATCGCCACTTTCGACGGCATCAAAAAACATGTCTGCAAGGGCATGACGGCTCTCTGCCCCGACCAATGCGGCGACTCCGGCCAGCTGGCCTCCTTTACCATAAACCGTTACGTCAAATACGAAAAGCCGGGAGAATACGGAGACCCGAAGCAAACCGGCTTTCAGGTCATGGTGGAAAACACCCTGGGCAAATCGGAGCTGACTCCGGAAAACAGGCAGCTCGTGGAGTCCCTCAAGCCGGGAGACAAAGTACTCCTGTGCTGGAATCACAATTATGTGACCGAAAATCAATCCAGTTTCCCGGAACGCCCGGTCACCGTTCTGAAAAAACTGACGCCGGAAGAAGCCGCACGTGAATAGCCTGATTCACAAAATCCCGTCTCTATCTGACAAAACCAAAGAGGCTCTAAACGGGCTCGACCAGTATCTTTGCTCTTCCGGCGGGAGTTTGGAGCGTTCCGTACTTCAGATCAAACTGGGAACGCATCTTGCCACGGCCGTCTTCAAAGGCAAAAAACAACAGCATTGCCCGTTCTCCAACTGCCCGGAAAACTGCAGCCACTCCGGGATATTGGCGACTTTTGAAATAACGCATTATCTCTACCATCGCGCGGCAGGAGACAAACAGGATGCCAGGCTCCATGAACTCTCTTTCCTGGCAAACCATTTCCCTTTTGCCGAAGAGATGGCAGAATTAAAAGAGGGAGACACTGTCAAACTGGGCTGGCAGCGAATAGGCCGCCTTGATTTTTGGCTCGAAGGAACATACGAGGAAGAAACGTCTGTCGCCATCCTGAAAAAAACAGAGGGACAGCCTCGCGACCTGTCTTTGGAGGGAGAAGAGGAAGAACAGCTTCTGGATGACTGGGGGATCTCCATAATGCAGCGGGGAGGAAGGGGAGGAGAAGCTCCCACCTCTCTGATGATGACAGAAGAGTACTGTTTCTAGCCCTAAAAGCACTCTCCCCCCTCTTTGCGATTTACGGCAGGCGCCTGCCGGGTATATAGTGACGCTATCATGACTTACGACCTTATTGTCATCGGCGGCGGCCCCGCCGGATATGTCGGCGCCATCCGTGCGGCCCAGCTCGGCCAGAACGTTCTCTGCATTGAGAAGGAAAAGGCCGGGGGCACCTGCCTGAACTGGGGCTGCATCCCCACCAAGGCCCTGTTGAAGAACGCCGAGGTCTATACGACCATGAACAAACGAGCCAAGGAATTCGGCCTTTCCTTCGACAACCTTTCCTTTAACTGGTCCGACGTTATCGGCCGCTCCCGCAAGGTCGCCGACCGTCTGGCGGCGGGCATCGGATTCCTGTTCAAGAAAAACAAGATCACCTTCCTTAACGGACAGGCTTTCCTGAAATCCGGCAGCCAGGTGGAAGTCACAGGCGCCGACGGTCAAAAGACCGTGGTAGAGGGAAAGAAAATCCTGATCTGCACGGGCTGCAAATCCCGCCCCCTGCCGAACCTGCCCTTTGACGGGTACAAAGTCATCGGCTCCCGTGAAGCCCTGGTCATGGAAAACCGCCCCGACTCGATGATCGTCATTGGCGCGGGAGCCATTGGCGTGGAGCTCTCCTCTGTTTACAACTCCTTCGGCACCAAAGTGACCCTTGTGGAAATGCAGAAAACCCTCCTGCCTGTCGAAGACGAGGAAGTCGGAGCGACGCTGACCAAGCTCCTTGGCCGGCAGGGCATACGCTGCCTGACCGACACGGCCATGACAGACGCCCGAGTGACCGGCTCGGGCGTGGAAATCACCGTCAAAACACCGAAGGGAGAAGAAACAATCTCCGCCGACGTCTGCCTTGTCGCCATCGGCGTACAGCCCGTCATGATCCCGGGAGATGTCCAGCCCGCGCTGACGGACCGCGGCTACATCAAAGTGGACGACCGCTACCAGACCAGCATCCCCGGCGTTTATGCCGCAGGAGACATCATCGGGCCGCCCTGGCTCGCCCATGTCGCCTCCTTTGAAGCGACCCAGGCGGTGGAAGGACTCTTCCTCGACGGCCACAAGCCCCGCAAAGTGGGCAACTTCCCCGGCTGCACCTACTGCCATCCTCAAGTCGCCTCTGTCGGCAAGACGGAGGGAGCCCTCAAGGACAGCGGGATAGAATACAATGTCGGCAAATTCCCCTTCCAGGCTATCGGCAAGGCACAAGCCTCCGGCGATACGGAAGGTTTTGTCAAACTCCTGTTTGGCAAGGAAAACGGCGAGCTGCTGGGCGCGCACATTATCGGAGAAAACGCGACGGAACTCATCGCGGAACTCGGTCTCGGTCTGGAAATGGAAGTCACAGATGCCGACATCCACTCCACCATACACGCCCACCCCACTCTCTCCGAAGCCATCCACGAAGCCACTCTGGACGCGCACGGAGAAGCCATCCACATCTGATTCATCCCCGCCCGTACCTTCCCGCTGGAAGATACGGGCGTTTTCCCTCCCCCTCTGCCATGAAAATTGCCGTTCTCAGCGACATCCACGACCGTCTGGACCATCTGACCCAGGCCCTGAAAAGCATACGGACACAAGAGTGCGACCGCCTGTTCTATCTGGGCGACCTTTGCTCCCCGTTTACGCTGGAGAGCCTTGCAGAGGGGTTCAGCGGCCCCATCAACGCCGTACTCGGCAACAACGACGGAGACCCCCTCAGCCTGTCCCGGGTGGAAAGCCGGTTCGACCACCTGCATCTGCACGGGCAAGTAGCCGAGCTCATCATCGAAGACTCCAAATATGCCCTGACCCATTACCCCCAGATCGCCCAGTCCCAGGCGCTGTCAGGCCAATTCAGCGCGGTCTTTTACGGGCACACCCATGCCGCGGAGTCCCGCCGCCTGCCCAATGGCACGCTGATCGCCAATCCCGGCGAAATCATGGGCAGATCCGGCAAAGTCTCCTATGGCGTGTACGACAGTATCAACAAACATTTTGAACTCGTCTCTCTGGGGTAATCTTCTTTGACACCCCCGTCTGCCATCAGCCGTTTTCTTCCCGGGAGAAAACGGTTTTTTCGTCTCTTTTTTCCAATCAATCCGTCTCAGAGAGAAATATAAAAATACGGAAATATCCTATTCTTAACGCTATATAATAATTCTTTTTCCAATATTTTTTAAAAAAATTTATTTCTAAAAATCATTTTCCAATAAAACGGAATTCTAACATTTGTTTTGTTTTTTTCGCAAAAAATAACTAAAAATGCAATTACTTTAATCCGAGATACGCAAAACGAGAAATATCATCCTTTTAAATGAATAATACTATAAAATTCTTGTCCATTATTCAAAATGGTGGAATATTCAAAGAAATCAGAGCGTTATGAAGTTTCGTCAGACAAGCGGGACTTCGTCCCCGCTCTTGCAAGCCATCCAGTCAACCATCATTCCTCTCCGCTTAACTCTACCGCCATGCAAAACGCAAAAGAAACAAACGAGCAGCAGCTCCAGGATCAGGAGACTCTCACGCTGACTCTGGATAGCAAAACTATGAAAACGCTCAAGCTTGTCGCCAAGGCGCAGGGAAGAACACCCAAAAAATGGACCGAGCTTAAAATCAAAGGAATTGTCATGAAATTTGCGGAAATCATGAAAGATTACAACGAGGCAAATATAAACGAACCTCCGTTTCCCGGCGTAAAATAAGACAGCCCCCTTCCTTTTCTTCCCCCCCCCCCCCGCCCGAGAAAGCCCTCTTTCCCGGGCTTTTTTAGGGCCGTATTCCCTTTCCCTATTCAGACAAACAAATCACGCAAGCCAGCCCGGCTCCGCAGGAATCGGGCCGACTTGGTATCAAACCGGAGCCCTCTCACCCCTCTATGGGGCCGAGATGGGCAAAAGCCTCTTCTATCTGGGGATTGATGCCGTTTTTAATCATGTCGCGAGCGGCCCGCAGGGCATTTCTCATCGCCCAGCCATTGGAACCGCCATGGGAAATAATGGAAACGCCATTCACGCCAAGAAGCGGGCACCCGCCCACCGTTTCATAAGAAGCGCGCTGTTTCAGCGCCTTGAAGGCTCCCTGACTCATCAGAGCGCCCATCTTCCTCAGCGGAGTAGCCATCATCTCCTGCTTGAGCCATTTGGACATGGCCTTGAATGTCGCCTCGCATGTCTTGAGCAGGACATTGCCCGTAAAGCCGTCTGTCAGCACCACATCAAGGCGCGTGTCGAACAAATCATGCCCCTCCACGTTGCCCCGGAAAACAAACGGCAAACGGCCTTCCTCATCCAGCCGATGGAGAAGGGCAAACGTCTCCTTGGTAAAGGTCGTACCCTTCTCGTCCTCTTCCCCGTTCGACATCAGCCCTACGACAGGCTGCTCGACACCGTAAAAATGCCGGGCAAACACAGTGCCCATCAGAGCATACCCCACCAGGTGGGAGGGCTTTGCCTCGGGATTGGCCCCGGCATCCAGCAAATTGCAGTATCCGTAACTGTTCGGCAGAGGAGACGCGATGCCGGCCCGCTCCACCCCCTTAAGCAGGCGCAGCTTGATCGTCGACGCGGCGACGGCGGCTCCCGTATTCCCCGCACTGATGACGGCTTGAGCCTCCCCGTTCTTGACAAGGTCAACGGAAAGGGACATGGAGGAATTCTTCTTCTGCCGAACGGCCATAAGACCGGACTCATTCATCCCCACCACTTCGGAGGCGGGAACGATCTCCACCCGGCTCCCGGTCAATCCTCTGGAGTCGCACTCCCGTTTCAGCAAAGCCTCATCGCCTACCAGATAAATCTTTTCAATATCGGGGAAGTCCTTCAGCGCAAGGGCCGCTCCCTCCATATTGATACCGGGAGCATTGTCGCCCCCCATGGCATCCAAAGCCAGTTTCATAAAATAAAAAGTAGTTAAAACAACAGGAAATTTGCCTTCCCTCTACTCCCTTAACCCAATAGAGCCGCCTCGCAGGAGCGAGGCGGCTGACTAAGAAAGACAACGCGTAACGATCTGCTATTAGGTCGGCAAC